>NZ_JWLG01000001.1:0-113863 GCF_000813905.1 Leisingera sp. ANG-M6
CAGCAGAACGCGGCGATGGTGGAGGAGGCCACAGCAGCCGGCCACATGCTGAACACCGATGCCGGCAAACTGGCCGAGCTGGTGGCGCATTTCCGGGTCTCCGGCGGCGCGGCCCCCGCCCGCCCGGCGCCTGCAGCGGCCCCGGCCGCCGTCCCGGCCGCCAAGCCTGCGCCCTCGGCGCATGGCGAGGACAACTGGGACATCGAGGCCAGCCCGGCACCCGCAGCGGCAGCTTCCAACGGCAGCGCTGCCCGCGATCTCTGGCAGGACTTCTGAAAACTCACCGGAGGCGCCGCAAAAACCTGCGGCGCCTTCAGACTATGGCAACCTGTGCCTGAACGCGGCTGGCTGCCAGGCCGCTTGCGGCCACCGGACGCCACTCCAGCCGATAAGTTTCCAGGGCCGCGGCACTCGCTTGCAAGCCCCTTCTCCAGCTTGCTGCAACAGCCCCCTAAAAAACGCCAATTTTTCAATAAGTTTTAACTTCCGCACAGCATTCAGATTACCAGCCCGCGTGCAGGCACGCCGCTCCGAAATTTTTCCATAAAAGTTCAGCAAACTGCGAATTGAAACCGCAAAATCCTCCCCCCTCATGCAGCGGCTTAGTGTTCTTTAATCAAATCTCGCCTGATAATAACCCTTAGCGTGATCTTGTGTGATATACACAATCCAGAGTAGATTGCGTTCCGAATTTTAGTTCCGGGCGCTGTGTCAATTCAAAGGGGTACCAGGATGAGTAACATTCGTTTTCAGAAAGGGGCTGCACCGCCCTTCATGCCGCCCGTAATCCTCAACATCCTTTCGGTTGATGATGACGAAATAGACCGGTTGCGCCTAAAAAAGCTGTGCCGCAAGGCTGGAATGGAAGCCGAGTTCTTTGAGGCTGCCAATCTGGAGGAAATGCGCAAGCTGCTGGACAAGGAGCAGTACGACCTGGTTTTTCTGGACCACAATCTTGGCATGGATACCGGCCTGGATGCGCTGAAACTTCTGCTGAGCCACGAGGAACAGGTCCAAGCCGTCCCGATCATGCTCACTAGCGTCACCAGCTACCAGACTGCCGTCGAAGCCATGCGCCGGGGGTGCTCCGATTACATCGTCAAGGAAGAGCTTTCTGTGGATGCGCTGATAAAGTCTATTGCCTCCGCCATCGAAAGGCGGGCCCTTTACGGCCAGCTCTCCAGCGCCAAAGCTTCAGAGAAGGAACTGAAGCGGATCTTTCAGCGCTTCATCGTCGGCTGCGGCCCCGATCTGCGCCTGCTGCTGAGCCGGACGCTTGCCGGGGTCAGGATCGTCAAGTCGCAAGCCCGCCAGGATGACAGTTTTTCTCCAGCCGTGCTGTCGGATGTGTCGATGCTTGAACGCAGCTGCAAGGATCTGGTGGCCTTCATGGATGATCTGGACAGCGTGATCGAAGACACCCGCGAAGTGACAGCCCGCGTGTCCCCAACCCTTCTCCAGTAGGGGACCGCCGCGCTTCTTCCAGCCCTCCAGCTGGTGATCGCACCGAACAGCACCAAGCCCCGGCAGAAAGGAGCGTCAGCACGATGCAAAGCCCCCGGAACGCCAGCCGCCCTGCCCTGAACATCATTCTGGTGGAAGATGATGACGGCGACGCAAAGGCCTTGCGGCGCGCGTTTGAGCAGGCCAGGATTGCCAATCCAGTTACCCGGTTTGCTGACGGGGTCGAGGCCTTGGCCTTCCTGCGTGGTGAAATGAGTCAGGTTCCGCCGCCTCATTTCGTGGTGCTGAGCGACATTAACATGCCACGCAAGAACGGGATTGAGCTTCTGCGGGAAATCCGCGCGGACCCGGTACTGCACAATATCCTGTTCATCGTGCTGACAACCTCGGATGACGATCGGGACATCTCTGAGGCTTATGCCAACAATGTCGCAGGCTACATACTGAAATCAAAGGCCGGCGACATGTTTACCGACCTAATGGCAACGCTCGACAATTACTGGCGGATTGTCGAACTGCCCGAAATCCACATCAGAAAGGTGACCGATGGCGGCGCTCAACATCCTGCTCATTGAAGATGACGCCGGCGACCGGAAACTGCTGCGCCGGTTACTAAAGCAGCCTCACCCGGACGCCAGCATCTCCGAAGCCGACAGCGGCGAGAAAGCGCTGGGGTTTGCCGGGCAGCCGGCGGACGTGATTTTCCTCGACTACCTGCTGCCGGACGGAACCGGGCTCGACCTGATTGCACGTTTGAATGAAGCCTGGCCACGGGCGGTGCTGTTCATGACCACTGGCCATGGCGATGAGGAGATTGCCAAAAGCGTTATCCTGGCCGGCGCCAGTGACTACATTCCGAAGTCGGCGCTCAGTGCAGAGGCACTGAAACGGATGATCGCAAACGGGCTGAAAGTTTCGGATATGCGCTGGCGCATTCAGGAACAGCAAAACGAGCTGAGGCTTTTCTCCGACGTTCTGGTTCACGACATGCGGGCGCCGTTGCGGGCAATCAAGTTCCTGTGCGATCAGATCCAGGAAGAGTATGCTGACGGTGACCTGGACGAGGTTGCCCGGCAATTCGACCTGATGAAGAAGTCGGTAAACAAAACATCCGAGCTGATTGAGCGGCTTGCCAGCCATATCAACCCGCACAGCGACGGCCGGGCAGAGCGAGTAACCGTTGACAGCCTGTTCGACAGCTTGCGTGCTGTCCTTGCGCAGGATCTGGCAGAATCCGGTGCCCGCATTGATTGGCAGTCCGGTGGGCTGAGGGTGGTCTGTTTTCCACCCGATATTGTGCAGTTGCTGCAGAACCTGATTGGCAACGCAATAAAGTACAGCGGCGGCAAAACACCTGAGATCGTAATAACCGCGGAACCAGCCCAGCCGGGGCTGATGATCTCTGTAGCCGACAATGGCATTGGCGTGCCGCCGGAATACCGGGATAAGATTTTTGAGCCCTTCAAGCGGCTGCAACGCGGCAGCGAGCAGCCTGGCACCGGCCTGGGGCTGGCAACCTGCGCAAAAATCGCCAAGCGGCACAAAGGACTTATCTGGTGCGACCCGCAAACTGAGGCCGGCACCACAATCCGGTTCACGATCAGCCTGGACGCGCTGCCTGCACGTCAATCAGCCTGAAATTAAAGGCATTACGTTACAGACAGCCTACACCGCTTCGCGATTGCTGAAGGTTGCGGAGCGATCGGCAGAGGGGACGCCCCGCTATCTCAATGCGCCGCGTTTTGCGTCATTACCGAAAGGCGGGCTGCACCAGGCCAACTGAGGTCGCGCAGGCCGGAAATGCCTGTTTCAGCGGCAGCTGACGGGATGTTTTCACGCCAAAGAGCGCCTTGCTGCGTTTATCCCTCCAACGACACCCAAAGCACCTTGGCGTCTTCTTCACTGACGGAAACACAGCCGTGGCCCATGCCGCTGTCATAATAAACGGAATCCCCGACCCCCATGCGCAACGGCCGGTAATGCTCCGTATAAAGGATCAGCTCCCCGCTCAGCACGAACATGAACTCCTCCCCCTGGTGGCGCACCCAATTGTCAAACTCGGTCACATCCCGGGCCTTGATGGTACTGATATAAGGCACCATGCGCTTGCTGGTCAGCTCGCTGCACAACAGTTCATGATCATAGGTCGAGGTTTCCTTGTGCTCGCCCTCGCCAGTGCGGGTGAAGTCCCGGCGCCCGGTGACGCCGCTTTGACTGGACTGCACAAACAACTGCGGTGTTTCCAGTTCCAGCGTCTGCATCAGGCGGCGGATGATCTCGAAACTGGGACGGGTCTGGTTGTTCTCGATCTTGGACAAAGTGGACCTGCCAATGGCTGCTGCCTTGGCGGCCTCCTCCAATGTCAGCCCCTTTTCTTTGCGGGCTTCGCGAATCATTTTTCCTAGAACTTCGCCATCCGGGGCTTCCATGGCCTCGGGGCCCAGTCCTGTTTCTTCTGAGGGAATTGGTTCCATTTCTGCGAATTCTCCTGATCCGCAAACACTTTAGCTTTGATGTATTTTCCGGTCAAAATTTCCGTGATCGCACTTTTTGTTTGCAAGAGGGAAAAAGTTTCCTATAGGAGACGCAACGTCGTATACGGCTGAATACGTGCCGGTCCTGAACCGCATTTCGGAGGAGAAACCACATGAGCGCATATGATCTGATCGTGATCGGAGCCGGTCCGGGCGGTTATGTCGCAGCAATCCGTGCTGCACAGCTGGGCATGAAGGTTGCCTGTGTCGAAGGCCGCGGCTCGCTGGGCGGCACATGCCTCAACGTTGGCTGCATTCCTTCCAAGGCGCTGCTGACTTCGTCCGCCAAATACGCCGAGCTGTCCCACATCGCCGCCCACGGCATTTCCGTTGAAGGCGTCAGCCTGGATCTGGGGGCGCTGATGGCCCGCAAGGACAAAATTGTTGGTGACCTGACCAAGGGCATCGCCTTCCTGTTCAAGAAGAACGGCGTCGACCACATCGAAGGCTGGGCCAGCATTCCGGCACCCGGCCAGGTGCAGGTGGGGGAAGACAGCTACACCGCAAAAAACATTCTGATTGCCACCGGTTCGGAACCCACCCCCCTCCCAGGCGTGGAGATCGACGAGGTGGACGTGCTGAGCAGCACCGGAGCGCTGGCGCTTGAAGCCGCGCCAGAGCATTTGGTGGTGATCGGCGCCGGCGTGATCGGGCTTGAACTCGGTCAGGTCTGGTCACGCCTTGGCTCCAAGGTGACGGTGGTGGAATACCTAGACCGCATCCTGCCCGGCATCGATGGCGAGATCGCCAAGCTGTCCCAGCGCGCACTGAGCAAGCGCGGTCTGAAATTCCAATTGGGCCGCGCGCTGAAGTCCATTGAGAGAGGTGAAAACGGCCTGACCCTGACCCTGGACCGCGTCGGCAAGGACACCCAGGAACAGATCACAGCGGACAAGGTGCTGGTTGCCATCGGCCGCCGCCCGGTCACCTGCGGCCTTGGGCTGGAAGCGCTGGGTGTCTCCATCAACGCGCGAGGCTTCATCGAAGTGGATGAAACCTTCCAGACCTCGGTGCCCGGCATCTATGCGATCGGCGATTGCGTGCCCGGCCCGATGCTGGCGCACAAGGCCGAGGAAGACGGCGTTGCCTGTGTCGAGATGCTGGCCGGCGAGCACGGCCATGTGGATTACAAAACCGTGCCCGGCGTGGTTTACACCGACCCGGAAGTTGCCTCCGTCGGCCAGACCGAGGAAGCGCTGAAAGAGGCCGGCACCGAGTACATCTCCGGCAAGTTTGCCTTCATGGCCAACTCCCGCGCGCGCTCGACCGGTGAAACTGACGGTGCGGTGAAGGTGCTGGCAACGCCAGCGGGCAAGATCCTTGGCGCACATATCTGCGGCGCCCATGGCGGCGACCTGATTGCCGAGCTGGTGCTGGCAATGACCAAGGGCGCAACTGTCGAGGAGGTAGCGCGCACCTGCCACGCACACCCAGCGATGGGCGAGGCGGTGAAAGAAGCCTGCCTCGACGCGCTTGGCCGCGCCATTCACGCCTGATCCGGAGGTCCGCCAGATGACGATCCAGCTGCGCCCCCGCCACCCGGAAAAGGCCCACAAGGCCGACAGCGCCATCCCGCGCAAACCGCGGTGGATCCGTAAGAAGAAGATCGAAAGCGCCGAGTATTATGAAACCCGCAAGCTGATGCGGGAGCATGATCTGGCCACCGTCTGCGAAGAGGCTGCCTGCCCCAACATCGGCGAGTGCTGGTCCAAGCGCCACGCCACCATGATGATCATGGGCGAGGTCTGCACCCGCGGCTGCTCGTTTTGCAACGTGACCACCGGCAAGCCGGACACGCTGGATGTGTTTGAGCCAGGCCGGGTTGCTGCGGCGGTCAAGAAGCTGGGACTGCGCCATGTGGTGATCACCTCTGTTGACCGCGATGATCTGGCGGACGGCGGAGCGGAGCATATCGCCCAAACCATCCGCGCCACCCGCCACCAGAACCCCGGCACCACCATCGAGGTGCTGACCCCGGATTTTCTGGGCAAGGGCGCAGCCGCAGACGCGGTGTTCGAGGCCGCCCCCGACGTGTTCAATCACAACCTGGAAACGGTGCCACGCCTCTACCCGCGTGTGCGCCCTGGCGCGCGTTATTACACCTCGCTGCGGCTGCTGGACGACGCCAAGCGCGCCAACCCGCAGCTGTTCACCAAATCCGGCATCATGGTTGGATTGGGCGAGACCCTGGAGGACGTGCGCCAGGTGATGGACGACCTGCGCGCGGCCCAGGTCGATTTCCTGACCGTGGGCCAGTATTTGCAGCCCACCCCCAAGCATCACCCGATCGACCGCTTCTGGTCGCCGGAGGAGTTTGCGCAGTTGGAACAGATCGCGCGTTCCAAGGGCTTTTTGCATGTGTCAGCGACACCGCTGACCCGCTCTTCGTTCCACGCGGATGAAGATTTTGCCGCCCTGAAAGAGGCCCGTCAGATGGCCTTGGCAAAGGGCATTTAACCTTAACGCAAGCGGGAGGAGACCCATGGAAGCGTTAAATTCAATCGTAGGAGCCGTAAACGGCGTGGTTTGGGGGCCGATGATGCTGGTCCTCATTCTCGGCGTCGGCTTCTTCCTTCAGGTCGGCCTGAAATTCATGCCGATCCGCAAACTGGGCATGGGTTTCGGCCTGATGTTCAAGGGCCGTGAAGGCACCGGCGAAGGCCAGATCACCCCGTTCAATGCACTGATGACCGCGCTGTCGGCCACTATCGGCACCGGCAACATCGCAGGCGTTGCGACTGCCGTTTTCCTCGGTGGCCCCGGTGCGCTGTTCTGGATGTGGATGACCGCGCTGGTCGGCATGGCCACTAAGTATTCCGAAGCTGTTTGCGCGGTGAAATTCCGCGAGCGGGACGAAGAAGGCAACTACGTCGGCGGCCCGATGTACTACATCAAGAACGGCCTCGGCGCGAAATGGGCCTGGCTGGGTGTTGCTTTTGCCGTGTTCGGCTCCATCGCGGCCTTCGGCATCGGCAACGGTGTGCAGGCGAACGGCGTGGCGCAAGTGCTGGAAACCAACTTCGGCTTCAACACCTCTGTCACCGGCGTAGTGCTGATGGTGCTGACCGGCGCTGTGATCCTGGGCGGCATCACCCGCATCGGCGCAGTGGCTGGCAAGCTGGTTCCGTTCATGGCGGTCAGCTACATCATTGCGGGCCTGATCGTGCTGGTCATCAACGCAGACGCTATCGGCGCCGCGTTCGGCTTGGTGTTCACCCATGCCTTCACCCCGTCGGCAGCCGAAGGCGGCTTTGCCGGTGCGGCGGTCTGGGCCGCGATCCGCTTTGGTGTGGCCCGCGGTGTGTTCTCCAACGAAGCGGGCCTCGGCTCCGCCCCGATTGCGCACGCAGCGGCTGAGACCAAAGGTCCGGTCAACCAGGGCCTGATCGCGATGCTGGGCACCTTCATCGACACCATCATTGTCTGCTCGATCACCGGCCTGGCGATCATCGCCTCCGGCGCCTGGACCTCGGGTGAATCCGGTGCTGCGTTGACCTCGCTGGCGTTCGAAACCTCGCTGCCCGGCTTCGGTGGCTACCTGATCGCAATCGCTCTGTCGATCTTTGCCTTCACCACCATCCTTGGTTGGTCCTATTATGGCGAGAAGTGCATGGAGTTCCTGTTCGGTGTGAAGGTCATGCTGCCCTACCGCATCCTGTGGATCATCGCGATTTACTTCGGTGCAACCGCCGATCTGGGCTTCATCTGGCTGCTGGCTGACACGCTGAACGCGATGATGGCCATCCCGAACCTGATCGCCCTGGCGCTGCTGAGCCCGATCGTCTTCAAGGTGACGAAAGAGTTCTTTGCCACCGGCGGCAAATCGGAAGAAGCCGGCCACGCTGCCGAGTAAGCTCTCCGGGAGGGCGCGTCCTGCGCCCTCCTCCACCCCGAAACCCTAGTAATTCAAAGGCTGCACAGGATGACCGACGCACCCAAACGCACCCCGCTTTATGACCTGCACGTCGAGCTTGGCGGCAAAATGGTCGACTTCGCCGGCTGGGAAATGCCGGTCCAGTATCCCATGGGCATCATGGGCGAGCACAAGCAGTGCCGTGAAAAAGCAGCGTTGTTTGACGTTTCCCACATGGGCCAGGTGATCCTGCGCGGTGAAAACGTGGGCGAGAAGCTGGAAACGCTCTGCCCGCAGGCCTATGCCACCCTCAAGGAAGGCAAGGCGCGCTACGGCTTCTTCACCAACGAGGGCGGCGGCATCATGGACGACTTGATCGTCTCCAACGCTGGCGATCATTACTTTGTGGTGGTGAACGCCGCCCTGCGCCACCAGGACATCCCGCATATGCAGGCCAATCTGGACGGTGTCGAAGTAACCGAGATCTTCGATCGCGCGCTGGTTGCCGTTCAAGGCCCCAAGGCCGAGGACGTTGTCGGCGAGCTGTGCCCCGCAGCCCGTGAACTGAAGTTCATGGAGACCGCCATTGCCGAGATCGGCGGTGTCGAATGCCGCATCTCCCGCCTGGGCTACACCGGCGAGGACGGCTACGAGATCTCGATCCCGGAAGCCGACGCGATCCGCGTGTCCAAGCTATTCCTGGCCCATGACGACTGCGAGCCCGCAGGCCTGGGCGCCCGCGACAGCCTGCGCTTGGAAGCCGGCCTCTGCCTCTATGGCAACGACATCGACCAGTCGACCTCGCCGATCGAGGCGTCGCTGTCTTGGGCAATCCAGAAGCGCCGCAAGGAAGAAGGCGGCTTCCCCGGTGCCGACCGGATCCAGAAGGAACTGGCCGAAGGCGCCGCCAAGAAACTGGTCGGCATCAAGCCCGAAGGCCGTGCCCCTGCCCGCCAGGGCGTGGAAATCCAAAGCGAAAGCGGCGATACTCTGGGCGCCATCACCTCTGGCAGCTTCGGCCCCACTGTCGGCGGCCCGGTTGCCATGGGCTATGTTGCGGCGGATCACAGCGCCGCAGGCACCAAGGTGAATCTCATCATCCGCGGCAAGGCGCAGCCGGCTGAAATCGTCGCCCTGCCCTTCGTTACTCAGAACTACAAACGCTAAGACATCATCAGGAGAGTCAACATGGCCACCTATTACTCTGAAGAGCATGAATGGATCACCGTCGAAGGTGACGTGGCAACCCTGGGCATCACCCAGCACGCCGCCGACCAGCTGGGCGAAGTTGTTTTCGTCGAACAGCGCGAAGCGGGTGAAGAGTTCGAAAAAGGCGGCGAGATCGGCGTCATCGAGTCGGTGAAAGCAGCCTCCGAAATCTACGCGCCGCTGGACGGCGAAGTGGTCGAGGTGAACGAAGCCCTGGCCGACAACCCCGGCGCCCTGAACGAAAGCCCGGAAGGCGACGCCTGGATCTACAAGATCAAGCTGTCGGACGCGTCGCAGCTGGACGATCTGATGGATCTGGACGGCTACAAAGCCCTGATCGGCTAAGCACCCCCTCCCCGCCGGAACCGTCCGGCGGGGTCCATTGCCCCAGACAAGGACCTCTGTAATGGCCTTCAAACTTACCGATTACGAAGCCTATGACTTCGCCAACCGGCGCCATATCGGCCCGTCTCCGACCGAGATGCGGGATATGCTGCAGGTGATCGGCTTCAAAACCCTGGACGAGCTGATCGACGCCACCGTGCCGCCCGCCATCCGCCAGAAAGAGGCGCTGGACTGGGGCCCGGCAATGACCGAGCGCGACGCCCTCTTCCACATGAAGCAGGTGGCCTCCAAGAACAAAGTGCTGACCTCGCTGATCGGCCAGGGCTACTACGGCACCACCACCCCGGCGCCGATCCTGCGCAACATCCTGGAAAACCCGGCTTGGTACACTGCATATACTCCCTATCAGCCGGAAATCTCCCAGGGCCGTCTTGAGGCGCTTCTGAACTTCCAGACGATGGTCAGCGATCTGACCGGCCTGGATGTTGCCAACGCCTCGCTGCTGGACGAAGCCACCGCCGCTGCCGAAGCCATGGCAATGGCGCATCGCGGCTCGCGCTCCAAGGCTAACAACGCGGCCTTCTTCGTCGACAAGAACTGCCACCCGCAGACCGTCGCCGTGATCCAGACCCGCGCCGAGCCTTTGGGCATCGACGTGGTGGTTGCCGATCCGGACGAGCTGGACCCGGGCGCGGTCTTCGGTGCGATATTCCAGTACCCCGGCACCTACGGCCACGTGCGCGATTTCACCAAGGAAATCGAAGCCATTCACGAGCACAAGGGCATCGCCGTTGTCGCCGCCGACATCCTGGCGCTGGCATTGCTGAAGTCGCCCGGCGAAATGGGTGCGGATATTGCCATCGGCTCCACCCAGCGTTTCGGCGTTCCGATGGGCTATGGCGGCCCGCACGCAGCCTACATGGCGACCACCGACAAGCTGAAGCGGGCCATGCCCGGCCGCATTATCGGCGTGTCGGTCGACGCCCGCGGCAACAAGGCCTACCGCCTGGCGCTGCAGACCCGCGAACAGCACATCCGCCGCGAAAAAGCCAACTCCAACGTCTGTACCGCACAGGCATTGCTGGCTGTCATCGCGTCGATGTACGCGGTCTACCACGGCCCCGACGGCATCAAGGCAATTGCCCAGTCGGTGCACCGCAAGACCTCGCGCCTTGCCGCGGGGCTGGAAGAGCACGGTTTCAAGGTGGAGCCGGAAGTCTTCTTCGACACAATCACCGTCGAGGTTGGCCCGCTGCAGAAAACTGTCATGGAGGCAGCCGTTGCCCGCGGCGTGAACCTGCGCAAGATCGGCGACAGCCACGTCGGCGTCTCGCTGGACGAGCAGACCCGCCCGGAAACCATCGAAGCGGTCTGGGGTGCTTTCGGCATCGAGAAGAAGGACGACAGCGTCAAGAACCGCGCCTACCGCCTGCCGGACTATGCGCTGCGTGAAAGCGAGTACCTGACCCACCCGATCTTCCACAAGAACCGGGCCGAGGCAGAGATCACCCGCTACATGCGCCGCCTGGCCGACCGCGACTTGGCGCTGGACCGTGCAATGATCCCGCTGGGATCCTGCACCATGAAGCTGAACGCGACCATCGAAATGATCCCGGTCACCTGGCCGGAGTTCGGCAACCTGCACCCCTTCTGCCCGGAAGACCAGGCACAGGGCTACCACCAGATGATCGCCGATCTGAACGACAAGCTCTGCCAGATCACCGGCTATGACGCGATCTCCCAGCAGCCGAACTCCGGTGCGCAGGGCGAATACGCGGGCCTCTTGACCATCCGCAACTATCACGCAGCCCGGGGTGAAGCACACCGCAACATCTGCCTGATCCCGACCTCCGCGCACGGCACCAACCCGGCATCGGCGCAGATGGTGGGCTACAAGGTGGTTCCGGTGAAGTCGGACGACAGCGGCAACATCGACGTCGCCGACTTCCGCGCCAAGGCCGAGGAGCATTCCGCAAACCTCGCGGCCTGCATGATCACTTACCCGTCGACCCACGGCGTGTTCGAGGAAACCGTTCAGGAAGTTTGCCAGATCACTCATGAGCATGGCGGCCAGGTTTATATCGACGGCGCCAACATGAACGCCATGGTGGGCCTCGCGCAGCCGGGCAAGATTGGCGGCGACGTCTCGCACCTGAACCTGCACAAGACCTTCTGCATTCCGCATGGCGGCGGCGGCCCCGGCATGGGTCCGATCGGCGTCAAGGCGCATCTGGAAGAGCACCTGCCGGGGCACCCGGAGTACGGCACTGCAGTCGGTCCGGTTTCGGCGGCTCCGTTCGGCTCGCCCTCGATCCTGCCGGTCAGCTGGGCCTACTGTCTGCTGATGGGCGGCGAGGGTCTGACCCAGGCGACCAAAGTTGCGATCCTGAACGCGAACTACATCGCAGCCCGTCTCAAGGATGCCTACAAAATCCTTTACACCTCGGAAACGGGCCGTGTGGCGCATGAGTGCATCCTGGACACCCGCCCGCTGAACGATGAAGGCCACGTCACCGTGGACGACATCGCCAAGCGTCTGGTCGACTCGGGCTTCCACGCCCCGACCATGTCCTGGCCTGTGGCCGGCACGCTGATGGTGGAACCGACCGAATCCGAGCCCAAGGATGAGCTGGACCGCTTCTGCGACGCCATGCTGTCGATCCGCTCGGAGGCGCAGGACATCATCGACGGCAAGATCGACCCCGAAAACAACCCGCTGAAGCACGCGCCGCACACGGTGCGCGACCTGGTGGGTGAATGGGATCGTCCCTACAGCCGCGAACAGGCCTGCTTCCCGCCGGGCAACCTCGGCGTCGACAAATACTGGCCGGCCGTGAACCGGGTCGACAACGCCTATGGCGACCGTCACCTGATCTGCACCTGCCCGCCGATGTCGGACTACGAAGAAGCTGAAGCCTGATCAAACAGGCTTTCTACCCCGCCGGCCTGTCCGGCGGGGCACCCCGCATGACCCGCTCAGAGGAGAGAATGATGTCCCGTCTCGAACCGCTGATCGTGCCAGCGCCCCGGCAATCCGCTGACAGCGCGGCACAGGCCCGCTTCCACGATGTCGAAATCATTCTGCCGCAGCCAGATTCCCCCGCCGCGGCCCAGATGATCTGCGAAATCTTCCGCGCCGCCAATGATCTGTTCCCCGACAGCGGCTACCGCACCGCCGTGCGCAATCTGGCCTCGCATATGCGTACCGTGCCGGAGGGCTGGAAACCGCAGACCGTCATTTTCCTCGGTGGCATTTCCAGCCGCTGGCCGCTGAACTCCGGCGAGAAAGCCAGCCTGCAGCGGATCTGCCGCCAGGCACAGCGCTGCCTGTTTGCCGGCAGTGCCATTTTCCTGCTGCCGGAAACCGGCCTGAATGCCGCTATCGAGACCGCGGTACATACAAATTTTGCCGCCGCCGCGGAAGAGGAGCAGATGATCTGCGCTCCGTCAGGCACGTTGACCACCTCGGCAGGCCGCATCAGCACAGCGGTCAGCAGTTTCGCTGCGCTGCGCGTGCTTGCGGCTTTCCTGCGCGCTGACCGCGGCGCCTTCATCGCTGATGCAGTCTGCGACTACCTGGGCCTTGCCTTTGGCCCGGCCTCTGAACAGTCCAAGGTCTCCTTGCAGCTGCGTCAGACAGCCGGCGGCGACGCGCTGGTGGTCAAGATCCTCGACCTGATGCAGCAGAACCTGGAAGAGCCGCTTTTGATCCGCGACATCGCTCAGCAGGCCGGGGTTTCTCCGCGCAAGCTGGAACGCCGCTTCCAGCAGAAAGCACAGACCAGCCCGCTTGCGGCCTACCGAAAGCTGCGCATCGAAAAGGCGCGCCAGCTTTTGTTGCACACCACCCTGCCGCTGGCCGAGATTGTGGCCGCCACCGGCTTTGGCTCGCGCAGCAGCCTGACGGAATGGTTCAAACGTGAGTACAAAACCAGCCCGCAGGCATTCCGCAAACAATATTATGCTGACCGGCATCCGGCAGGCTCGCTGGCCTGAGCACAGCCGGTCCTGGCAACTGAAAAGGCGGCCCCTTCGGGCCGCCTTTGGTGTTTCAGGGCAGAGGAGTTCAATTTCCGGAGCCGCTGTCCTCGCCGTCGCCTGACAGGGCGTTCGGATCAAAGACATTGCCGAAGCCGGAGTTGTTGCCCTGAGGCGCCTGCTCTGCCTCAGGCTCTGCCTCGCCTTCACCCGACAGGCTGCCCGGGGCAAACACACCGCCAAAGCCGGAGTTGTTGCCGGAGCCGGTGGAGGGCGCGGTTGGTTCAGGGGCTTCGCCCTGCTGTTCCTGCAACTGCTGGCGGCGCAGTTCGCGCTGGCGGCGCAGTTCCTGGATGCGCTCTTCGGTCTCCAGGCGCTTTTGCTCCTGCACGTTGGCGATACACTGCTGCGGGCTGTAGACCGTTGCGGTTCCGACAACTGCAACTGTTGCACAGGCAACAACCACAAGCGCTACCGCAGCAGCATTTGAGCTGAGGAAACCTGGAAGCCGCAGCTTGCCGCTTTCCAACTCTTCCACGGTCGCCTTCTTGCGTGCCTCGGCCACCAGCTGCTTGCGGCGGATGCTGGCCTCGTTGAAGAGCGCCGCAAACACCGTCAGCACCACGATGATAAAGGCTAGGGCCGAGATTGCAGGCGTGATGCCATAGCGGACCTTCTGCGCCAGCTCGATGGTCAGCGTCGGGTATTCACCGAAGGTGAAGGTGGTAGTGTTGTAGTTCTCAAAGCTCGCCAGGAACGCCAGCACCGCGGCAGAGGCGATGGCGGGCCGCATGAACGGCAGCAGAACCTTGCGGAAAGCCTGAGCATGGGTGGCCCCCAGATCCAGCGCCGCCTCTGTCAGGGCGATGTCATAGCGCTGCAGGCGCGCCACCAGCACCAGCATGCAATAGCTGGCGATGAAGGTGGACTGACCGATGATGGTCAGGAACAAGCCGTTCGACAGGAAGCTGTCGGCGCCAAGCCCCAGCATCCGGTTGATCCGGTCCCAGAATACCAGCGTCGAGATACCCAGCACCACGCCGGGAATGAGGATCGGCGCAATGATCACCGTGTAATAGGTGGCCCGCAGTTTGGGCCATATCTGGGTGAGCATCAGCGCCCCCGCCAGGCCCATCGCAACAGACAGCACAACCGTGCCTGCGCCCACCAGGATCGAGTTCCAGATACCGTTCAGAATCCGCTCGTCCTGGAACAGAGCCGAGAACCATTCAAACGTGAGGCACTCCCAAGGGGTCATCCGCGGGAACGAAGGTGAGTTGAAGGCAGTTGCCGACATTATCACCAGCGGCCCCAGCAGATAGGCAAAGAAGATCGCCAGATAGACCCAGAGGCTCAGGCGCATAAAGGTGAAGTTCTTCATTTGCCGATATCCCCCATGTTCACCTTGAACAAGCGCATGACCGCCAGCACCAGCAGGATACAGGTGACCAACAGAACCACCGCATAAGCAGCACCCTGCGGCCAGTCGGAATTGTCATTGAACTGCTGATAGATCAGCTGCGTGAACCACAGGGACGACGGGCCGCCGAGGATCTGCGGCGCCGCCAGTGCGCCCGCCGACAGCATGAACACCATGGTGCAGCCCGAAGAAATCCCCGGTTTGGCATAGGGAATGACCACCCGGCGGTGGATCATCGGCCAGCTGGCGCCCATATCGCGCGCGGCCTCAATTTGGTTGCGGTCAAGGCTCTCGATCACGTTGTAGATCGGGAAGATCATCAGCAGGATGTAGGCGTAGCCCAAGCCTGCATAAAGCGCGATGTCATTGCGGATGAAGTCGAAGGGCGTGTCGAAAACACCCAAGCCCACCAGCATGTTGTTCAGCACCCCGGTCTCGCCGAAGATGATGCGCAGTGCAAAGGCGCGCAGGATCTCGTTGATCCAGTACGGGATGATCAGCATCAGCGCGAAGATGCGGATATGGTTGCCCTTGGTCTGAGCCAGGTAATATGCGATCGGATAGCACAGGATCAGGTTGAAGATGGTGACGCAGACCGCCGCTACCAGGGTGCGGAAGAACACCTTGAGGTCGACCGCGTTATAGTCCTGGCTGCCGCCCTCCGGGCCGTAGATCAGGTATTTGTAGTTCTCCAGCGTATAGACGTCCTTGGGTCCGCCGATCTCCGGCGGCGGCAGGTTGGGACGGAACGAGAAGTCGAGCATCGACAGCTGCGGCAGAATGATGAGGCCAATGGTCCAGAACAGGACCAGGCCCAGCATCAGACTGCCCATGCCGACGCCGTTGCGTTTGAAAAACTCCCTCAGGAAGCTTGGCATGGTTTGGGCCTCCTTATTCCGCGGCCAGCTCACCGGCGGGAACACAGACGGCGTTCTTCGTCTCGTATTCCAGGGTGATATTCTGTCCGGTGTGATCCTCAAAGGACTGGCCCAGATTGGGGATGGAGACCTTCAGCTCCTTACCGCCGTCGCCTTCCATGAAAATGTTGAAGACGTTGCCCTCAAACTCCTCGTGGTTGACCTTGGCCGTCACGAAATGGTCACCAGACGCGCCTTGCGGCGCCAAGGCAAAGGCCTCGGGGCGGATGAACATCATTGCATCGTCGCCTTCCTTCATCCTGCCCTGGTTGGCAGTGGAGATCCGCGCCACCAGTTCGCCGGAGCGGTTGGTCGCGATCAGAGCTTCATTGCCCATAACGCGCTTGACCTTGCCGCGGAAGACGTTGTTTTCGCCGACGAATGACGCCGCAAATGCGGTTGAGGGGTCGTTGTAGATGGTCTTGCCATCGGCGATCTGGTCAATGACGCCCGCCTTCATCACCGCGATATTGTCGGACATGGTCAGCGCCTCGCCCTGGTCGTGGGTGATGTAGATGAAGGTGATGCCAACCCGCTGCTGAATCTCGCGCAGCTCGGTGCGCATGTGCTGGCGCAGCTTGAGATCCAAGGCCGACAGCGGCTCATCAAGCAGCAGCACATCCGGCTCTGCGCAGAGGGCGCGCGCAATCGCCACCCGCTGGCGCTGGCCGCCTGACAGTTCGGAGGGCAGCTTGTCGCCCTGTCCCGGCAGTGCGATCATGTCCAAAAGCTCATCCGCGCGCTTGCGGCGTTCCTTGGCAGAGGCGCCCTTGATTTCCATGGAAAAGGTGATGTTTTCCCAGATCTTCATCAGCGGGAACAGCGCCAGATTCTGGAAAATCAGCGCGGTCGGGCGTTTGTTCGGCCCGATCCCCTTCATGTCATTGCCGCCGATCAGCACACGGCCATCGCTCGGATCCAGAAAGCCGGAAACCGCGCGCAGGATCGTGGTCTTGCCGCAGCCCGAAGGCCCAAGGAAGGAAAAGAAATCCCCCCCATTGATGTTCACATTGGCATCTCGCACGGCGACAAAGTCACCGAAACGGATCCAGAGATTCTCGAGATCAACGCCGACCCCAGCACTCATTTGGCTTCTCCCCAGGGTGCAGGTCCCCAATCCGGTGGCAAGCCACCGGCCCCGCTAGGCCTGCTTCCTGTTTCTATTCTTTTGTGATTGCGCCGCGCGGCACATGGCTGACCCCCGGAAAAGATCCGGGGGCCAAGTGTTTCAGGCGCAGTTGTTACGCGCTTTTGAACTTGTTGACGAACTCGGTGCGCACGTCGGCGTACCAGGGCGCCTCTGCCGGCCAGGGGTTCAGGTTGGCCAGCGAATTGCCCGGATAGGCCTCGGCAAAGTTCTTCTTGTAGACGTCGCCGGAGAAGCCGTCTGCGCCCAGCACCGGCGAGTTATATCCGTGGCTGTCGATTGCCTTGCCTGCAGGCTCCTGCTCGTATGCATAGGAGATGAAGGCATAGACCTGCTCTTCGTTCTGCGCGCCCACCGGCATCGAGATGCCGTCAACCCAGGCCATCGCGCCCTCAACAGGCGCCTGATAGTGCACCGGCTCGCCTGCGGATTTCAGCGCCAGCGGCGGGCCGTCCCAGGTCTGGCCGACCACCACGCCTTCGTTCAGCAGGCCGTTCTTCTGAGTATCGGCATCGTTCCAGATCAGCTTGATCCGGTCCTTGCGCGCCACGCACCAGTCAGTAACCTGGCCCCAGACTTTGCGCATGGTTTCCTCGTCGTCATAGGCCGCCCAGATCGAGCCAGGCTCCATCTCGCCCGAGGCTTCCATATAGAGACCTGCGCCCAGCATCATCGAGTGCGCCCGGCCCATGGTCTTGCCTGCATTCTCTTCGGACCAGACGTCGCCATAAGACGGCGCATCGCCTTCCGGCAGCCACAGGTCGGTGCGGTAGGCGATGCCTTCGGTGCCCCAGATATGCGGCAGCCAGTGCACACCGCCACCGCCGAAGTTCCAGGCGTCGGTGCCGATCTTGGCCATCGCCGGGTTCACCGCGTCAATGTTGACCTTGCTCATGTCAAACGGTTTCAGCAGTTCCAGCGGCCCCCACTGCAGCGAGCGGTTGTTGGTCGGCGAAACGATGTCGAAGCCCTGACCCTTGGTGGCCTTCATCTTGTTGATGATTTCTTCGTTAGACCCGATGCCGGTGTAGTTCACCTTGATGCCCGTCTTGGCTTCAAAACCGGAAATGAATTCCGGCGGCAGGTAGTCCGACCACATCAGGATGTTGATTTCGCCCGAAGACGCCAGCGCGCTTTTCGAATAAAGCGGGGCTGCCAGGGCGGCGGCGCCGGCACTTTTCAGAATGCTCCGCCGCGTCAGCTTACCAGTGTTTGTCATTGATCCAATTCTCCCTTTGGACTGTTAATTGTTGTTCTTGTTGTTTCAACAGTGAAACCTTGCGAAGGCTTGCCCGCCTCCAACAGTGACAGTTTTCAAAAACGATAAGACCAGATCACCCATCAATTTGCGCAACATGGTGCCAGTTTTGGCACGATTTGAGAACACCCGCGACAAAACCGCGATGAGAAACTATCTCTGTAGTAGCACTCTGCGCGCCGCGGGGCGGGCCGTCAACGCTCCTGCGTCTTAGGCCAGCAGAAAGCTGTATCACTCCGGCAGGTAAAAACATCGTGACACAGCTGGGCGTTAACGGAATGCCTCGCAGGCAGTGGCCCTGCGGTACCTTTCAATTTCGCTCAATTCCGCATTCGTTTTTCTGCGAATTCCGGAACGTTTCCTTGCCGCCGCTGCCGTCCTGCGGCCTAGTCGATACGATACTGTTGGGAGGCCCACTTCATGAAATCGCGCACCAAAGTTGTGGTGATCGGCGGCGGCATCGCTGGCTGCTCCACCCTCTACCACCTTACCCAGGAGGGCTGGAGCGATGTCGTTTTGGTCGAACGCAACGAATTGACCAGCGGCACAACCTGGCACTCGGCAGCCCAGGTAACGAATTTCGGCATGAACCAAACGATGGTTGGCCTGAAAAGCCACTCCATCGCGCTCTACAAGAAACTGGCGGATGACCCAGAGTACCCGATCAATTACCACCATGGCGACGGCGGCATCCGCCTTGCCAACACTGCCGAACAAATGTGTGGCTATCGCCACTTTACCTCGATGGCCCGCGGCATGGATGTGCACTTCGAGGTGATTGATGCCGAGGAATGCGCCCGTCGCCACCCGCTGATTTCAACCGTTAACCTGGCCGGCGGGTTGTGGGATCCGATGGACGGCGACATTGACCCGGCGCAGCTATGCCAGGCGCTGGCCTATCACGCCCGCAAGGCAGGCGCTGAGGTCTACCGCAACACGCCTGTGACCGCACTTACCCAGCACAAGGACGACACCTGGACCGTGCACACGGAACACGGGGGCATCGACTGCGACATCGTCGTAAACGCCTGCGGCTACCGGGTGAATGAGGTCGGCGCGATGATGGGGGTGCACCACCCCGTCGCGTCGATGGAACACCAGTATTTCCTGACCGAAGACATCCCCGGAATCGTGGAGGCAGGCCACCGGATGCCGCTGATCCGCTGCCCGATCTCCGACTATTACTGCCGCCAGGAAAAGAACGGCCTGCTGATCGGCTTCTACGAGCAGGATTGCAAGACCTGGGGCATGGACGGGATCGACCCGAACTTTGTCAACGCGCTCTGCCCAGATGATCTGGAGCGGGTGATGGATGTGCTGGAGGGCGCGTTCGAGCGGATGCCTGCGTTGCGCGAAACCGGCATCCGATCCATCGTGAACGGCCCGATCACCTATACCATCGACGGCGCGCCGCTGATCGGCCCAATCCCGGGCAAGCGCAACGCTTTCTGCGCCATCGGTTTGCGCGCAGGACTGGGTGAAGGGGGCGGCCACGGCTGGCTTCTGGCGCAGATGATCGTGCATGGCGAGGCCTGCTACGATACCTGGTGCATCGACCCGCGTCGCTTCACGGGCCATGCCAACGTGGAGCTGACCGCTCTGAAGGCTATTGAGGACTATCAGAACGAATTCCGTTTCCACTTCCCGCATGAGCACCGCCCGGCAGGCCGTCCGGCCAAGACCACGCCGCTCACGCCTGTGATGGCCGCGGAGGGCGCTGAATTCACCGTGGTGAACGGCTGGGAGCGGGTGGGCTACATCAAGCCCGCGCCAGACTTTCACCCTTCACTCACCTTCAGCTTCGATGAGGCCTTCAACGTAGTTGCCGCCGAAGTAAAAAACGTGCAGGAAAACGTGGGCCTCTGTGAGGTTAGCGGCTTCAACCGGTTCGAGCTCACCGGCGCCGACCGCCACAGCTTCCTTGATCGCATGTTCTGCGGCACCGTCAACAAACATTCAGGACGGGTTGGCCTCGGCTATCTGCTGAACCACCACGGCATGATCAAAAGCGAAGCCACGATCGCCAACTTGCCCGCTTCTGACCGGGGGCCGGAGCGAGTCTGGTACGGCTCTGCAGCCGCCAGCGAGTTCCACGACATGGATTGGCTCAGCCAGAATGTCCAGCCGGGGGAAGACGTGCGCATCCGGTCCTTGACCAATGACCAGACGATCCTGGTTCTGGCCGGCCCCCGGGCGCGGGATGTGCTTTCGGACTGCGCCCGGGGCAGCTGGTCGGCTGAAGCCTTCCCCTGGCTGTCGGTACGGGAATGCTTCATCGGAATTGCCCCGGCCAAGGTGATGGGCGTCAGTTTCTCCGGTGAGCTTGCCTATGAAATCCACGTTCCCAATGCCTCGCTCTATGCTGCCTATCTGGCCTTGCGCAAAGCTGGAGAGGCGCACGGGCTCAAACTTTTCGGCGCCCGTGCGGTCGAGTCGATGCGAATGGAGAAGGGCTTTCTGCACTGGAAGGCCGACCTGATCACGGAGTTCGATCCCTTTGAGACGGGGCTGGACCGTTTCGTGAAGCTGGAGAAAAGTGATTTTATTGGCAGGAAAGCCCTGCGGAAACGCCAGGCAAAGGGTGCACGCAAGAGGCTGGTCACTCTGAAGGTGGAGGCCAGCCATGCTCCGGCGCATGGCGGCGCGTCGCTGGTTCAAGGGAATAAAGTTGTGGGCACTGTGACCTCCGGCGACTGGGGCCACAGGGTGGGGATGAATCTGGCCTATGCCTTTGTGGATCCGGAACTTGCCGCGACCGGCAGCGCCATGCAGCTTGATCTGTGCGGGGATCTGGTTGCCGCTACGGTTATCGCTCCCTCCCCATATGATCCAGGATTTGAACGCATTCGCAGCTGATCCTGTGCTGAACAGCAAAACGCCCGGGACCGTCCCCGGGCGTTGTTATTTTGCGCTGCAGTTTTCAGGTCAGCTTCGGCCTTTCCACGGCACCAGCCAGTTCTCTGCCTTGCGCATCAGGATATCAATGCCGTAGCCGATAATACCGATCAGTACGATGCCCATAATCACGATATCCGTGAGCTGGAACTTGGAAGCCGCAATGATCATCATGCCGGCGCCTTTCTGCGCTGCAACCAGCTCAGCCGCCACAACCGTGCCCCAGCAAACCCCCATTGCAACCCGCGCGCCGGTGAAGATTTCGGGCAGCGAGTTCGGCACGATGACATGGCGCATGATCTGCCACTTTGAAGCGCCCAGCGAATAGGCCGCATGGATTTTGGAGATGTTCACGCCCGAAACCCCGGCACGCGCCGCAATGGTCATGATCCAGAGCGCCGCCAGGAACAGCAGAACGATCTTGCCGGTCTCCCAGATGCCAAACCAGATGATGACCAGCGGGATCAGCGCCAAAGGCGGCACCGGCCGCATGAACTCGACAATCGGATCGAACCAGCCGCGGAACCAGCCGGATAGCCCCATGGCATAGCCTAGCGGGATACCGACTATGGCGCCGGTCACAAAGCCCGCCACAACCCGCAAGAGCGACCAGCCCAGGTGCTGCCACAGCGAAAAGTTCTGATAGCCCTCACTGGCAATCTCAAAGAATCTCGACACCACGGTTTCCGGGGCCGGCAGCCAGATCGGGTTCATCTGCATGCCGCTGTCCGGGGTAAAGCTGATTGCGCCCTTTCCGGTCAGCGTCACGGTGCCGTCTCCTGTGTCGACCGCGCCGCCAATCGCAATCGGCTCTCCATTGATCGCCACGATCTTTGCGCCGTCCCGGCGTTTGGCCTCGTCATTCTTGTCAAACAGCAGCGTGGTTGAACGCCCTGCCTGGGCCGCCAGCGCATCATTCGCGGCAAAGCCGCTGCCGCCCTCGACTTCGAACTTCTCGACGTCCTCGCCAAATCCGAAGACCCGCACGGTGACATCTGCGTCATCCGTGGCACCATCCGCGTTTTCCAAGGTATACGTGAATACAGTTTCGCCGGTGAATGGCCCAGGAACGTGAATCGGGAACAGCTTGGAGCCGGTAAACGCCGCCCAGATTACGAAAATCACCAGAACCGATATGATCGACGCCGCACGGTCCGGCGTGACCGCGCTTTCATCGCCGAAGGTCACGGTCTTGAGGCTGGTGAAGTCCTGCCGCGACTGCATTCCTTTGCGGATAACCTGCACCAGGAAAAAGGCACCGGCAAACAGCGCGATGTAAAACAGAAGTACGCTCATGCCACTTGCTCCGTCCGGCCCATGATCTCCTCTTCCATCTCCCAGATCATCGAGAGGATCTCATCCCGGGTCTCGGCAAAGCCTTCGGATTTCTTGACGTCGCGCAGGTCCGCATTCACTCCGCGCTCAGCAAAGGGTAGTTGGTACTCGCGGTGAATCCGGCCGGGCCGCGGCGCCATCACGATCAGCCGCTCGCCCAGCAGCAGCGCCTCCTCTACCGAGTGGGTGATCAGGATGATGGTCTTTCCGGTCTCCTTCCACAGCTTCAGCACCAGACCCTGCATCTTCTCACGCGTCAGCGCGTCGAGCGCACCCAGAGGTTCGTCCATCAGGATCACATCCGGCTCATTGGCCAGGCAGCGTGCCAGCGCCACACGCTGCTGCATGCCGCCCGACAGTTCATAAACCGCCTTTTCCTTGAAGTCCTGCAGCCCGACGATTTCCAGCAGGTGGTCGGAGATCTTCTCCCGCTCCGCCTTGCCCATCCCTTTCATCCGGGGGCCGAATTCGACATTGTCGCGCACATTCATCCATTCGAACAGCGCACCTTTCTGAAACACCATGCCGCGTTCAGCGTCAGGACCAGTCACCACATGGCCGTTCAGCTCCACCTCGCCTTCGGTGGGGGCCAGGAACCCGGCCAGAATGTTCAGCAGCGTGGTCTTGCCGCAGCCCGACGGTCCCAGCACCGACAGCAGTTCTCCCGCCTGCAAATTCAATGAAACGTCTTTCAGCGCCTGAACCGAGCTGCCATTGGGCAGATCGAAACGCATGGAGACACTCTTGATGTCCAGTCCCGACATCGCTTCCCCTTCCTGTTAGCGCCAGTTTGCAGCCGGTCTGCAAATGCGGATGCGGGCGGCCCGGGATCCGGGCCGTCCGCCTTAGTCAAAACATGACGGCTCAGTTCAGAGCGGCTTCCAGAGGTCCGCTGTCCACGGCACCGTCATAGGAATCCAGCGCCGCTTCGATGCTGCCCGCATTCACGAACACATCCGCCACACCCTTCATGAAGTTCTGCGCGCCGCCGCCCAGCCACTTCTCGGATAGCTGATCCTCAGCCGAGGGGAAGCTGAAGGTTGCGATGGTGGCCTCGGCATCGGCCAGGTCCATACCTGCGTCCTTGGCAATCACCGGCAGCATCTCATCCTTGCTGTCGCCCGCATTCCACATTGCATTGGCATCTGCGGTCACTTTCAGGAACTTGCTCAGAAGCGCACCCTCATCCGCAATGAAACCTGCCGGCGCGCTGGTCACGTCAAATACCAGAATGCCCAGTTCTTCTTTCTCGGCGCCGGTCAGCAGAACATTACCATGCTCCACCATCCGCCGCAGCGCGCCGCCCCAGCCGCAAACCATGTCCAGGTTACCCTGGGCAAATGCCGCTGCGCCATCGGCAGGCGCCATGTCGACGATCTCCATCGAGCCAATATCAACACCGAAGTGCGCCATCTGCGACAGGAATCCGTAGTGCGCGGCGGTGCCGATCGGTACGCCAACCTTCTTGCCGTTCAGTTCGCCCGCGTTGGTCTTGTCGATCTCCAGCGCTTCAGCCACTACGCAGTTGTCGTTGTCAGAGTAGCTGACCGCCACATCCACCGTCTGGATGTCTTGACCGGCCGAAGTCGCAACTACAAACGGCGGAACGCCCTGGCTGACGGCAATCTGCACATCGCCTGAGGCCATCGCCGCAGACATTGCGGTGCCGGTGTCAAATGAGACCCAGTTGATCTTTACACCCATCTCTTCTTCGTAGGTGCCGTTGGCCTTGGCAAACTGGAAGGGCATCGGCCATTCCAGGAAATAGGCCACGGTAATCTCATCCAGAGCTGAGGCCTGTGTTGCTGAAATCGCGGCTGCGGCTGCGCAGGCTGTTGAAAGCAGATACTTTTTGATCATGTTTTTGGTTCTCCCAGTTGTCACGCCTGACCCGTTCTATGCGGGCCTTAAGGCTCTGATTTTTGCACGGCAAACCTTATCCGGGAAGAGAATTCGCTGTAGAATAAAATTACTCATGCACGGAAAGTAAAACTCAGTTTCGATTTTTTCGGATGTGTTGGCGCATTTCTGAGGATAGCATATGCAAACCCTAAGGAGGGCCGCATATGCAAAAAACGCTGAGCCTGCGCTGGCTGGAAGTTTTTCAGCTGATTTCGAAGTCCGGGTCTATACAAAAAGTGGCAGCAGAAACCGGGCTCTCGATCAGCACCGTGTCCAATCATCTGCGCAGCCTGGAAAGCGCGCTTGGCGTTGATCTGGTGGATCACACACGCCGTCCGATGGGTCTGACACCCGCAGGCGTGGTCTTTGCCCGCTATGTCTACGACGGGCTGATGACGCTGAGGCGGGGCGAAGCAGAAATACGCTCCGGCAGCTGGCAGCACGCAACCGATCTGCGCATGGCCCTATTGGATGACTTCGACAATGAAGTCGGCCCGGAGCTGTTCCAGTTCCTCTCCACCGCGCTGCCCCGGTGCAGCTTCCGGCACTACACCCGCCCCAGCCATGAGATCATCGAAAAACTGCAGGCGCAGAAACTGGATGCAGGCGTTGCCACCCGCCCGTCCGGGCTGCTCCCTGATCTGATCGAATACCCGCTGATGCGCGACCCGTTCATTCTGGTTGTCCCGGCAGGCTATTCCGGCAGCGTCGAGGATCTGACCAAGGCTGACGCGCCGCTGCCCTTCTTGCGCTATTCCCGCGACCACACAATTGGCAAGCAGATCGAAACCCAGCTGACCCGGCTCAAGATCGCTCTGCCCAACCGCTTTGAACTGGAATGCAACCAATCCATCATAGGTCTGGTTTCCGAAGACAGCGGCTGGACCGTCACCACCGCCGCCAGCTACCATCGCGCCCAGCGCTTCCACGACAAGGTCAAGGTCGTGCGCTTTCCTGGTAAAAGTTTTGCCCGCACGGTGTCGCTGTTTACAACCAGCGTCTACCCCGCGGCCACTTCCCAGCTCATTCATGAAGCCCTGCAAAAGTCACTGCGCCTGCATTTCACCGATCCGATCACCCAGCGCTTTCCCTGGCTGGGCGAAGAGTTCCGGACCCTGCCGTCGGGCGCCGGCTGACCGCTATTGCTATTCGAAACAAACATCCGTGTTTTTCGAAACCCGCCGGCCACGGGTTGACCATGAAGCCTGTCAGCAGCTGTCTTAGGCGCAATCCGCGCCGTGCGCTCCCCGCGCATTCTGCGGCCCTTCGAGGAACATGACATG
This sequence comes from Leisingera sp. ANG-M6, assembly GCF_000813905.1. Classification (NCBI taxonomy): domain Bacteria; kingdom Pseudomonadati; phylum Pseudomonadota; class Alphaproteobacteria; order Rhodobacterales; family Roseobacteraceae; genus Leisingera; species Leisingera sp. ANG-M6. The sequence goes on from NZ_JWLG01000001.1 coordinate 25,541, forward strand.
GCAATCACTTATTTGAAAAAGGCCCAGGCACGTCCTGCCACCGAAAGCAGCGACATCCGCGATACCGTTGCAGTGATGCTGGCCAATATCCAGCGCGAGGGCGAGGAGGCCGTGCGCCGCTATGCGGAAAAGCTGGATGGCTGGACCGGTCCGATCGTGGTCACAGACGCCCAGCGCCGTGCCGCTTGCAACCGGGTATCGCAGCAAACCAAGGACGACATCCAGTTTGCCCATGCCAACATCCGCCGCTTCGCCGAGGCGCAGAAATCCACGATGGGTGAATGCGAGGTGGAGGTGATCCCCGGCCTGATCGCAGGCCAGAAGCAGATCCCGGTATCCAGTGCCGGCTGTTACGTGCCGGGCGGCCGCTACAGCCATATCGCCAGCGCGCTGATGACCATCACCACCGCCAAGGTGGCAGGCGTGTCCCACATCACAGCGGTGTCGCCGCCGCGCCCCGGCAGCGGCATCCCCGATGCTATCGTCTATGCCATGGACCTATGCGGCGCAGACCTGATCCTGAACCTCGGCGGGGTGCAGGGCATTGCCTCCATGGCCCAGGGCCTGTTTGGCGCCCAGCCTGCCGACATTCTGGTCGGCCCCGGCAACTCCTATGTGGCAGAGGCCAAACGGATGCTGTTCGGAGAGGTTGGCATCGACATGTTTGCAGGTCCAACCGACTCGCTGGTGATTGCCGACCACACCGCCGATGCAGAGACCGTCGCCTGGGATCTTGTCAGCCAGTGCGAACACGGCGCCGACAGCCCGGTTTGGCTGATCACCACCAGCGAACTTCTGGCAACTGGGGTCATGGCCCGAGTACAGGGCCTGATCGACAGGCTGCCTGAACCCAACCTTTCCGCCGCCCACCGCGCCTGGCACGAACGCGCAGAGGTCGTTCTGTGCGAAACCCGCGAGGAGGCCGCCCAAGTGGCCGACCGCTATGCACCCGAACATCTGCAGGTGCAGGCCGAAGACCTAGATTGGTGGCTCGACCGCCTCTCCGCCTATGGCTCGCTGTTCCTGGGCAAGGAAACCACGGTATCCTTCGGCGACAAGAGCTCAGGCCCCAACCACGTGCTGCCGACCAGCGGCGCGGCGCGCTATACCGGCGGGCTGTCAGTGCACAAGTTCACCAAGACCGTGACCTGGCAGCGCTGCAACGCCGCCGCCTCGCATGAACTGGCCCAGCGCACCGCGCGGATCAGCCGGATGGAAGGAATGGAAGGCCACGCCATCGCCGCCGAAATGCGGCTGATGCCCGAGACGGTTTAAAACCCTAGGGAGGCGCCGTTCTCAGGACGGCGTCTCCAGCTGCTGGTCCAGATCAACCGGTCCAAGCACCGCCTCGTCCGGGATGCTGTCAAACCCGGCAACAGTGCCCCCATACCGCTTGGCAAACCGCGCAGCTTCTTCCGGCGAGGAAAAGGGCACAACCTCCGGCGCGCCCATGCCGCCAGCGGCGTTGGATCCGACCACGAAATGCGCACCCTTGGCATCAATCCAGTTTTCAGTGCCGGGATGCTCCCAGCTTCGTGCTACGCCCATGTCGCTCACATATATCGCGGTGATCTCCGCATCACGTTCCGGGCTTTTCACATAGGCCGCCAGATCGCGCACCTGGGCAAAGAACAGCGGTGTAGGGAAACCGTCCAGATGGATCTGCCCCTTGGGTCCGCCGTGTTCAGCCACATTCATCTGGCAGAAGTAGCTGAGCGCCGCTTCGGTCAGTTCCACCGGCGCAGGCGGCGTCTTGGCCTCCTCCTCCTGGCATGCGGACAGGACCAAGGCAGCCGCAAGGATCAGGCGTTTCATGGCTCCACCCTCCGGAAGGCGGCACAGGCCAGCGTAAAGCCCAGCGCGGGCCACAGCAGCAGCGACAGCGGTGCGGCCCAGCCGGGCAGCACACTGGCAGCCCCAGCCATGCCGCTGGACAGGGCCACGCTTTCGGAGGCTGCGACATTCCACAGCCGGAACGCATCCGCCGGGTTGGCAACCATCACCCAGGGGAAAATCTTCTGGGTAAAGACCCCGCCGCTGTCCATCACCACGGCCCCTAGCAGTCCCAGGTCATAAAGCACCACAAACACCAGCCACACGCCCGCAGACAGACCCGCGGCAGCTGTTGCACTGCTGCTGAGCGCCGACAGCGCATAGCCCAGCACCAAGAACACCGCACCCAGCAGGATTGATGTCAGCACCAGCCGCCCCAGCGCCATAAAGCTCTCTGTGCCTGCACCGCCGAACCAGGCGGCCACGGCCCCTGCCGCGCCAAAGCCGATGCACATGGCAACAGACAAGGCGGCCAGATGCGCCATCAGCTTGCCCAGCAGGATCTCCGCACGGCCCGCAGGATAGGCCAGGAGCAGGGCAAGACTGCCCCGGTCCCGGTCGCCCGCCACCGTGTCAAATCCCATCATCAGAGCCAGGAGCGGCGCCAGGTAGACCGACAGCGTGGTCATCGAGGCGACCGAAACGGTCAGCATATCCACCCCCAGCGTTCCCGTCGGCGCCGATCCGGCAAAGGACAACGCCAGCGCAAAGGCCAGCATGATCAGCGTCGCCATGAAAAGCCAGCGGTTGCGGCGCAGAATCAGCATCTCGGCGCGGGCAATGGCAAAGGCACGTCTCATTTGCGGTCCTCCCCGGAGTAATGGCGATAGAGGTCTTCGAGCCGCGGCGGCACCATGTCGATATCGGCCACCGCATCGCCCATGGCTGCGATCTTGCGCAGCTCGGCCATTTTGTCCTGCGGTGAACACAGGACCTCGACCGAGGCGCCGTTGATCCGCCGCCCGCCGGTCTCTGTTGCGATCCGGTCGGCGTGCGCGCCGCTGGCCTGCACCCGCAGCTTGACCGGCAGCCCGGCCTGGGCCGACAGGCCCGCCAGCGTGTCATCCGCCACTTTCACACCCTTGCGCAGAATGGCGATACGGTCGGTGCGCGCCTCCACCTCAGTCAGCGCGTGGGAGGCGATCAGCACCGCCGCGCCCTGTTCGGCCAGCTCGTTGATGATGGCATAAAGGTCCTGGCGCGAGATCGGGTCCAGCCCGCTGGTGGGTTCGTCCAGCAGCGCCAATTTCGGGCGGCCCAGCAGCACCTGCGCCAGCCCCAGCCGCTGCCGCATCCCCTTGGAATAGGCGCCGATGCGGCGGTGCATTGCCTCGCCCAGCCCGACCCGTTCCAAGAGGCCCTCGATGTCAGCGCGTTCACCGGCAAGGCGGGCAAACAGCGCCAGCTGTTCATGCCCGGTCAGAGCCGGGTGGAAACTAACCGCCTCTGGCAGAAAGGCAGTGGCCGCCCGCGCCGCGGCGCTGCCGGGCGCCGCACCGCAAATGCGGATGCTTCCGCCCTCATGCCGGATCAGGCCCAGCACCGCCTTGATCATCGTCGACTTGCCCGCGCCGTTGTGGCCTAACAGCGCCAGCCGTTCGCCCGGCGCGATGTCCAGGTCGATGCCATGCAGCACTTGTGTCTTGCCTCGGAACTTGTCCAGCGCGCGGATTTGCAGCGGAGAGTTATCCATCCTGTTCAACCTTTCTGGCGGCCCCAGGCCGCTCTGGCCGCATCAGCGGGTGGCTGTCGATCACCCCGCCGGGCAGCAGCGCCGGGAACGCCGACTGCGACCAGCGCACCAGCTGCACCGCGGGCGATCCCATCAGCAGTTTCGCCGCCGGCTGTGTCCACAGCACATGGTCCATGCTGTCATTCGGACGGTAGGGCGCATCGGCGATGCCATCCCCGTCCAGGTCGAAACCCGCGAAGTCGGACCAGTAGTTGCCCTGGCCGGCCTCGCTCCACTCCACCCATTTGGTGGAGACAAATTTCACCTGATGCCGATTGCCGACAAAGGCGTTGCCAACCATCCGGTTGCCGTCGCTGCCCGCGGTGAAGTGGATGCCGATGCCGCAGCCCTCGAACCAGTTGCCGGAGAAATCATTCTTGTGCGCGTTGTAGAGGAAGGTGCATTTGTCCTTGGCGCCTTTCACATAGTTGCCGCGCACCTCGCCCTGGTTGGCATAGTTCAGCATCACCCCGTGATCGCGGTCATTCAGCGAGACATTCCCGGTCACCTTGACCCGTTTCGAGAACATCACCGCATAACCCAGGTGATTGCCGATCGAGACATTGCCCGAAACCTCGGAATTATCGGCGTACATGTAATGCACCGCGAAACGCAGGTCGCGGAACAGGTTATTCGTAAACGCATTCTTCTTGGAACTGTTCACAAAGATCCCGTCGCGGCCGAAGCGGATATCGTTGCCGTCTACCACAGCACCCGGCGCGTTCCACACATAGACCCCGTTGCCGCGGGCGTTCATGTGCCGGTCCAGGCGTCCCTCGATCCAGTTGCCCTGCACCAGACTGTCTGTGGCGCCATGAATATCCACGCCGTATAGGTTGCCCAGCAGCACATTGTTGAGGATCTGCGGCGCCTGTGCGGTCTTGGTAAGCTTGATGCCGCTGTCGATCTCCTGATGCGAGGAGCCGGAGCCAACAACGGTCAGGTTCTGAACGGTCACGCCTGGCCCGGTCACGGTGATCACCGATCCTGTGCCCTGCCCGTCCAATGTGGCCTGGCCCTGCCCGTCCAGAATGACAGGCCGGTCCAGCACCAGGGTTTCGGCGTATTCGCCGGGGGCGAGGCGGAGGGTGTCGCCATCCGCCGCCTGCGCCAGTGTTTCAGCGATGGCCCCTGCCCGATTGGGCACATCCCAATCCGCCGCCCACGCGGGCGCCAGGCCGGCAAGGGCCGCAACCAGGGATATGGGCAGGAGCCGTTTCATGGTTACGCGCTCCGCGGCTCGACCAGCATCCGGCCGCGCATTTCCATGTGCAGCGCGTGGCAGAACCACTGGCAGTAGTACCAGTGCACGCCCGGACGCTCCGCCTTGAAGGTGACAGAGGCAGTTGCCAGCGGCCCGACTTCCATAGCGATGCCGAAGTTCGACAGGCAGAAGCCGTGGGTCAGGTCGTCGATGTCGTCCAGGTTGGTGACATAGACAGTGACCTCGTCGCCTTGCTTCACCGTGAACTTCTCCAGGCTGAAGTTCGGCGCCTGGCTCGACATGTAGACCCGCACCTTGTCACCGTCGCGGATGATGGTGTCCTGATAGTCGTCCAGATCGACGCCATCCGCCTCTGCCTGCTTGCGCGCGTCTTCCCACATTGGGTCGTTGCGCTGCCAGGTGCTCGCCGGGTTTACCTTGGAACGGTGAACAAGGATCGAGTCATGCGGCTCGGCAAAGGTCGGGCCATCGTGCACTACCTTCATCTTGTCGCCGGAGATGTCGATCAGCTGCTCGTTCTCGGGCTTCAGGGGGCCGACGTTCAGGAACCGGTCCTTGGAGAACTTGTTCATCGAGATCAGCCACTTGCCGTCTGCCTCGGCGGTTTCACCCATGGAAGTCGAGTTGTGGCCCGGCTGGTACTGCACATCAACCTTGTCCATAATCGGGTCCACATCGGCGCCGGCATAGGCCTCGATCGCCTTGGCGATGTCCCATTTCACCACCTGGCTGTCCAGGAACAGGGTGGTGTAGGCATAGCCGCGGTTGTCGAAGGCGGTGTGAAGCGGGCCAAGGCCCAGCTGCGGTTCCGCCACAATGGCAGAGCGCGGATCGGCGTTGTCGCTGAACAGCGCATCGACCTTCTCAACATCAATGACCGAAACCGTCGGCGACAGCTTGCCGTTGATCATGATGTGCTTTTTGTCGGGTGCAGCGTTCACACCGTGCGGCGAGTTCGGGATCGGAATGTAGCGGGTGAAGTTCTTGCCGGACTCCTTGCGCCCGTCCACGACTTTGGCCCCGTTCAGCTCCTGATAGTCGCCTGCCGCAATTGCCTCTTCAATCGCCTTGATGTTGAAGACAACAACGTGGTCCAGCTCGCTCTCGGTCATCTCGGCCAGGTTCATGCCCATTTCCGAGTTGTAAGAGGTCGAGAAGGCGTATTTGCCCTGATAATCGCAATCGGTGTTGTCCAGGTTGCCCGAGACGATCACCTGCCAGGCGACTTCCATGGTGTCGCCGTCGATGGCAGAGAAGATGTTCACATATTGCGAGGGATCATCCAGGATCTGGCCGTCGTTGATCAGCGGCGCCTCGTGCTCGCCGTTGGCAAAGACATAGCCGGTGCGCGGGAATTTCTGCGGACGCAGGCCATGGATATCCTTGGCGTTCGGAATTTCAATGATCTTGTCGCACTTCATCACGTCGCAGCGCACGCGGGCGACGCGGGTGTTGGCCTTGTCGTTCATGAACAGGTAGCGGCCGTCATAGGTGCCGTCGGTGAACGACATATGCGGGTGATGCAGGTCGCCGTTGTCATAGGTGACCTTGCCGTTGGCGGCCAGGAATTCCTTGGTCTCCGGCAGCAGGCCTTCGGTCAGGATCTTCAGCGATTCATTGGTCTGGCCCCAGCCGGTGGCGGAGCAACGGTTGAACACCGGCACCCTCATCAGCTCGCGCATGGACGGCACACCCATGATGCGCAGCTCGCCGGTCTGGCCGGAAGACCAGAAGCCGTAGTATTCATCCAGCTCGCCCGGCTCCAGGCCGAAACCGGCAGCCTGCGCAGGCTTTGCGCCCAGCAGCGCAGAGCCGGCACCGGTGGCCGCCAGAACGGCACCAGAGGCAGTGGCCCCCAGAAGGCCGCGGCGGGTGACGGGCAGTTTGTTTTTCAGGTCTTCAGACATGATGTCCTCCTTCAGGAAACTTTTGTCCTGTTCGCGTTGGGGTGATTGGCAGGCGGCCGGCCCAGAGTGACGTCCGGACCCGGGCTGCCGGTCTTGGCCCGGCGTTTCAGCTGTTTGATCACAACCGGGCATTTGGCTTCGGATTGGTACAGAACCTGGCAATGCAGGCAGTTCACACATTCGTTCGGATTGATCTCACCGGTCGGGTGGATGGCCTGAACGGGGCACTCGTTGGCACAGGTCTGGCAGGGGCTGCCGCATTCCTTGTAGCGGCGCAGCCAGTCGAACATCCGCACCCGCGCCGGGATCGCCAGCGCCGCGCCCAGCGGGCACAGGTAGCGGCAGTAGAAACGCTCGATGAACAGCCCGGCCAGCAGCAGCAGCAAGGCAAAGACAACAAACGGCCAGTCGCGCACGAATTTCAGAATGATCGCGGTTTTGAACGGCTCCACCTCGGCATAGGTTTCGGCCAGCGGGATCGATACCATCGAAAGGCCGAACAGACCGAGGAAGATCATGTATTTCGCAGGCCACAGGCGCTCATGCAGGCCCCACGGCAGAGTGATCTGCGGCACCTTGAAGGCGCGGGCGATCTTGTTGGTCAGCTCCTGCAGCGCGCCGAACGGGCACAGCCAGCCGCAATATGCACCGCGGCCCCAGAACAGCAGTGCAGCGGCCACCGCAAACCACTGGATGAAGACCAGCGGGTCCAGAAGGAAGGCATCCCAGGAAAAGCCGCTGCGCAAGGAGCCAGCCAGCGCCATCAGGTTCACCACGCTCAGCTGCGCATTGGCATACCAGCCCAGGAACACCAGGGTGACAGTCAGGTATACAATCCGGAACCAGTAGAAGGTGCGCGCATTCACAGTGGCCTGGAACTGGAAGAAAAACACCCCCGTCAGCACCAGCAGCATCACACCCAGCACACTGATTTCCAGCGTCCGGTCCTTCCAGATCCGCTGCCAAAGCGCGGCCTTCGCAGCCGCCTCACCGGTGTCGTCTTCCACCACTTTGGGCGCAGGCGCGGCAGGCAGCAGATATTGTTCCGGCAGCTTGTAGCCCAGATCAAACGTCAGGAACGTCCGCTCCAGCGCGCCCACGGACCGCTGCACCAGCAATTGCAGGCGGAAGGGTTCAGCCGGGTCAAACTCCGCATCTGCCGGGATCTTGAACAGGTCCAGCTCTGCAAAGCTGGGGCTGTCGCCAGTTGCCAGTTCCCCCAGCCGCTTGTGCTGCTTGTCAAAGAACCGCACCGAGGCATCGCCCTGGATCAGCTGGATACGGTCGAAGATACCCCCGCGCACATAGCCCGAGCCTTTGAAGCTGTAGCTGCCGCGGCCCAGCACCAGAATGGCGTGCTCGCCTTCCTTCAGCCAGGATTGCAGGTTCCGGTACTCCGCCTCGCCCAGCAGCGACTTGCCGACGGAGGGAACGGAAACCAGCGCCATATGCATGTCGATGAAAGTGTCGTCCGGGGCACCCGGCTCCGGCCGCTTGATCGCGCGCTGATCGCCAGTGGCCTCAAAGGCCGCGTTGATCTGACCCACGTCCAGCGTCATCCGCCGAACAGAGCCGTCGCCTGCCAGTGTGGTCCAGTCCGAAACTTCTTCGCGGGCCATATCAACCTCGCGCTTCGGCCCGTCGGCCTGCACCGGTGACAGGCCGCCCAGCCCCAGCGCGCGGGCCACTTTAATACCTGCCCGCACCAGGCTGTCGTCGATCACCATGATCGTGACCGTCGCGCCGGAGATGATGTCGAGGTCATGGGCATCACCGCCCGCCGCCGCCTCGGCCTTTAGATCCAGCCCGGCATAGCCTTCGGTCAGCTTGACCATCTTGGAATTAGGAATGCCGATCAGCACAATCGGCTCGGAGTGTTTGACCAGCTTCACGCCGGTCAGCACCGCATCGTTATCAATCGCGGCCACCACGTGGATCGGCTTGCCGCTATAGCCGGTGGTGCCCACGAAATCTGAGGTCAGGAAGGCATAGGCAACCGTCTCGCCCGCCTTCAAAACCGGCGCTACCGGCACATCACTGCGCACCGGGCCAAATGCCTCGGCGCCGGGCACCAGATCAGCGGGTGTCAGTTCTGTCAGGAAGGAGTCGAGGCTGTCTGCCTCAGCGGTCACCGCACATACAGCGGTGAGTGTCATCACAAGGGCTGTCAGCCAGCCCCGGAAGGCGCGTGTCAGGACCATGGCGCCTCTCCTTTGTTTTGAGTGGCAGCCACGGACGCGCGGAAGGCGCGTTCGGATTCTATCTTTTTCACCAGCGGAGGCCCGCGGCCATCATGCCAGTGCTGCGCCGGGTTCGGCGGCACTGCAGCGCCCGTAGGCAGCAAAACTATGCGGCCTGCCACCCGGCTGGCACCGAATGCATGAAGGAATACCGGCCCGGCCCCGGTTTCAGCAGCGCAGAGGGCACAAGTGCTGCACTTAGGGCAATACTTGTTGTCTTCGCGGTCTCCGGCAGCGACCTGAATCTCAACCACACCGAACTCGCCGCAGATCTCGATCCACTCACCGCCGACAGCAGCCTGAGCTGCGCCGGGAAAGGCGGTTTGAAGAACCAGCATGAAGATGGCGCACACACCCGCCAGCCGCCGGAACAGTCCGGCGCAGCAAACGGAGGGTATGAAGACGGTACGCGGCATCTGTTACAAGAATCTCTTGCTGCATTCGCCGCTGACACTAGAGGGAACTTTAGTGCCGTTATTTGATGTATGTCAGATAAATCAGAATTTCCGGACCAAAATCATCCGGTCCGGAAAACGCGCTAAACACCCGTCTTTTCAGCCTTTCTCAAACCGGCGGAAAGCGAATGCGATCACCCCGGCGATGGCCATGTAAACCAGCGCCAGCAGCAACAACGGCTCATAGACGATAAAAGTATCGGCTCGCACGCGCGAGGATACCGCATAGATTTCCATCACCGTGATTGTCGCCACCAGCGGCGTCGCCTTCAGCTGCAAGATGGTTTCCCCGCCCAAAGTCGGCAGCACATTTCGGATTGCCTGCGGCAGCCAGATCCGGCGGAACATGGTGAAGCGCGGCATGCCAAAGGACTTCGCAGCCTCCAGCTGCCCCTTGGCGACGCCGGAAAACGCGCCGCGCATCACCTCGCCTTCATAGCCTGCATAGGACAGGGTCAGTGCCAGCACCGCATAAGGCCAGGCCTGCCGCAGGTAGGGCCACAGCTCAGAGGAGCGGATCCAGGGAAACTGCGGGAACAGCGAGCCTAGCCCGTAATACAAGAGCCAGATCTGCAAGAGCAGCGGCGTGCCGCGGATGATGGTGCAAAAGGTGCGCGCAGGGATCGACAGGTACCAGGGTCCCACCGCCTGCGCCAACCCCAGCGGCACCGCCAGCATGAAGCCCAGGAAAGTAGAGACCGCGAGGATCCAGATCGTGGCCCAAAGCCCCTCCAGCGCCAGCGGCGCGTATTTCGGGATCCAGTCCCAGCGCAGCGCAAAGGCGCACCAGATCACCAGCGCCGCAAAGACCAGCATCATCACGATACGGTGCGGCTGCATCAGATCCTTCAAACCGGTCATCGCGCGCCCCCCTTCAGCGAGGGCTGGCCGCGCCGCGCCCATTTCTCAACCCGGGCAAAGACCGCGCCGGAGCACAGCGTCACCATCAGGTACAGGAACCCGGCGGCCAGGAAGAAGGTGAAATAGGCCCGCGTGCTGCTCGCCGCCTGCCGGGTTTCCAGCGTCAGCTCATTGAAGCCAACAACTGCCAGCAGCGCGGTGTCCTTGGTGGCAATCAGCCAAAGGTTTGCCAGCCCCGGAACCGCAAAACTCATCATCGCCGGGATCGTCACCCGCCACATGATCATGAAGGCGGGCATGCCATAGGATTTCGCCGCCTCGATCTGGCCCACCGGCACCGCCTTGATGGCGCCGCGCAGAACCTCAGTGGCATAGGCCCCCTGCACCACGCCCAAGACCCAGATCCCGGCCGCAACGCCGTTGATCTCAACCCGGCCGCCACCCAGACCTTCAGAGATCTTGTTGATGATATCGCTGCCCACGTAATAGAGGATCAGGATCAGCACCAGTTCCGGCACCGCCCGGATCACCGTGGTGTAGATGGCGAGAAGATCACGCGTGACCTTCCCGCCGTAGAGTTTGCCATAGGCCCCGAACAGCCCGATCACCAGCCCCAGCCCAAAAGCGCCAAAGGCGATCTGCAGGGAGTTGGCAAGCCCGCGCAACAGGTTGCCTCCCCAGCCCGACAGCGACAGCAGCTCTGCGCTGGCGCCGAGGCCCAGTAGTTCGAACAGTCCGGTCACGGCAGCACCTTAGTAGATGCTGGTGGTGAAGTATTTGGCGGTGATCTTCTCGTGGGTGCCGTCGGCCAGGATCGCCGCGATGCCCTTGTTCAGCGCCTCGCGCAGTTCGTCGTCACCCTTGCGCACGCCCGCACCGACACCGCGGCCCAGGATCGCCGGGTCATCCGCAACCGCGCCCTTGATCTCGCAGCAGCTGCCGGTGTCCGAGCCAACGAAATCCGCCATCGCGATGCTGTCCGCCTGGGTCGCGTCGATGCGGCCCGCAAACAGATCCTGGTTGGCTTCATCCTGTGTCTGGTAAACCTTCAGCTCAGCATCCTTGAAGTATTCCTGCGCATAGGCTTGGTGGATGGTCGAGGCCTGAATGCCAACAATCTTGCCCGCCAGCGATTCCGGGGTTGCATCGATCTCCATCGACTTGTCTGCCACGATCACCGCAGGGGTGTTGTAATAAGGGTCGGAGAAATCAATGGTTTTCATCCGCTCCTCGGTAATCGACATGGAGGCCATGATGGCGTCGATCTGCTGGCCGGTCAGCGACGGGATGATTCCGTCCCAGGCCACCGGCGTGATCACGCAGTCCAGTTCCGCCGCGGCACAGACCGCACCGATCACCTCGACCTCCCAGCCGACCCAGTTGCCCGAGCTGTCGAGCGAGGCAAACGGCGGGTAGGGTTCCGCGGCGATGCCGATCTTAACCTGTTCCGCAGCGGCGGCACCAGTAGTCAGCGCGGCAGCTGCGGTTGCAGCAGCAAGCAATGCTTTCAGTTTCATCTTAGTCTCCCAGTTGGTTATTATTTTGGTGGTAGAGGATCAGGCGACCGAGCTTAGGAATTGCTTCAGCCGCTCTGATTGCGGATTGCCAAAGACCTCGGCAGGCGGCCCCTGCTCTTCAATGCGGCCCTGGTACAGATAGACAACGTGGTTTGCGACTTCGCGCGCGAATTTCATTTCATGGGTGACCAGCAGCATGGTACGCCCCTCGGCGGCCAGGTCGCGGATCACCGTCAGCACCTCGCCCACCAGTTCCGGGTCCAGCGCCGAGGTCGGTTCGTCAAACAGCATCGCCGACGGGTCCACCGCCAGCGCCCGGGCAATCGCCGCCCTCTGCTGCTGACCGCCGGACAGATAGGCAGGATAGGTGTCCTCCTTGCCGCCCAGCCCCACCCGGTTCAGCAGCTCGTGCGCCCGCGCGATAGCCTCGGCCTTGGGCAGCTTCAGCACATGCACCGGCACCTCGATCACGTTTTCCAGCAGCGTCCGATGGGTCCACAGGTTGAACTGCTGGAACACCATCGCCAGCTTGGTCCGGATACGTTCAATCTGTTTCTGATTGGCCGGGCTGCCGTCGCCGCGCATCGCCACTTCCTCGCCGCCGATCACGATCTTGCCGGAGCTTGGCGTCTCCAGGAAATTGATGCAGCGCAGCATGGTGGATTTGCCGGAGCCGGAGCCGCCGATGATGGCCACCACATCGCCCTGTTGCGCGGTCAGATCAACGCCCTTCAGCACTTCCAGATTTCCGAACGACTTGTGCAGGTCCTCGACCCGGATTGCCTCCCGGCGCGTGTCTGTCTCCGGTGAGGATGCGGCTGCTGTGGCTGTGTCCATCTTTGCGTCTTCCCGAATTTTCCGATTGCAGTAAGCCGCGACTCGCGTAATTATGCAAGTGTATAATTTCTCCGCCAGCACAAAAACAGGAGCTGAGGTGACCGACGAGCGCCGCAAATTCAAACGCGAATCCGCCGAAGCCCGGAAGGAAGCGCTGATTCTCGCCACGCTGGAGCTGGTGGCGGAGAACGGTGTGCGCGGCGCCACGGTGCGGGGCATCGCCCAGCGCGCCGACGTCACCCAGGGTCTGATCCGGCATTACTTCAGCTCCAAGGAAGAGCTGATCATCTCGGCCTATGAACACCATATGAACCAGATGACGGACCTGACCTTCGCCCCCGGTGCGGCGGCAGGCAGCGCCCGGGCGCGGCTCAGGGCTTTTGTCGATGGCTCGCTGACGCCGCCGGTGGTTGATCCGCGCGCGCTGGCGTTGTGGGCCAGCTTCCTGAACAAGGTGCAGAACGACCCGCAGATGAAGGAAACCCACGAGCGCACCTACGCCTATTTCCGTGACCGGCTCGAGGTCCTGATCGCCGCCGCACTGGAAGAGGCCGGCCGCCCCGCCCCGGCGGCCCGGCTGCGCCAGCTCGCGATTGCCTGCAACGCGGTGATCGACGGCCTGTGGCTGGAGGGCGGCGCCCTGCCGGATGCCTTTGCGCAAGGCGAACTTGTTGAAATAGGACGGCAATCGGTTGCCGCCATCACTGGATTGGATTTGGAGCAGGAGGCTGAAACCTGATGAGGCTGACAGCAATCACCGAACGGCTGGCCGGGCTTGGCGGCGGCAAATGGGAAGTGCACGCACGGGCACGGCAATTGGCTGCAACAGGTGCCAACCTGGTGGAAATGACCATCGGCGAACCGGACGTGCCAACCCCGCCCGAACTGGTTGAGGCCGCCGCGCAGTCGATGCACGCAGGCCGCACCGGCTATTCCGACGGCCGCGGCGAGGCGCATCTGCGCGCCACCTTGGCCGAGGCTTATTCCGACAGCCGCGGGCGGGAATTCGGGCCGGAAAACATCCTCTGCTTCCCCGGCACCCAAACCGCGCTTTATGCCGTGCTGCAAGGCGTGGCCGAGACCGGCACCGAAGTGCTGGTGGGCGACCCTATGTATGCCACCTATGAGGGTGTGATCCGCGCATCCGGTGCGGACATGGTGCCGGTGCCGCTGCGGCCCGAGGCCGGGTTCCGGATGCAGGCCAGCGACATCGCTGCCCGCATCACTCCCCGCAGCCGCGCCATCCTGCTGACGACGCCGCACAACCCGACCGGGGCCATTCTGACACCGCAGGACCTGCGCGAAATCGGCGAGCTGGCAATGAAACACGACCTCTGGATCATCTCCGACGAGGTTTATGAGCACTTGGTGTTCGAGGGTGCTGAATTTGCCTCACCCCTCTCCGACCCGGCACTGGCGGAGCGGGTGATTGCAGTCTCCTCGATCTCTAAGTCCCACGCTGCACCGGGTTTCCGCAGCGGCTGGTGCGCCGGGCCAGAGGCCTTCTGCTCCGCCCTGCTGCCGGTTTCGGAAACCATGCTGTTCGGCAACCAGCCCTTCATCGCCGACATGACAGAAAAGGCAGTGCGCGAAGGCTCCTCTGTCGCCGCAGGCATGACCGCCCGATTCGCTGCCCGCGCCGCACTGCTGGAACAACGCCTGCACGCCGAAACCCGGCTGCGCGTCCACCACCCCGAGGCCGGCATGTTCGCGCTGATCGACGTCTCCGCTACCGGCATGGACGGCGACGCCTATGCCTGGAGCCTTCTGGATGGCGGCGTCGCTGTCATGCCTGGCTCCGCCTTTGGCGAGAGCTTGCGTGATTGGGTCCGCGTTGCCCTGACGATTGATGACGAAAGCTTTGCCACCGCGCTCGACCGGATCACCGCCCACGCAAACCGCTTTGCAAGAGGTGCCGCATGACCGTGAAAACAGTTGGTGAAGCCCTGGTTGACGGGCTGAAAGCACGCGGCGTGAATTGCGTGTTCGGCATCCCAGGCGTCCACACGGTGGAGCTGTACCGCGGCCTGGGCGTCTCCGGCATCCGCCATATCACCCCCCGCCACGAACAGGGCGCGGGCTTCATGGCCGATGGCTATGCCCGGGTGTCCGGACAGCCGGGGGTGGCCTTTGTGATCACCGGCCCTGGCCTCACTAACACGCTGACTCCGATGGCCCAGGCCCGCGCAGATTCAATCCCCATGCTGGTGGTGTCCGGCGTCAACGACAGCGCAACCCTGGGCAAGGGGCTCGGCCACCTGCACGAATTGCCCGACCAGCACGCACTGGCCAAGACCGTGGCGCTGACCTCAGAACATGTCGCCCGGCCCGAAGAGCTGGAGCCCGCCCTGGATCGCGCCTTCGCACCCTTTGCAATTGGCCGCCCCGGGCCCACGCACATCCAGGTGCCGCTGGACGTGGCAGGTGCCACGTCGCTAAACGGCATTTCCAAGCTCGCCGAAGCGCAGACGGCGCCGGATCCGGCCAAGATCGCCGATGCCGCGAAACGGCTGAGCGCAGCAGGCAAAGTTGTGATCCTGACCGGCGGCGGCGCCAAAACCGCAGACCAACACTTGCAGGCCCTGGCCGAACGCCTCGACGCGCCTGTGGTGCAAACCGTCAACGCCCGCGGGCTGATGCACGGCCACCCGCTGACCGTCCCGGCCAGCCCCAGCCTGCAAGCGGTCCGGGAGCTGATCGAAGACGCCGATTGCGTGCTGGCGCTGGGAACCGAGCTGGGGCCGACCGACTATGACATGTATGCCACCGGCAGCATGGCCGCCATGGACGGGCTGATCCGGGTCGATATCTGCGCCGCGCAACTGGCCCGTCACGAGGCTGAACTTGCCATCCAGAGCAAAGCTGATGTGGCCATCGCCGCGCTGCTTGATGCGCTGCCCGGCACAGCAAAGCACAGCGAAGGCGCGGCCCGTGCCGAACACACACGCGCCGCCGCGCAGGAAGAGATCGGCCCGGACTACCGCCGGCAAGTGGAAGTGCTGAACGCCATGCGTGACACGGTGCCCAATGCCCTGATGGTGGGCGATTCCACCCAACCGATCTATGCCGGCAACCTCTGCTACGACCACGACCGCCCAGGTGGCTGGTTCAATGCTGCCACCGGCTATGGCGCGCTTGGCTATGGCATTCCCGCCGCCATCGGCGCCTCGATTGCCGATCCATCTGCGCATGTGATCTGCATCGCCGGCGACGGCGGCGCCCAGTTCTCTCTGCCTGAGATCATGGCCGCGGTGGATGAAGGCCTGCCCATTACCTTCGTGATCTGGAACAATCGCGGCTATGGAGAGATCGCCTCCTCAATGAAAGCCGTGGACGTTGCGGTTGTCGGCTGCGACCCCACCCCGCCGGATTTCGCAGCCACAGCGCAGTCTTTCGGGATTCCGTTCAGCCGTGTTCCCATGACCCCGCAGACCGTTGCCGTTGCTCTTCAGGAATGCGCCGCACGCGGCACCCCCTCCATCCTCGAAATCGACATCCCCGGACCCGTTCCGGGACAGGAGTAACCTCATGCGAAACCCAACCTTTGAGTTCACCCGCGCCATCACCCGCCGCCCCGCCTCTACCATCGCTGCAGGCCTGCGTGCCGAAGATACCGGCAATCCAAGCCTCGACAGCATGCTGGCCGCCCACACTGCCTATGTCACCGCTCTGCGCAGCACCGGCGCCGAGGTGATCGAACTGGACCCGCTGGAGGCCTTCCCCGACGCCCAGTTTGTCGAGGACACCGCCCTCTGCTTGCCGCAGGGCGCGATCCTGATGCGTCCCGGCGCGCCGTCGCGGCTGGGTGAGGTGTCGGAAATGGCCCCCACCCTGCGCGCTTGCTACGATGATGTCCGCAAAATCACTGGACCCGGCCACATCGAAGGCGGCGACATTCTGGTGACCGGCAAGGAGATCCTGGTCGGCCGGTCCGACCGGACCGACGCGGAAGGCGTTGCCGAGCTTGCTGAAATCACCGCCGAATGGGGCCATGCCTTGCGCGAGGTGTTCACTCCAGAAGGCGTTCTGCACTTCAAGACCGATTGCTCGCTGATGGACGCCGAGACCATTCTGTCGACCAAGCGCCTCGACGCCTCCGGCTGTTTCGAAGGCTACCGGGTGCTGCATGTGGCCGAAGGTGAGGAAGCCGCCGCCAACGCCATCCGTTTCAACAACCTGGTGCTGATGGCCGCAGGCTTCCCGCGCACGGCAGAAGTTCTGGACAAGGCCGGATATGAGATCGTCGAGATCGACAACACCGACTGCGCCAAGCTGGACGGCGGCATGTCCTGCCTGTCGCTGCGGTTCTGATCCCGCCCGCGCCACGCAAACGCTCCGAGGCGGCGTGGAGCTCCATCCGGCTAGGCTGGCGGTGGCTTCGCCCTTCAGCCAAGCCGGAGTCTGAAGCGGCGCCGCACTCGCCAAGCGACAGAACCAGACGTTAGAAAGCCTTGTATTGCCCGGCGCCATCGACTTGCTTTGCAGACGAGATCCGAAGGCACCATCAAGAAGAGCCGCGGGAATACCGCGCGCACCAAAAGCTAACAACAAGGCCAGTGTAAGAACGAATGAGGGCGGAGCATTGTGCTCCGCCCTCATTTTTATGGTTCATTTTTCAGGCTGGAAAACCGAAATTGTGGAATCCGGAAAAGGCACGGTGTGTCCGAAAACAGGACAAAGCCCGCTCACCCGCATTTCGAATGACCGCAGCTGCGGCAGGTCATGCAACCTTCGACCATCTGCATATCGAACTGGCCGCAGCTCGGGCAGGCTTTGCCGCGGGGCTGGTTCAGGTTCACCACCTGCGCCTGCGGGTCGGACTTCAGGCCCATGCCCTCACCTTCCAGGAAACCGGTTTTTACCATATGGGTCTCGATCACACCGCCGATCGCCGCCAGGATCGAGGGAATGTACTTGCCCTGCACCCAGGCGCCGCCGCGCGGGTCGAACACCGCCTTCAGCTCTTCGACGACAAAGGACACGTCCCCGCCGCGGCGGAACACGGCTGAGATCATCCGGGTCAGCGCCAGCGTCCAGGCGTAATGCTCCATGTTCTTGGAGTTGATGAACACTTCGAACGGGCGGCGGTGGCCGTTGATGATGATGTCGTTGATGGTGAGGTAGATCGCATGCTCGCTGTCCGGCCACTTCAGCTTGTAGGTATGGCCTTCCAGCGACTGCGGGCGGTCCAGCGGCTCGGACATATAGACCACCTCAGCGCTGTCGCTTTCATGCGGCGCCTGCGCGGTCTCGCCCGGAGCGGTGTCGGCGCTCTCGCTCACCGACAGGACCGAGCCGGTCACGTCGTTCGGGCGGTAGGTGGTGCAGCCTTTGCAGCCCTGATCCCAGGCCTGCATGTAGACGTCCTTGAAGTCGTCAAAGGAGATGTCTTCCGGACAGTTGATGGTCTTGGAGATCGACGAGTCGATCCACTTCTGCGCCGCCGCCTGCATCTTGACATGGGCCGCCGGGCTCAACGTCTGGGCGTTCACGAAATAGTCCGGCAGCTTGGCGTCCGCGCCAAACTTCTCACGGTACATCTGCACTGCGTAGTCGACCACTTCCTCCTCGGTGCGGCTGCCGTCCTTCTGCAGCACCTTTCGGGTATAGGCATAGGCGAAGACCGGCTCAATGCCCGAGGACACGTTGCCCGCATAAAGCGAAATGGTCCCGGTCGGCGCGATGGAAGTCAGCAGCGCGTTGCGGATGCCGTGTTCGCGGATGGCGTCGCGCACGTCCTCATCCATGTTCAGCATATTGCCGGAATTGAGGTACTTGTCGGCGTCGAACAGCGGGAAGGCGCCTTTTTCCTTGGCAAGGTCCACCGACGCCAGATAGGCGGCGCGTGCGATCGCGTGCAGCCATTCGTCGGTCTGGCGCGCCGCCTCGTCGGAGCCGTATTCCAGCCCAAGCATCAGCAGCGCATCGGCGAGGCCGGTCACGCCCAGGCCGATCCGGCGCTTGTTCTTCGCTTCCTGCGCCTGCGCCTCCAGCGGAAACTTGGAGACGTCGACCACGTTGTCCATCATCCGCACTGCGGTGGCGACCAGTTCCTGCATTGCGGCCTGGTCCAGATGGGCGTCTTTCTCAAACGGGCTGGCCACCAGCCGCGCCATGTTGATCGAACCCAGCAGGCAGGCGCCATAGGGCGGCAGCGGCTGCTCGCCGCAGGGGTTGGTGGCGCAGATATTCTCGATGTAGTTGAGGTTGTTGGCCTTGTTGATGCGGTCGATGAAGATCACGCCCGGTTCGGCATAGTCATAGGTCGCCTGCATGATCTTGTTCCACAGGTCGCGCGCCTCGACGGTGTGATAGACCTTGCCGTCGAACTGCAGCTCCCAGGAGCCGTCGGATTTCACCGCATCCATGAAGTCATCTGTGACCAGCACCGACATGTTAAACATGCGCAGGCGGGCCGAGTCGGATTTGGCGGTGATGAAGGCCTCGATATCCGGGTGGTCGCAGCGCATGGTCGCCATCATCGCACCCCGGCGGGAGCCTGCGGACATGATGGTGCGGCACATCGCGTCCCACACATCCATGAACGACAGCGGGCCGGAGGCATCCGCCGCTACGCCTTTTACATCGGCACCGCGCGGCCGGATGGTGGAGAAGTCATAGCCGATGCCGCCACCCTGCTGCATGGTCAGCGCCGCCTCTTTCAGCATGTCGAAGATGCCCGACATGCTGTCCGGCACCGTGCCCATCACAAAGCAGTTGAACAGGGTCACCTGGCGCGCGGTGCCGGCGCCCGCGGTGATGCGGCCTGCGGGCAGGTATTTGAAGTCCTCCAGCGCGCCATAGAACTTCTCTTCCCATACGTCCGGCTTCTTCTCCGCCCGCGCCAAGTCACGCGCGATGCGCCGCCAGGTGTCCTCAACGGTCACGTCGATCGGCGCGCCATCGGCCTGCTTGAAACGGTATTTCATATCCCAGATCTGCTCGGCGATGGGGGCGGCAAAGCGGCTCATGTGTCGGTCCTTCGGCTCGTTCGGGCTTCATGAAAACGGCTCCGCTGCGGCAGCTCTTTCCGGGCACCGTGGCGAATCCATTTTTTGTTAAGGCTTACTTGCAGCAATAGCGTGGAGAAACACAATACCTTGAAGTCGGTGATCCGTAAACTACTATATACTGTCAAAGCTCTGGACGACTCTGTGGGGAACCTGTGGATAAGCGCGTGAATCTTGTGAAGCTTTCGGTCGGCACCGAAAGCGTCGACAGCCTGATGGCCTGGCAGGAAATGCGCCGTGCGGAACTGCCGGAGGGCCTGCCGCGGCACGTCACCCGCATGTGGCCCAAGCGCGAGGCAGAGATCCTGAACGGCGGCTCGATCTACTGGGTGATCAAGGGGCTGATCCAGTGCCGCCAGCGCATCCTGCGGCTGGATGAGGTCATCGGCGAAGACGGCATCCGCCGCTGCGCCATCATCCTGGACCCGGAGCTGCAGCGCACCCACACGGCGCCGAAACGCCCGTTCCAGGGCTGGCGCTACCTGAAGGCTGAAGACTCCCCTGCCGACCTGCCCGCAGGTAAAAAACAGGAGGAGCCGTTGCCGCTGGAACTTTCCCAGGCACTGGCGGAAATCGGGGTTATCTGAGGCAATCCGCTCCCCCCGCGGCAGCCTCGCCAGCGCCGGGCGTCAGCCCGGCGCACGGCCCAACCGAGGCGGAAACATCTGTGAAGTTTCCAGCAACGGGCGGGAGCTTCCAGAACCAAGTAGAAACCCTCCCGCCCCCTTTTCAGGCATCCATAGATGCCTTGAAGGCGTTGGGCCAAGCCCGCGCGGGCGCGCGGGCAGCAGCGCTTATTTGCGGTGTTCCAGCAGGTCCAGCAGCGTGTTCAGCGCCGCCTTCTCATCGGTGCCGTACTTCGCCACCCGGCTGCGCCACAGGGTGGCCTGCGACTTCAGCACCAGACCGTCGTTCAAGAGCTTCAGGTGATTGGCCCGCAGCGTCTCGCCTGTGGAAGTGATGTCGGCCACCATTTCGGCGGTCTCGTTCTTCACCGTGCCTTCGGTCGCGCCCTGGCTGTCGACCAGCTGGTAATCCGCCACTCCGGCGTCGGTCAGGAACTCCCGCACCAGCCGGTGGTATTTGGTGGCGATCCGCAGCCGGTGGCCATGCGCCGCGCGGAACGCCGATGCGGCAGCGTCCAGATCATCCAGGGTGTCCACGTCGATCCAGAACTGCGGCACCGCCAGGATCAGATCGGCATGGCCGAAGCCCATTTCCGCCAGATCCTCCACCTGCTGCTCGAACCGCGGCAGCTTCTCCTGCACCAGATCGGTGCCGGTCACGCCCAGGTGAATGCGCCCCGCAGCCAGTTCGCGCGGGACCTCTCCCGCCGACAGCAGCACCAGCTCCATATTCGACACACCTTCAACCGCGCCCGCGTATTCGCGGTCCGACCCGGTGCGAGACAGCGTCACGCCGCGTTTGGCAAACCAGTCAAAGGTCTTTTCCATCAGCCGCCCCTTGGACGGCACTCCCAGCTTCAGGGTCATTTGCGCGCCTCCTCAAGCTGCAGCATCAGGTCCGGGCGCAGCACACCACCCACTGCGGGGATCTCCTCGCCCTCACCCAGCTGACGGGTCAGCGCATCATAACGCCCGCCGCTGGCAACCGGCGGCAGATCGGGGCGTGCTTCTGCATAAAAGCCAAAGACAAACCCGTCGTAATACTCCATCGAGGTGCGCCCGTAGGAAGCTTCGAAATCGAGGTTGTCCACATCGACACCGCGCGCCTTCATCGCTGCCGTGCGCGCATCCAGCCGGTCCAGCGCCGGGTTGATCTGCGGCAGATCCACCGCGATGTCGCGCATCTGCTCAGTGGCAAAGGGCACAGTTTCCCGCACCGCCATCAGCGCTTCCAGCGCCAGCAATTCGTTTTCGGCTATCGGCGGATGCTTGGCATCCTCGCGCAACGCCTCAACCCGCGCCTGCACCTCTGCCGCGCGGCGCTTGCCGATCTCCACGGCAGAGCCGGTCAGGTCGCCCTCGGTTTCCAGCAGCTTCCTGCGGCTTTCCGGCACCGGGCTGCGGCCTGCAAAACGGTCCAGCAAGGAGCGGAAGCGGCGCGGCCGCCAGATGTGGCGCATCAGCGCCGCCTTGCGCTTGTCCGTGGTGTTCAGCCCCTCGACCGCCGCCATCAGAATGCCGATGTCACCGGTCGCCGCCCGCAAGGGCAGCCCGCGCACCTGCAGCGCAAACAGCGAAAATACTTCCGCGTCCGCCGCCGCGGCATCGTCACGCTCGAACACCTCATAGCCAACCTGCAAGTATTCGTTGGGCCGGTCCGGGTCGATCTCCTGGCGCCGGAACACCTCGCCGGAATAGGTATAGCGCGCAGGCTCGGCACCATGGCGCATATGCGCCTCCACCACCGGCACGGTGAAGTCGGGACGCAGCATCTGTTCGCCGCGCAAGGCGTCAGTGGTCACATAGGCACGCGCCCGGATGTCCTCACCGTAAAGATCCAGCAACGTGCCGGCCCGCTGCAGCAGCGGTGTGTCCACCACCTGCGCCCCTGCGGCCTCAAAGCGGACCCGCAGCTGGGCGGCGCGGGCCTGTATGTCAGAACGAAGCGTCATGATCAGCCCTGCCCGTCCAGGATTTCGCGCACCTTGGCGACCAGTTCGGTGCGGGGCACTTCGAACTGGCTGGGGCGTTCCTTCCACTCTTCCAGCGTCGCGCTTTCGGCGATCTTGGCGCCCAGGATCAGGTCCTTGATCTGCACCACGCCATTGGCCTTCTCGTCACCGCCTTCAATCACCGCGACCGGAGAGTTCCGCTTGTCCGCGTACTTCAGCTGGTTGCCGAAGTTCTTGGGGTTGCCCAGATAGACCTCAGCCCGGATACCCGCATTGCGCAGCTCTGCCACCATCGCCTGATAATCCGCCATCCGGTCGCGGTCCATCACTGTGACCACAACCGGGCCGGTTGCCTCGGCGCTCAAACGCCCCTTGGCATGCAGCGCCGCCAGCAGCCGGTCAACGCCGACCGAGACACCCACCGCAGGCACTTCCTGCCCTGTAAAGCGCTTGACCAGCCCGTCATAACGGCCACCACCAGAGACCGAGCCGAACTGCCGCTTGCGGCCTTTCTCGTCGAGGATCTCAAAGGTCAGCTCCGCCTCGAACACCGGCCCGGTGTAATAGCCAAGCCCGCGCACGACCGAGGGGTCAATCTCGATCCGGTCCTTGCCGTAGCCGCCCGCGGCCAGCAGCTCACCGATCTGCTCGAGCTCGGCAATGCCGTCCTGACCGACCTTGCTGTCGCCCACGGCAGCGCGCAAGTTGGCGATGGTGCCCGCCGCATCTGCCGCCTTGGATGTCAGGAACGCCAGCACCGGCGCAGCCTGATCGTCCGACAGGCCAACACCGTCGATGAAGGCGCCGGAAGCATCCAGTCGGCCTTTAGTCAGCAGTTCGCGCACGCCGGCCTCGCCCACTTTGTCGAACTTGTCGATGGTGCGCAGCACGTCGTCGCGCTTGGCATCGCCATCACCCAGGCCCATCGCCTCCAGCACGCCGTTCAGAACCTTGCGGTTGTTGACCCGCACCAGGTAATCGCCGCGCGGAATGCCGACGGTCTCCAGAGTATCGGACAGCATCGCGCAAATCTCTGCATCCGCCGCCATCGAGGCCGTGCCGACAGTATCCGCATCGCACTGGTAGAACTGGCGGAAGCGGCCCGGCCCCGGCTTCTCGTTGCGCCAGACCGGCCCCATCGCATAGCGGCGGTAAGGTGTCGGTAGGTCGTTGCGGTGCTGGGCATAGACACGCGCCAGCGGCGCCGTCAGGTCATAGCGCAGCGCCATCCAGTCGCCGTTGCCGTCCTCTTCGGTTTCCTGCCAGGCGAACACGCCCTCGTTCGGGCGGTCCACGTCGGGCAGGAATTTGCCCAGCGCCTCAACGGTTTCCACCGCCGAACTTTCCAGCGCCTCGAACCCGTAATGATGATACACACCCGCGATGGCCCGCAGCATCTCGCTGCGCTGGGTCACCTCCGCACCGAAATAGTCACGGAACCCCTTTGGCGTCTGCGCCTTGGGGCGGGGCTGTTTCTTCACTTTGGCCATGTTTGGCCTCCTCACGGGTAGCGGTTTCACTCGCGTGGCGGTCTAACGGATGCCGCCCCGCGCGGCAAGGCTGCGCAGGGTCTTGCGCCTGCGTCCTTTCACCCGAAATTCTCATCTTGAACATGCGCGCGGCTTGGTGATGGACGCAGCCCGCCAAAGCGCCTATCTAAGCGCATCCGCAATCAAAGGTGTGACCCATGCAGCATCTGGAAGAGCAAATCGCCCATCTGACCCGCAGCGTGGACGAAATGAGCGACGTGATCGCCCGCCAGCAGCAGGAGATCGACGTGCTGACCCGCCGCGTTGCCATGCTGATGCAGCGCGAAGCCACCCGCGAGCAGGAAGGCACCGGTGGCGTGGTCTTCGCCGACGAACGCCCGCCGCATTACTGACGCCTGCCCCGAAAACCACGGTTTCCCTTGATCCAAGCGCCCGCGCCGCGCAGGCTGTCACATGTGTATTCTGTGACAAGTGATTGGGGGACACGGCCATGGCACCATCCAACGACCCGGTGGAATTCGTCGAAAAAGGCATCGATAGGCTCCACACCCGCGTGCTGTTTTACCTCAAGAAGGTCTGGAAACGCGTCCGCTCGCTGTTGATGCCCCTGCGCAAGTTCATGAAGAAAATGCTCTCGGCGGCCAAGTCCATCGCCAAGACCGCCGGCAAGAAGGCAGTCGCGCAGGTCACCTCTGCCGGGCAAACGGTGCTCAATCTGCTGGACCGGGTGGAGCAGATGCTGAAGACCATGATCAAGCTGGGCCAGCGCATCCTTGATACCATCCGCAAGAACACCGACCGTTCCCGTCTGGTCCGGGTGCTGAAAACCGTGGTCCGCAAATACGTCGAGATGTTCCGCCAGGTCTGGGGCTGGGTGCAGGAGATCTGGGAGCAGATCGGCGTGCTCGACACCGCGCTGTCGATCCTGAACCGCTTTGCCTCAGTGCTGCAAATCGTCTTTGGCTGGATCAAGGAGCTTACCACGATCCTGGGCGGCGTGAAGAAGGTGAAGGGGATGCTGAAAAAGGTGGTAAAAACCCTGCGGCTGGAAATGAAGGATGCCATCCGCCTGCTGAAAGACACCGCCAAGCTGCCAGTGCCGAAGGAGGCCTAAGCCCGCGCCTGCCTCAAACGGGCCTGCGGCAGCCCGTGGGATGGCGCCCCGGCGGTTGTGTTTGGCAGTTTATCCCGGCCAAGTCCGTAGAACTTATCCGGCGGAGCACTTTGCCTCACCAGTGCGCCAGCCCGCCCGAACGGTCTGCCGCAGGCCCGGAGCGCTCCGCGCCGTTGTTCCGGGCCTGGGTTTATTCGTCCGATTCAAACATTACATCTGTGCGCAATGCGTATTTCACGCCAGACACCACAGGGTCCCCGCGGTGCGACAAAGGGTGATGAAAGAAAAGAGCCTTGCCGGTTGCAGGCTGAATGGTGAAATCCGCAAAACGGAAAGGCGAAAACACATCCGCGAAACTGGTTCCGCCACCCTCAAAGCCTTCGTTGAGATAAAGCATCACTGTAAAACGGCTCACGGTGCCATGTGCGCTGCGGTACTCCCCATCCTGATGCCAGTCGAAGAAATGGCCGGGATGATACCTGTACAATCGGAACCGCTCATTCACTCCAACCACCGCAGCGCCTTTGAACGGAGCAGAGAAGAATGGGCTCACTTTTTGCCACAAAGCTGCTGCAAGCGCTGGGTCATCAAAGATCACCCGGTCATTGTTCCGGATATCCGGAACCGCTTTGACACCGCATTCAGTGTTGATCGTCGCCCTTTTGAACCCAAGTTCATACGCCTTGGCGATCATCTGTGTGCAGAAATCTGAGGATACAAATTCAGCCGCCTCGAAAACACGGCCATTCAATACATCGGGAATGTTCACTGTTTTTACTCCGGTTTGACAGTACGAAAGGTCGTCCAAGTCATGCCGGAGGCATCAATGGTGTCTGCCCCGTAAAAGCACGTGGTGACAACAAGGTTTATGCAGTAGCCGCTCCATGCTGCCACCGCTAACCGCTGTCTAACCTGCTGTCAATCTTTGCGGGAATCCTAGATCTCCTCCACATCCATCACCCCATCGAGCGACT
The DNA here is from genome assembly GCF_000813905.1 of Leisingera sp. ANG-M6. Classification (NCBI taxonomy): domain Bacteria; kingdom Pseudomonadati; phylum Pseudomonadota; class Alphaproteobacteria; order Rhodobacterales; family Roseobacteraceae; genus Leisingera; species Leisingera sp. ANG-M6. The sequence goes on from NZ_JWLG01000001.1 coordinate 51,314, forward strand.
TCAGCGCGCCCTTGATCTGCGGGTTGATCGGGAAGGGCTGGCCCAGATCCATCTCCACATCGCCGGGCAGGCCGGGGTCTTGCAGGTACATAAAGACCTCGCCACGGGACGCATTGCGGGCCGCCGCCTTGGCGTCCTCCAGCACCTGCGCCACGGTGCCGACGGCCGCCGCATCACTGAGGTAGACCCGCAGGGAACTGCGCCCGGCATCGGCAATGGCACTGTCCACTGGCCCAACAGACCGCACCAGCAGTTTCAGCTGGTCGCTTTCCATCGTCGCCTCAGCCGTAATCACCACCTTGGCGCCGGTCTCAAGGAACTCGCGGCTCTTCTCCAGCACCTCGGAGAACAGCGTCACCTCATAGGCGCCTGACGGGTCAGACAGCTGGGCAAAGGCAAAGCGGTTGCCGCGGGCGGACTTCCTCTCCTGCCGGCCGGCCACGACGCCGCCCATCTTGGCCATGAACGGCCCGCGTTCGGCCTTGGCCGTCACCTCGTCCAGCGTCATCACCTTCTTGCGCTTCAGCGCAGGCATGTAGTCGTCCAGAGGGTGGCCCGAGAGGTAAAAGCCAATCGCCTTGAATTCCTCAGACAGGCGCTCGGCCGGCAGCCAGTCCGGCACATTGGGCAACCGCGGCTCCGGCAGGTCCTCCCCCGCCTCGCCAAACAGCGACACCTGGCTGGAATTCCGCTGGTCGTGCACCGCGGCGGAGTAATCCACCAGTGCGCCCAGGCTCTCAAACACCCGGCGGCGGTTGCTGTCCAGCTGGTCAAAGGCCCCCGCCCGCGCCAGCATCTCCAGCGGCCGCTTGCCGACCTTCTTGAGGTTCACCCGGCGGGCAAAGTCGTAGACATTGACAAAGGGACGTTCGCGGCCGTCCTCGTTGCGCGCCTCAGCCACCAGCCGCATCACGTCCAGGCCGACGTTCTTCAGCGCGCCCAGCGCATAGACCAGCTCACCGTTGACCACGTTGAAGGTCGCCAGCGAGCGGTTGATGCAGGGCGGCACGTATTTCAGCCCCAGCCCCTTCTTCACTTCCTCGAAGTAGATCGCCAGCTTATCCGTCAGATGGATATCGCAGTTCATGACGCCGGCCATGAACTCCACCGGGTGGTTCGCCTTGAGCCAGCCGGTCTGGTAGGACACCACCGCATAGGCCGCGGCGTGCGATTTGTTGAAGCCGTAGTTGGCGAATTTCTCCAGAAGGTCGAAGACCTCACTGGCCTTTTTCTTGTCGACCCCGTTTTCCGCCGCGCCCTTCTCGAATTTCGGGCGCTCGGCGTCCATCGCCTCCTTGATCTTCTTACCCATCGCCCGGCGCAGCAGGTCCGCACCGCCAAGGGTATAGTTCGCCATCACCTGGGCGATCTGCATCACCTGTTCCTGATAGACGATGATGCCCTGGGTTTCCTCCAGGATGTGGTCGATCAGCGGGTGCACCGAAGTGATCTCGCGCTGGCCGTTCTTGACCTCGCAATAAACCGGGATGTTCTCCATCGGGCCGGGACGGTACAGCGCCACCAGCGCCACGATGTCCTCGATACAGGTGGGTTTCATGCGCTTCAGCGCATCCATCATGCCGGTGGATTCCACCTGGAACACCGCCACCGTCTTGGCGCGCGAGTAGAGGTCATAGGTGACCGTGTCGTCCAGCGGAATGGCGTTGATCTGGTTCTCCGCCCCCTCCGGCGGCTCATAGAGCTGGGTGCCGTCCTCGGCGATATGCAGATCGCGCCCTGACTGGAAAATCAGGTCCATGGCGTTTTGAATGACGGTCAGCGTCTTCAGGCCCAGGAAGTCGAACTTCACGAGGCCCGCCTGTTCCACCCATTTCATGTTGAACTGGGTCGCCGGCATGTCCGAACGCGGATCGCGGTAAAGCGGCACCAGCGCATCCAGCGGCCGGTCCCCGATCACCACACCCGCCGCGTGGGTGCCGGCAGAGCGCAGCAGGCCTTCCACCTGCTGGCCGTAGGTCAAGAGCCGGTCCACCACCGGCTCGTTGCGGGCCTCCTCGCTGAGGCGCGGCTCTTCCTTCAGCGCGTCGGCGATCGACATCGGCTTCACGCCTTCGACCGGGATCAGCTTGGACAGCCGGTCCACCTGGCCGTAGGGCATCTGCAAGACCCGCCCCATGTCGCGCACCGCCGCCTTGGACAAAAGCGCGCCAAAGGTGATGATCTGCCCCACCTTGTCGCGCCCGTACTTCTCCTGCACGTAGCGGATCACCTCTTCCCGGCGGTCCATGCAGAAGTCGATGTCGAAGTCAGGCATCGACACCCGTTCCGGGTTCAGGAAGCGTTCGAACAGCAGGCTGTAGCGCAGCGGATCAAGGTCGGTAATGGTCAGCGCATAAGCCACCAGCGAGCCCGCACCGGAGCCTCGCCCCGGCCCGACCGGAATGTCGTGGTCCTTGGCCCATTGGATAAAGTCGGCAACGATCAGGAAGTAGCCGGGGAAGCCCATCCCCTCGATGATGCCCAGCTCGAAATCGAGCCGTTCTTGGTATTCCTCAACGCTGACAGCATGCGGGATCACTGCAAGACGCTGCTGCAGGCCTTCGTTAGCGATGCGGCGCAGCTCCGCCACCTCGTCATCGGCGAACTTCGGCAGGATCGGATCGCGCCGGTACGCCATGAAGGCGCAGCGCTTGGCGATTTCAACCGTGTTTTCAATCGCCTCCGGCAGGTCGGCAAACAGCGCAACCATCTCCTCCTGGCTCTTGAAGTAATGCTGCGCGGTCAGCCGCCGGCGCGGCTCCACCTGATCGACATAGGCGCCCTCGGCGATACAGATCATCGCGTCATGCGCCTCGAACATCTCCGTGCTGGGGAAATAGACGTCATTGGTGGCGACCAGCGGCAGCTCCATGGCATAGGCCATCTCCACATGGCCGCGCTCTGTCTGCTTCTCTGCCTCGGGCTGGCCGTGCTCGCCCGGGTGGCGCTGCAACTCGACATACAGGCGGTCCGGGAAGATTTCTTTCAGCCGCTGCATCAATGCTTCCGCTGCCGGCCGCTGCCCCATCTGCAGCAGCCGCCCCACCGGCCCGTCCGGCCCGCCGCTGAGGCAGATCACATCACCGGCATTCGCCTCAAGCTCCTCCAGCGTCACATGCGGCAGCTCTCCCCCCTGCCGCAGATACAGGCAGGAGTTCAGCTTCATCAGATGCTCGTAGCCTGCCTCGCTCTGCGCCAGCAGCACCAGCGGCGCGGGCGGCTTGGGCCGCTCGCCCGGCGCCGGTTCGGTGAACCGCAGGTCCACCTGGCAGCCGATGATCGGCTGCACCCCGGCGCCGCTGGCCGACACCGAAAACTCCAGCGCCGAGAACAGGTTGTTGGTGTCCGTCACCGCAATCGCGGGCATTTCATGCTTCTTGCACAGGTCCGGCAGCTTCTTCAGCCGCACGGCGCCTTCCAGCAGCGAATATTCGGTATGGGTGCGCAGGTGAATGAATCGGGGAGAGCTTGTCATGCCGCCACGCTATCTTATTGACACGCGGGGGTGAAAGGGCGATCTGCGCACTGAACACCCGCCAAAACCGGTGTGGTGGGCGCTGCATTTTATCCATTTTGTTGAAACTCTTTCGCATCCAGCGCGTAAAGCCCCCGCAAACATGCGGATAAAACGCATAAATATGAATGCTCTACCCGCATAGCCCGCAATTTTCTTGCTCCGCAAAATACTGCAGCGCAGCACCGGTTTTCCTTGCTTTGGCAACGGGCCGCTCCCTAGGCTGTTGTCAGCAAGCAATAAAACAGCCCGCTTCCCCCTCTGCGCCGCATCGAGGGGGCGGCACATAGGGTCAACAGGGTAAAGCGGCGGTATCGGGAAGATGGCACTCACCTTTCGTCTGAATGGTGAAGAGGTCCGCATTCCGGACGCAGATCCGTCGGCAACTTTGCTGGACTGGCTGCGCGACGAAAGGGGGCTTACCGGCACCAAAGAAGGCTGCAACGAGGGCGATTGCGGCGCCTGCACCGTCATGGTCACCGACGCGCGCGGTTCCAAGGCTCTCAACGCCTGCATCCTGTTCCTGCCGCAGCTGAACGGTAAATCCGTCCGAACCGTCGAGGGTGCCGCAGGCCCGGACGGCAGCCTGCACCCAATGCAGCAGGCAATGGTGGACCATCACGGCAGCCAATGCGGCTTCTGCACCCCCGGCTTCATCATGTCGATGGTGACCGCCCACGCAAATGGCGCCACGGACTTCGACGACCAGCTGGCAGGTAACCTGTGCCGCTGCACCGGCTACGCCCCGATCATTCGCGCGGCTGAGGCCGCCAAGGATGCCCCGGTGCCGGACTGGATCACCCGCGACCGCCCGGTTGACCCCGGTCCGCAGCCGCTAATGCCGCAGTCGGCAGACGAACTGGCGGAACTCTGCGAACAAACCCCGGATGCAACGCTGATCGCCGGCGCCACTGACGTGGGCCTCTGGGTCACCAAGCAGCTGCGCCACCTGCCGCAGATGATCTTCCTTGATGGCTGCGCGGACCTGAAGGGCATCGAGGTCACGGGCACCACCGTCCGCATCGGTGCCATGGCCGACATGAACGCCCTGCGCGCCGCGATGGAACCGCTGCATCCCTCCTTTGCTGAAATGCTGCGCCGCTTCGCCTCCCAGCAGGTGCGCGCCGCGGCCACCGTCGGCGGCAATATCGCCAACGGCTCCCCCATCGGTGATACCCCGCCCGCGCTGATCGCGCTTGGCGCCACCCTGCACCTGCGCAAAGGGAACAGCCGCCGCACCCTGCCGCTGGAGGATTTCTTCCTCGACTATGGCAAGCAGGACCGCCAGCCCGGAGAGTTTGTCGAGGCCGTCAGCTTCCCCCGCCAGCCTGATACCCTCAAGGTCTACAAGCTGTCCAAACGCTTCGACCAGGACATCTCCGCCGTGCTCGGCGCTTTCAATATCACCGTGGAGAACGGCCGGATCACCGCCGCCCGCATTGCATTCGGCGGCATGGCGGGCATCCCGAAACGCGCTGCCCATGTGGAGGCCGCGCTGACCGGCCAGCCCTGGGATCAGGCCACGGTCCAATCCGCCGCCGCGGGCCTTGATCAGGACTTCACCCCGATGACCGACATGCGCGCCTCCGCCGGCTACCGGCTGGAAACCGCGCGCAACATGCTCACCCGCTACTTCGCCGAGAGGGACGGCCAGGCGGTTTCGGTGCTGGAGGTGCGGCCATGAGCGTCTCCAAACCCCTTCCCCATGACGCCGCAGACCTGCATGTGACCGGCGCCGCCCGCTATGTCGACGACATCCCCACGCCCGCAGGCACCCTGCATCTGGCCTTTGGCCTTTCCCCCATCGCCCGCGGCCATATCACCGGAATGCACCTGCACGATGTGCAGCATAGCCCCGGCGTGGCGGCGGTGATGACCGCCAAGGGGATGCCGTTCTCCAATGACGTATCCCCTTCGATTCATGACGAACCGCTGCTGGCGGCCGGCACCGTCAACTATGTCGGCCAGCCGGTGTTCCTGGTGGTGGCCGACAGCCACCGCAATGCCCGCATCGCCGCCCGCAAGGGCAAGGTGGACTACAGTGAGGAACCCGCGCTCCTGACCCTCGACGCGGCGCTGGCCGCCGACAGCCGGTTCGAGGAAGGCCCGCGCATCTATCAGAAAGGCGACGCTGCTGCCGCAATCGACGCGGCCCCGCGGATCGTCGAAGGCAGCTTCGAACTCGGCGGGCAGGAGCATTTCTACCTCGAAGGCCAGGCGGCCATGGCCTGGCCGCAGGAGGACGGCGGCATGCATGTCTTCTCCTCCACCCAGCACCCGACCGAGATCCAGCACAAGGTCGCCGACGCTATCGGCCTGCCGATGCACGCCGTGCGCGTCGAGACCCGCCGCATGGGCGGCGGCTTTGGCGGCAAGGAAAGCCAGGGCAACGCTCTGGCTGTCGCCTGTGCGGTTGCGGCGCGGCTGACCGGCAAGCCCTGCAAGATGCGCTATGACCGCGACGACGACATGGTCATCACCGGCAAGCGCCACGCCTTCCGCATCTCCTACCGTGCCGGGTTCGGTGACGATGGGCAGCTGCAGGGCATCGAGTTCCTGCATCTGGCCGATTGCGGCTGGGCCCAGGACCTGTCGCTGCCGGTCGCTGACCGGGCGATGCTGCACGCCGATAACGCCTATCTGATCCCCAGCATCCACATCGAAAGCCATCGCCTGCGCACCAACCGCCAAAGCGCCACCGCTTACCGCGGCTTCGGCGGCCCGCAGGGCATGGTGGGGATCGAACGGGTGATGGACCACATTGCCCATGACCTCGGGATCGACCCGGCGGAGCTGCGGCAGCGGAACTATTATACGGCACCGGCGGAGGCGAAGCCGGACAACACCACGCCCTACGGCATGGAAGTCACGGATTTCGAGCTGCACGGGATGACGGCGGATCTGCTGCGTTCCTCGGACTACGCTGCCCGCAAGGCGGCGATTGCCGAGTGGAACAAGACCCAGCCCCACCTGAAACGCGGCATCGCCTTCTCCCCCGTGAAATTCGGGATTTCCTTCACCCTCACCCACCTCAACCAGGCCGGCGCTTTGGTGCATGTCTACCAGGACGGCTCGGTGCATCTGAACCACGGCGGCACCGAGATGGGCCAGGGCCTGTTCCAGAAGGTGGCGCAGGTCGCCGCCAGCCGCTTCGGCATCGCGCCGGAGAAGATCAAGATCACCGCCACCGACACCGGCAAGGTGCCCAATACCTCTGCCACCGCCGCCTCTTCCGGCTCCGACCTCAACGGCATGGCGGTGAAGGCCGCCTGCGACACCATCCGCGACCGGATGGCCGAGCACCTGGCGCTGCAGCATCAGGCGAGGCCCGGCGATGTGGTGTTCAAAAACGGCCAGGTGCGGGTCGGCCAGGACATAATGACCTTCGATCAGGCCGCCATGGCCTGCTACCAGGGCCGCGTCAGCCTGTCGGCCACCGGTTTTTACAAGACACCCAAGGTCGAATGGGACCGGATCAAGGGCCAGGGCCGCCCGTTCTACTACTTCGCCTATGGCGCCGCGGTGACGGAGGTGGCGGTGGATGCCCTGACCGGCGAGAACCGCATCCTGCGCTGCGATATCCTGCATGACGCCGGCGCCTCGCTGAACCCGGCGCTGGACGTGGGCCAGATCGAGGGCGGCTATGTCCAGGGCGCCGGCTGGCTGACCACCGAGGAGCTGGTCTGGGACGACGCCGGCCGCCTGCGCACCCACGCGCCCTCCACATACAAAATCCCCGCCTGCTCAGACCGGCCCGATGTGTTCAACGTGAAACTCTGGGACGGGCAGAACCGCGAGGACACCATCTACCGCTCCAAGGCGGTGGGCGAGCCGCCCTTCATGCTGGGCATCTCCGCCTGGCTGGCGCTCAGCGATGCGGTCGCGGCCTTCGGGCCGGCCTACCCGGCGCTGAACGCGCCCGCGACGGCAGAGGAAGTCTGGCGCGCAATCCGGAGGGTGCGCGATGGGATTTGACGTTCAGGCATTGCGCGAGGCCGTCGCCGCGCACGGCCGCGTGACCCGGGTGGTGATCGCCGCCGTCCGCGGCTCCTCCCCGCGCGAACCAGGCACCGCCATGCTGGTCTGGGAATCAGGCCAGAGCGGCACCATCGGCGGCGGCACCTTGGAGTTCGAGGCTGCCGAAGCCGCGCGGGATCAGATCTCCCCAAAACGTTTCAGCACCCACGCGCTGGGTCCGGACCTGGGCCAGTGCTGCGGCGGCGCTGTCACCCTGCTGAGTGAAGTCTACGAGGCTTCCGATCTGGACAGCCTGGACAGCGAAATCATTGCCCGCCCCGCCGCCCCCGCGCCGATGCCGATGGCGGTGAAACGCATCCTTGCCGCCGCCCGCAGCCAGGGCATCCCGCCCGAACCGCAGCTGGTCGATGGCTGGATGATCGAACCGGTTCACCATCCCAGCCGCCCGGTCTGGATCTGGGGCGCCGGCCACGTCGGCCGCGCGCTGGTGAAAGTGCTGGCGCCGCTGCCGGACATGGCAATCACCTGGGCCGACACGGCGCCAGAACGGTTCCCGGCTGACGTCCCAACCGGTGTCACCACGGTTCCGGCTGCTGACGTTGCGCTCCTTGTGCCGCATGCACCTGAAAACGCTGCGCATTTGGTGCTGACCTATTCCCACGCGCTGGATCTGGCGCTATGCCACGCCTTGCTGGGCCACGGCTTCGCTTTTGCCGGGCTGATCGGCTCCAGAACCAAATGGGCGCGGTTCCGCTCCCGCTTGGCGGCCCTGGGCCACAGCCCGGAACAGATTTCACGGATCACCTGCCCGATCGGCGATCCGGAGCTTGGAAAACATCCGCAAATGATTGCGGTCGGCGTTGCGGCCCAGCTGCTGCGCCACAGTGCAAAAGATGAACTGAGAGAGGGCGCACGCGCGTGACTGTACCACTGTTGAGCCTGCAGGGCCTGACCAAGGCCTACCCCGGAGTGGTGGCAAATGACACCGTCTCCTTTGACATCGGCGAGGGCGAAGTGCATGCCCTCCTGGGCGAAAACGGCGCCGGCAAGTCGACGCTGGTCAAGATGATTTACGGGCTGGTGAAGCCCGACAACGGCAAGATGCTGCTGCGCGGCCAGCCCTTTGAACCCGCCGAGCCGCGCCAGGCGCGGGCTGACGGCATCGCCATGGTGTTCCAGCATTTCTCGCTGTTCGACGCGCTCAATGTGGCCGAGAACATCGCGCTTGGCATGGAAAACCCGCCGGAGATGCGCGACCTTGCGGCGCGCATCCGCGAGGTGTCGGAAACTTATGGCCTGCCGCTGGATCCGTTCCGCACCGTCGGCGACCTGTCGGCAGGCGAGCGCCAGCGGGTCGAGATCATCCGCTGCCTGCTGCAGGACCCGAAACTGCTGATCATGGACGAACCGACCTCGGTTCTGACGCCGCAGGAGGTGGAGATCCTGTTCAAGACCCTGCAAAAGCTGCAGTCCGAAGGCACCTCGATCCTCTATATCTCCCACAAGCTGGAGGAAATCCGCACCCTCTGCGACCACGCCACCATCCTGCGGCTGGGCAAGAATGTGGGCGAATGCATCCCCTCCGAGACCTCCGCCCGCGACATGGCCGAGATGATGGTCGGCAGCACCCTGCAGACCCCCGAACGCGGCAGCCGCGAGTTCGGCGCTGTGGCAATGGACATCTCCGGCCTGTCTGTGCCGGCCCCTTCCGCCTTTGGCACCGCGCTCAAGAACGTGCATCTGACCGTGCGCAAGGGCGAGATCCTCGGCATTGGCGGCGTGGCCGGCAATGGCCAGGACGAGCTGCTGGGCGTGCTGTCGGGCGAAACCCTGACCGAGGCGGATGCGGTAAAACTGCACGGGGAGCCGATCGGCAAGCTTGGCCCCACCGCCCGCCGCAAGCTCGGCGTGCTGGCCGCGCCGGAGGAACGCCTCGGCCACGCCGCCGCCCCGGACATGAGCCTCACGGAGAACGCCATGCTCACCGGCTCGGTGCGCGAGGGGCTGGAGAAAAACGGCTTCCTCGACTGGGGCGCCACCAAGGATTTTGCCGAGCGCATCATCAAGGCGTTTGACGTCCGCACACCGGGTCCCGGCAATGCTGCGCGGTCGCTGTCCGGCGGCAACCTGCAGAAATTCGTGATCGGGCGCGAGGTGCTGCAGGACCCGGATGTGCTGGTGGTGAACCAGCCGACCTGGGGCGTCGATGCCGCCGCAGCCGCCGCCATCCGCCAGTCGCTGCTCGATCTGGCCGCCAAAGGCGCCGCGGTGATCTGCATCAGCCAGGATCTGGATGAGCTGATGGAAATCTCCGACAGCTTTGCCGCCCTCAATGAAGGCCGCCTCAGCGCCCCGCGCGAAGCCGCAGGCCTGACGGTGGACGAGATCGGCCTGATGATGGGCGGCGCCCATGGCATGGAGGTGGCGCATGTCTGACCTCTGCAACAGAAATCATAAGAAGAAACAGGGAGCCGCTGCATGATCCGGCTTGAGAAACGGCCGCAACCGTCGCGCGCCTGGTCAATGGCGACACCGCTGGTGGCGGTGATTGCCACCATGATCGTTGGCGGGCTGCTGTTCGCGGCGCTTGGCAAACCGCCGGTGGAGGCGATCCGCACCATTTTCTGGGAACCGCTGTTTGGCGAGTTTTCCTTCTACTACCGCCCGCAACTCCTGGTCAAAGGCGCGCCGCTGGTGCTGATCGCCATCGGCCTGTCGCTGGGCTTCCGCGCCGGCATCTGGAACATCGGCGCCGAGGGCCAGTACATCATGGGCGCCATCTTTGGCGCCGGGGCGGGCCTTGCCTTCTACCCTTCCGAGTCCTTCCTGATCTTCCCGTTCATGGTCCTCGCAGGCGCCTTTGGCGGCTGGATCTGGGCAATGATCCCGGCGGTGCTGAAAACCCGCTTCGGCACCAACGAAATCCTGGTGTCACTGATGCTGGTCTATGTGGCCGAACAGTTCCTGGCCTCGGTCTCGCTGGGCCTGTTGAAGAACCCCGAGGGCTTCGGCTTCCCCGGTTCCCGCAACCTTCAGTCCTGGGACGCCGCCCATAACGCCGAGCTGATTGCAGGCACCGGCATGCATTGGGGCGTGGTGGCGGCGCTGATTGCGGTGATCTTTGCCTATGTGCTGCTGAACCGCCACATGACCGGCTACCACATCCGCCTGACCGGCGAGGCGCCCCGCGCCGCCAAATTCGCCGGTGTGAACCCTACCCGGCTGGTGCTGTTCTGCCTTGGCACCTCCGGCGCGCTGGCAGGCCTTGCCGGCCTGTTTGAGGTCTCCGGGCCGTCGGGCCAGATCAGCATCGACTTCAACGTGGGCTATGGCTTCACCGCGATCATCGTCGCCTTCCTGGGCCGCCTGCACCCCGTCGGCATCCTGCTGGCAGGCGGGCTGATGGCGCTGACCTACATCGGCGGCGACATCGCCCAGTCGAACCTGCAGCTGCCCGCGGCCGCCATTCAGGTCTTCCAGGGGATGCTGCTGTTCTTCCTGCTGGCCTTCGACCTGCTGACCAATTTCCGCATCGCAATCGGCAAGCCGGAGGTGGCGTGATGAAGCAGGTTGCACATAATTTTATGAAGACAGCTGTGTTCAGCTTTCTGGTTCTTGCAGGTCTTGCACTAACGCCTCTGTCTTTCTTCCCTCGCCTTCTGGCCTTCGCAACAACCGGGTGGGATGAAGCATTCTTTGTTTATCTGTTCCTTGGGGCACCATTTGGCGGGTTTCTTCTGCTGTTGATCCTCAGCCGCTCCGGTGATCGCCTGCGCGACACAGCTTCGCTTGCAGGAGTTTGGGCAGGCGCAATTGCAGGCTCCTTTGCCGGCGTAAAACTGATGGGGGCTTCCTGATATGGATCTTTCTGCAATCAACCCGGTCCTGCTCATCGCCTCGCTGATGGTGGCGGCAACCCCGCTGCTTCTGGCGGCCATCGGTGAACTCGTGGTCGAAAAGGCCGGCGTGCTGAACCTCGGGGTCGAGGGGATGATGATCGTCGGCGCCATCGCAGGCTTTGCCACCGCGGTAGAAAGCGGCTCGCCCTTCCTTGGCTTCATCGCCGCCGCCATCGCAGGCGCGGCGCTGTCGATCCTGTTTGCCATCCTCACCCAGTTTGCCCAGGCAAACCAAGTGGCCTCCGGCCTGTCGCTGACGCTCTTTGGCCTCGGCCTGTCAGCGCTGATGGGGCAGTCCTATGTCGGCATCAAGCCGCCGCAGATGGGCGATATCCACATTCCCGTGCTCAGCGACCTGCCCGTCGTGGGCCCGATCCTGTTCGGCCATGACATCATCCTCTACTTCGGTATCGCGCTGACCGCCGCGGTCTGGTGGGGGCTGAAATACTCCCGCCTTGGCCTGGTGCTGCGTGCAGTGGGCGAAAACCACGACGCCGCCCATGCGCTGGGATACAAGGTGCTGAAAATCCGCCTTCTGGCGATCATGTTCGGCGGCGCCTGCGCAGGCCTTGGCGGCGCCTACATCAGCCTCATCCGCGTGCCGCAATGGACCGAAGGCATGACCGCCGGCATCGGCTGGATTGCGCTGGCGCTGGTGGTGTTTGCCAGCTGGAAACCCTGGCGCGCACTGCTGGGTGCCTATCTCTTTGGCGGCGTCACCGTGGTGCAACTCAATCTGCAGGCGGCAGGCGTTGCCATTCCGGTCGAGTATCTGGCAATGTCGCCCTATCTGATTACAATCATTGTGCTTGTTATCCTTTCGGCGGACAAAAGCAGCGCACCTGCCTCGCTTGGCCGCAACTTCCACGCCTCCCGCTAGACGGGGGGCTTTTCACTGCCCCCTCTGCCGGGGCCAATAGATGTAAACTGGGGAGAACCTGATGAAACTGACCAACCTTCTGACCAGCGCCGCCGTGGCGCTTGGCCTGGCCGCAGGCGCGGCCTGGGCCGAAGACAAAACCAAGGTGGGCTTTGTCTACGTCGGCCCCGTCGGCGACGGCGGCTGGACCTATGAGCACGACCAGGGCCGCAAGGCGGTTGAAGCCGAATTCGGCGACCAGGTCGAAACCGTCTACGTGGAAAACGTCGCCGAAGGCCCGGATGCCGAGCGCGTGATGACCCAGATGGCGCTGGAAGGCGCCGACCTGATCTTCACCACCTCCTTTGGCTACATGGACCCGACCATCAACGTCGCCAAGAAATTCCCGAACGTGAAATTCGAGCACGCCACCGGCTACAAGCGCGCCGACAACGTTTCGACCTACTCCGCCCGCTTCTATGAGGGCCGCGCGGTGCAAGGCACCATCGCGGGCCATATGACCGAGAGCAACATCATCGGCTACATCGGCTCCTACCCAATCCCGGAAGTGATCCGCGGCATAAACTCTGCCTATCTCCACGCCAAGAAGGTGAACCCGGACGTCCAGTTCAAGATCGTCTGGGCCTTCACCTGGTTCGATCCGGCGAAAGAGGCTGATGCCGCCAAGGTGCTGATCGAACAGGGCGCCGACGTGATCCTGCAGCACACCGACTCCACCGCGCCGCAGGCCGCCGCACAGGCCGCCGGCAACGTGATCACCTTCGGCCAAGCCTCCGACATGTCGGAATACGCGCCGAAACCGCGCGTCTCCTCCATCATCGACGACTGGGCGCCCTACTACATCGCCCGCACCAAGGCCGTAATCGACGGCACCTGGGAATCGGTTGATACCTGGGACGGCATTGGCGCCGGCATGGTTGGCATCGGCGAAATTTCGGACGTGGTGCCTGCGGACGTCAAAGCCGCTGCACTGGCAATCAAGGACGCACAGGCCAACGGCACCTACCACGCCTTCACCGGCCCGATTAACAAGCAGGACGGCTCTGCCTGGCTGGCAGAGGGCGAAACAGCCGATGACGGCACCCTGGCCGGCATGAACTTCTATGTCGAAGGCATCGAAGGCGACATCCCGCAGTAAACGGACCATTCTGAGACACACAAAGGCCCGCCACTTGGCGGGCCTTTTTGTTGCCGCAAAACGTCTGATCTCAGCAAAGCCTGCTGACACACCCTGTCACTGCCCTGATGTACTCCCCGCTCCACATGCCCGCGGAACCCTGCCCGCGGCGCGCTCAAGCACTTTGGAGAACACTCTTGAAACTGAATTACTTCGTTGTCGGCACCAACAACATGGACGCCGCGGTCAAATTCTATGACGCGCTTTTTGAAAACCAGGGGTTCACCCAGGTCCGGCCCAGCGAACGGATGACCTATTGGCTGAAGGACGATTTTGCCTTTGCCGCCGCCCTCCCCTTTGACGGCGCACCGGCCGCCAATGGCAATGGAACTATGGCAGGCTTCAGCCTCGGCTCGGCAGACGAAGCCGCCCGGCTGCACAAAAAGGCGCTCGAACTCGGCGGCACCTGCGAAGGCGCGCCGGGGCAGCGCGGACCGCGGTTCTCGGCCTATGTGCGGGACCTGGACGGGAATAAGCTTTGCTTTGCGGACTGAGCAAGCCGCAATGGCAAAAGGCGGACCCGCAGGCCCGCCTTTCCTGTCCTTTCGGCAAGACCCGCCTCAGTGCCCGGACAGCACCAGCGTCTGCACCGGCATCAGCAAGAGCCGCAGCCGCAGGCCCGCCGCATGGACCACGCCGATGGTGTCCACCACATGCAGGAAGGCCCATTCAGCGGTGCCGATGCTGTCGTCATGCTCCAGCCGCTCGTGGTTGCTGGTATAGACATTGGCCAGGCAATTGCTGCCCGGCGGCAGCGCCTCGGCAGTGCCTTCGTAAAGCGGCTCCATGAAGACGGTGATGGTGCCGGGCTTGCGCATGTTTCCCAAGTCGCGCAACTCATCCGTCGGGCGCAGCTGGCCGGTTGCGATCACGTCCTGCACTTCGACCACCACCATAGGGATCACCGTGAAGGGCTTGGTCATGCAGCCGATCTCACCGATCATGCCGGGCTTGATCACCTGCGCCGACATCTGGTTGAACCCCGCCTGGAAGCGGTTCCTGCCAGAGGCCAAAGGCACCAGAATGCCTGCCGGGCGCAGCACCGGACTGACGTAGTCGCCGACCTGCAGCGCGAACTGCTCCACCCGGCCATCGACACCGGCACTGATCAGCGTCTTGTCCAGCTCCGCCTGCGCCAGCTGCAGCTGCGCCTCGGCGCTGGCCATCTGGGCCGGGATCAGCACCTCGATCTGCTGCTCCACTGCTGCCTTCTGCGCCCGCGCAGCCTCAACCGAGGCCGCCCTCTGGTCCACAAGGTTCTCCAGCCGTTCGATCTCAGCCGGACGCACCGCGCTGGAGCCCTGGTCCCGCAGCGTCTGGTTCCGTTCCAGATCATCGCGTGCCTGCGTCAGCGCCGCCTGCGCCTGCGCTATGCCCGCATCCGCCTGGGCCAGATCGGTATCAGCCAGCTTGCGCGAGGCCTCAACCTGAGCAATCGCCGCATGGGCGGATTCAAGGGCAGCTTTTTGCGACAGCCCCTCCAGCCGCAGGATCGGATCGCCGGCCTTCACTTCCTGATTGTTGACGACATAGACCTCGGCCACCCGCCCGCCGACCTGCGGCAGGATGGTGACAGTGCGGAAGTAGGAGGCCACCGTATTGGTCGCCGGATGGAAATAGAACAGCGTGGTCAGCACCGTCAGGGTCAGCATCACGCAGGCCGTCAGGCCCCAGCGCAACTCGTACCAGACAGAAAACAGCGTCAGCTCCTGGCCGACCCGCTTGCCCTGCACAAAGCGGCGGAACAGGAAGTCCGGCAGGATGGTGACCAGCGCGCACAGAAGTGTCTCGATCATGGTTCAGTGCCCCTCTGCCACGGGTTCGCCTTGCACCGGCACAGGCGCGTCCGGTTTCTCCGGCTGCGGATCGGGATCGCCACCGCCCTGCGCCGCAGGCGGCTCAGGCTCCCGCCCCAGACCGCGGACCGCATCGGCAATGGACCGTAGAGGCGCGGCCAGATCCGGGATCTGGAACCCCGCCATCAGGATCGCGGCCACCCAGAAGATATTGTTGTGGGTGAACAGCGCCAGCAGCGCCAGAATGCCGACCAGCTGGAACTGCGGGTGATTGCTCTTGTGCGCCATTTTCTCCGGCAGCGCGTGCAGGGTGAAATAGGCAACCCCGATCAACAGGATCAGGGTGATGGTGAACACCGCCATGAAGGTAAAAAGGAAATCGCTTCCGTCCGCCGCAGTGACATAAGAAGGAATATGCCCCGCAGCCATCGGATGTGCATTGGGCGTCGTCATCGTCCGTCCCCCGTTTCAATTTATTTTCTTGAACTGCATCTGATAGTTGCACTGCCCGGCCCTTTGACCAAGCATTTTGTCTGGCCGGCGCCGGAATTGCCCTTTGCCTGCCCTTCCTTGCGTGCCACTCTCCCGCCATGACACAGAGCCCCCGCACGCCCCTCACCAGCCCCGACGGCACCCCCGCCAGCCGCTTTGCCTTTGGCTGCATGCAGTTCGGCGGCCGCGCCACTGAGGCCCAGTCGGCTGAAATGTACGCTGCCTGCCGCGCCGCCGGCATCACCCATTTCGACACCGCCTGGGTCTATACCGGTGGCAGTTCGGAACAGATCCTCGGCCGCCTCATCAAGCAGGAGCGGGACCAGCTTTTGATTGCCACCAAGGCCGGTTACGAGGGCGGCGCCGGCGCTGCCAACCTGCGCGCCCAGCTGGACGAAAGCCGCCGCCGGCTGGACCTGGATATGGTCGATGTCTTCTACCTGCACCGTTTCGACCCGCACACCGACCTGCGCGAAACCATGGACTGCTTCGCTGCGCTCAAGGCAGAGGGCGTGATCCGCTATGCGGCTCTGTCCAACTTCGCCGCCTGGCAGGTGATGAAGGCGCAGATGGCCGGGCTGGCCTCCGGCGTTTCCGTCGACCTCCTGCAGCCAATGTATTCGCTGGTAAAACGCCAGGCTGAGGTGGAGATCCTGCCGATGTGCGCCGACCAGGGCATCACCGCGGTGCCCTACTCGCCCCTCGGCGGCGGTCTGCTGACAGGCAAATACGCCAGCGGCGGCACCGGCCGCATCACCGAGGACAAGGGTTATGGCATCCGCTACAGCCCGGCCGCCATGCACGAAACGGCCACCGCGCTGACAGAGCTTGCAGCCCAGCGCGGCACCCATCCCGCCACCCTCGCCGTGGCCTGGGCCGCGGCCCATCCTTCCGCGCCGGTTCCGATCATCTCTGCCCGCAACGCGGAACAGCTTCAGCCCTCGCTGGCAGCGCTGGACTACGCGATGGACGCAGACCTCTACCGCGCGATTGAGGCGCTCAGCCCGCGCCCCGCGCCCGCCACCGACCGGCTGGAAGAACAAGAAAACGACAAGGACTAGACCCATGCAGGATTTCATCGTCATCGGCGGCGGCATGGGTGGCACCAGCGCCGCCGCCCGGCTGGCCGGCCTCGGCAGCGTCACCCTGCTCGAAATGGAGGACGCGCTTGGCTACCATTCCTCCGGCCGCTCCGCTGCGCTGTTTGAGGAAAACTACGGCCACGGCCCCACCATCGACCTGAACCGCGCCAGCGCCGCGCATCTGCGCGAGAACGGTTACCTGTCGCCACGCGGGCTGATGCTGGTCGGAGCCAAGGACGAAGGCGATCTCTTTGCACGCGACGTGGATGAACTGGGCATGGCGACGCTGGAGCTGGACGAGGCCCGCGCCATGGTGCCGATCCTGAACCCGGAAACCGTAGGCTTCACCGCCATCAGCGGTGCCGCCGAGGACATCGACACCGACAGGATGCTGCAGGACTTCGCCAAAACCCTGCGCGCTGCGGGCGGGCAGACTGTGACCAAGGCACCCGTCACCGCCATCACCCGCATTGCAGGCGGCTGGCAGGTCACCGCGGGCGGCACCGTTTATGAGGCGCGCAACCTAGTCAACGCCGCGGGAGCCTGGGCCGATAAGGTTGCCGCGCTTGCCGGGGTCGCCGCCATCGGCCTGCAGCCCAAGCGCCGCTCGATGGCACGGCTGCCCGCCCCCGGCGGCCATGATGTCAGCGGCTGGCCGATGCTGCTGGGCGCAGGTGAGACCTGGTACGCCAAACCTGATGCCGGCAAGCTGCTGGTCTCCCCCGCCGACGCCGATCCGGTGGAGCCGCATGACGCCTATGCCGACGACATGGTGCTGGCCGAAGGGCTGGCCCGCTATGAGGAGATGGTGACTGAGCCGGTGACGCGGGTCGAAAGCAATTTTGCCGGCCTGCGCAGCTTTGTCGCTGACGGCACCCTGGTGCTGGGGCCGGATCCGGATCAGCCGGAGTTCATCTGGTGTGCCGGTCAGGGCGGCTACGGCATCATGACTGCCCCCGCCGCCTCGCAGCTGATTGCCGATCTGGTGGCAGGCCGCGCGCCGGTGCTGGATGCCGCCACCGTCGCCGCGCTGTCGCCCGCGCGGCTGCGCTGATGCCGGTGCGCTCCGTTCCCGGTGCGGCGTCTGTCGCGGAACCGCAGGGCGGCAAGCTGTTTGCCCCCTCCGCCGCGCGCAATGCCGGCGCGATCTGCGATCTGCTTGCACAAGTGGCCCCGCCACAGGGCCGCGCCCTGGAAATAGCCAGCGGCACCGGCCAGCATGTGATTGAATACGCCGCCCGCCTGCCCGGCCTGACCTGGCAGCCAACCGAGGTGGACGCCACCCGCCGCGCCAGCATCCAGGCCTATGCCGATGAGGCGGGCCTGCCCAATATCGCAGCGCCCATTGCCCTGGACGCCACCGCCCCCGGCTGGTGCGCGGATCAGGCAGGCCAGGATCTGATCGTGCTGGTGAACCTCTTGCATCTCATCAGTGAAAGCGAGGCCCGCACCCTGATCCAAGAGGCCGCTGCTGCCCTCGCCTCCGGCGGGCGGTTTGTGATCTACGGCCCCTTCATGCGCGGCGGAAACCTCATCAGCGAAGGCGACCGCGCCTTCCACGCCACCATCACCGCCCATGATCCGGAAACCGGCTACAAGGATGATGCTGAGGTCATCCGCTGGCTGCAGGCCGCCGGACTGGAACTGGTTCAAACCGTGGACATGCCCGCCAACAACCTGGCGCTGGTTTCGGAAAAGCCCGTGCCGGAACTTTTCTCCTAGCCGCCGCGCACCTGCTGCAGCCCACGGACCACCTGGCGGATATGCTCCAGCGCCGGGTTGTCGGGCAAGTACAGCGCGCGGCAGCCGAGGCTGATCTCCGGCGCCCCCTCGACTGCATGCAGCGCACCCGCCGCCAGCGCCTCTGCTGCCATATAGGCCGGGAAATATCCTATGCCGCCGCGTTTTTGCAGATAGCGCAGCCCCATCAGCGCATTCCCCAGCACGATGTGCTGACGGCTGCGGGCGGGCAGAACATCATGCAATTGCGCATCGTACTCAGCGCCGAATTCCAGGTTGATGAACAGGGGCAGCGCATCCCGCCCCAGCCGCAGGGGCTGATCTGCCACCAGCACCAGCCGCTCGGGCGGCAGCTCCTCAACCGATAGCCGCGCACCCGCCGGCACCTCGTTCACAATCGCCACGTCCAGCAGACGGCGCGCCACCGCCTCGCCCATGTTCATCGCGTGGTCATAGTTCAGCGTGAAGGGCACCGTGCCCTGCACCTCCTCCAGCCACACCGCCACATCCACCAGAAGCGGGTCCCAGACCGACAGCTGTGCCCCCAGCCGCAGCGGCACCCGGCCCGCCAGGCTCGCCTTCAGATCACCCGCGACAAACTCCCACGTCCGCATCATCTGCTCGGCATAGGGCAGAAACTGCCGCCCCGCCGCGCTCAGCCGCGTGCCGCCGGGTCCGCGGTCGAACAGCGGCGTGCCCAGTGCTTCCTCCAGCGCCTTGATCCGGGCACTGACGGCAGTTTGCGTCACATTCAGCGCCCGCGCCGCGCCGTGAAAGCTGCCCGCGGCCTCGATCGCCAAAAAGGTTTTGAACGCGCTGATCTGCATACTGATCACTATTTCCTTTCGTCTTGAGCAAATCAATTCGTTTTCCTGCTCAGGCCAAACTCGCTAGCTTGTCCGCAGATCAATCAAAGGACCCGCGCCATGCTGGACAAAAGCCACAAGCCAACCTGGACCAGTTTCACAGAAGCCACCGCCGAGGACTGGAAAGCCGTTGAAGCCTACGAGGAGGCCTATAACGCCGCCCTGCCCGACCGCATCCTCGACGCGATCCGCTCGCTGGACGAGGACTGGACCCCCTACCCGGTGAACCGCTACCAGCACAGCCTGCAGGCCGCGACCCGCGCCTGGGAAGACGGCGCCGATGACGAGATCATCGTGGCCGCGCTGGTGCATGACACCGGCGACATCCTGTCCCCCTACAATCACGGTGAGCTGTCGGCGGCGATGATGAAGCCCTATGTCAGCGAAAAGACCTACTGGATCCTCAAGCATCACTGCGTTTTCCAGGGCTTCTACTACAACCACCACTTCGGCGGCGACCGCAACGCCCGCGACAAATACCGCGACAGCCCCTATTGGGAGGACTGCCGGTACTTCTGCGAAACATACGACCAATGCGCCTTTGACCCGGAGTATCCCACCAAACCGCTGGAGTTTTTCGAGCCGATCCTGCGCAAGGTTCTGTCGCGCGGCTGGGGCCATATGGAGCTGGCCGAAACAGCAGAGGAGCAGCCTGCGGGCTAGACCCTTTGCCAATCAGGAACAGCACCCCGCCCGGCCAGGTCCAGGCGGGGTGTTTCTGTCAGCGGCCCGTCATTCCGTTCCGATCTGCCAGGCCTGCAAAATCTCCCGCACATGGGCGCGCCGGCCGCGGGCCACCGGCACCTCGCCGCCATCCGCCAGCAGCAGCACATCGCTCTGCCCGCCGCGCCTCAGCCCCGCAACTGCATCGCGGGCCACCCACCAGGACCGGTGCGGCTGCAAGCCCGCATCCTGCGGCATCTGCGCCAGCAGGTCGGCAAGCCGCCCGCGCAGAGTCAGCTCGCTGTCTCCTGCCGATATCCGCAGGTAATGCTCCTCGGATTTCACATAGCGCAGCTGTTCCAGCGCGAACTTCTGCCCGCCCAGGACAACTGCGGTCCCGTTCAGACCGGCAGTTGCATCGCCAGCGTTTTGCGCGGCCGGCTCCGGCTGCGTTGAGGCGGGTTCAGGCATTGCTGTCACGGCAGGTCTATCGATGCCCCGCGGCTTGCGCCCGTACAGGTCCAGGTCCAGCGCCGTATTGGCCTGCGGCAGGATGAACAGGAACAAAAGCGTCTCGAACGTATAGCTGAGCACAACATTGTAGGGAAAGAGCTGCAGAACCACCCGCCAGCTGACACCCGTTCCAGTATAGGGCGCGGCCAGCGCCACCACCATCACCGTGACCAGTGCCATGGACACAATATTCGGCACCGCACGCAGCATCCGCACAACCCGCCCTCCCGGTGCCAGTGCGATCCAGGCTATCAGGATCCCTGCATAAGCACTTACAAACCCTGCAACGCAGATCACCCACAAAAGCAGGTTCACGTGCAGCGGCATGCCGGCCTCCCGGTATCCGTCTGTGTCAAACGCCGCCAGCAGCACCACTATTGCCGCGGCGTATTTCAGAAACACTCCGCTGCGCAAAACCAGCGTCATTTCATGCACCGTGAACTGCGGCGGTTCACCGAACATGTCAAAAAGCTGCATTTCGCGGCTTTGGAGATTGTCCTTGATCGTCCCCAAACCTATCAGCCCCCCGTTATCAGGTTTTCTGTTGATGAGTGGCCGGAGATGGCTTTCTTCCTTGTATTGCCGCACAAAGGAAGCTGTCTCCGCGCTCACCCGTTTGCTTTCGTCAATTCCTTTCCCCATCCATGGCAGATCCAGAATGCGCCAGTTTGTTCCCGCAGATTTCGACAAGGCCGCCAGCGACCTCGACCGTCTCAAAGATATCTATTTCGCCGCCGGCGCAGACCCGGCCGCGCGCGATACTGCCGAAGCGGCCCTCGCTGCGGCGATGCGGTGGATTGGCGTGGCCCTGGACAGCTATCCGCTGCAGGGTACCCGCCGGGACTAGGCCCTGCGCCCGCACCCGCGCTATGTGCAGTCCGTAAAACCTCCGTCCGGGCATCGGCCCCGCAGAAGCCCGGCATTGCGGCTGTCTGATACCTCCGGTTTCCATGCTCCAAGCTTAGCCAGAGGCATTCCGGATTGTGAATGGGTAAATGCATGTTTTCGCAGGGAAACTGGCGGATTTTTCCCTCTGGCGGATTCTTTTGATTGTGGTAAAATTCGCCCCAATCCACCCGGGCTCTGATTTATTGTCGCCATCTGCGATCCGCAGGCGGGCCACTGCCACCCCCTTGCGCACGCAGCGGACAGGTAAACGCGCCAGCCTTACAGCGCCAAACTTTGCTTAGCGCCTGCCGCGGCGCTGCCCGGCCCGCCCGCCTGGCAACGCACTGGCCAGGTGGTCCGCAAACGCCCGCGTCTTGGGCTCAAGATGGCGCCGCGACGAATAGACCGCATAAACCGGTGTCGATGCCGGAATGGCGCCGAAACCAGCCAGCACCGGAACCAGCGTGCCGCTCTCCAGGTCCCGGGCAGCCGCCCATTCCGGGATCATCACAATGCCGCAGCCGGAAACGGCCAGGCTTTTCAGAAACGCCAGCCCGTTCGCCTGAACCCTCCCGGCAACCGGTACGGCGCATTCGCCTTGCAGCGTCTGGAACCGCCACACCACCTTCTGCGCCTCAGAGCGGAAGGAGAGGCATTGGTGGCCGGCGAGTTCCTCCGGATGGTCCGGAGTGCCGAAGGCCTCCAGATACCCGGGGCTGGCATAAAGCTGAGAGCGACTGTCGAAGATCTTGCGGGCAATCAGGCTGGAATCCTTCAGCTGCCCCATGCGGATGGCCACGTCGATCCGGCCTTCCACCAGGTCCTCAAGCGCCGAGGAAAACTGCAGCTTCACCTGGATGTCCGGATGGGCGGCCAGAAAGCCGGGCATCAGCGGCGCGATCAGGGCTGTGGCCAGATCAGGCTCTGCCGTGACCGTCAGGACACCGGAAGGCGCGCCGGAGAGCCGGGATATGGCAGCCCGGGCGGTCTCCAGCTCTTCCACCGCGCGTTTTGCGTGCCGGTAATAAAGCTCGCCAGCCTCAGACAGGCTCTGTTTGCGGGTGGTGCGCTGAAACAGCCGGGTGCCGAGCCCGTCCTCCAGCTGCTTGATCTGGCGCGCCACCGATGACGGCGCCACGCCCAGCACCCGGGCCGCTGCCGAGAAGCTGCCCTCCTCGACCACCTGAACAAACAGACTGGCGCTTGCCCCCTGAATCATCTTTGCACTCTGCGCACAAATCCTTTGCATTTCAAACTGTTTTCGCCAAGGTCAAGCGCCCTCATGTTGCTCCTGTGAAACCCCGCAGTATTTCAGACAGGAGACCCTGAATATGACCAAACTGCTGTTTATCAAGGCTTCGCCCCGCGGCAGCCAGTCGAAGTCCAGCGCGCTCGCCAGCGCCTATCTTGCCAAACTGCAGGAAACGGACAGCCGGATCGAAATTGACGTGCTGGACTTGTCCAGCGAGCCGCTGCCGGATTTTGACGGTGACAAGGTTGCCGCAAAGATGAACGTTATCACCGGCCAGAACCACGATGGCAGCCAGCGGACGGCCTGGGACGAAATCACCACTATGGCCAGCCGGTTCGCTGCCGCCGACATCTACCTGATCGCCGCGCCGATGTGGAACGGCAGTATTCCCTACAAGCTCAAGCAGTACATCGACCTGATCCATCAGCCCGGCCTGCTGTGGGGGCTTGATCCTGAAACAGGATACTTCGGCCTGCTGGAGGGCAAGAGGGCCGTGCTGGCGCTGACCAGCGGCGCCTACGGGCCGGACATGCCGTCGCCAGCCTTTGGGGTGGATCACCAGTCCGCCTATCTGAAGTTCTGGCTGAACCAGGCCGGAGTGGAGGACATCGCGGAACTCCGCTTCCAGCCAACGCTCCTGACGGCCGACCCGGAGGCCGGTTTCCAGGCCGCCATTGCAGAGGCAGAGAAGCTGGCCTCCTGAGGGGTGCGCCGCGCATTGCGCACCGCCACGGGGGCCAGGCAGGCCGCGCCTGCGGCGCGGCCTGCCTGGCCCAACCGGACCCTTCGGATTTCAGATCCGAAGCGGGACGGGCGGGAGTGCTCCGCGCCGCTTTGCCCCGCTACCGCGGGGTGCGGCTTACTCCGCGGCGCGGGTGCCTGAACCCATCAGCACCGGCATCGCCTGACCGCCGCTCTCCATCTCAAACACCCGTTCAACACGCACAGCCTCAAGACCCGCGGCGCGCAGCGCCTCCCGCACCTGCGGTTCCGTCAGCCCGGAGCCGCCCGCGTCCGCGGCCAGCCAGTCCCACTGCACAAAGACGCCGCCGTTATTCAGAAGCCCAGCCAGCACCTCCGCGGCGCCGCGGTAGTCCGGCAGGAAGCTGCAGACGGAGGACGCGCAGATCATGTCGAATCCGCCAAGCATGCCCGCTGCTTCCCGTGCGCCGCCGTCCAGAATATCCGTGCACAGCGCCCTGACCTTGGGCAGCGCCTTCTCCTGCAGCACCGCAATCATCCGCTCCGAAGTGTCAGCAGCCACCACTTCCCGCACATGCGGCGCCAGCTTTTCACTGAGAAGCCCGGTGCCGCAGCCGAAGTCCAGCACCCGCTTGTCCTGCCAGCCGCCGCCGGTGATGCCGGCCGAACCATCCAGCGCGGCAAAGGCCCGGTCCGCATAAAGCCGGACATCGCTGTTGCCGTCCCAGCCGTCGGCGTAGTCATTCCAGTCGTCGCTCATTTGCCTGCGTACTCCGCCTTGGTTGTTCAGATCCGGGACCGTGACCCGGCGGGCGGGCAGCGTCAACAGACAGGGCACCTGGAACAGGAAGAAAATCGCCGGTCCTGGCGGCTGCGTTCAGAATCGGGACGGATAGTGTTGCATGACGTATTGAACGTCCAAATCGCTGTGAAAGGCCTCCGGGTGGCTTTGCATCATTTCAAGGATGAATTCCCGTTCATTCAAGGCATCTTCTGCGGGGGCTGCTTGCTGCGCAGGCCTGTCTGCAAGGGCGGATGGCTTGAACAGAAACTGCAGAAAACTCCAGTTTCCAATCTGCGGGATGCCGGGCGAAAACATGGTCAGTCCTCCATTCAACGGGTTCTGACAACAGGTTACCCGCCTGCCGGGGTGTCTGGTATCAGCCGTGAAATTGTGCTGTTCTTCAAAAATGCAGAGCCAAAACTGGAACTGGTCGGACCTCCGTGTCTTTCTGGCGGTTGCCAGGGAAGGGTCGACCCTGGCAGCCTCCCGCAAGCTCGGAATGGCGCAGCCCACTGTGGCGCGGCGGATCGATGCGCTGGAACATGCCACCGGCCTGGTGCTGTTTGAGCGGGACACCCGCGGCTTCCAGCTTACCGGGAACGGGCGGGACCTGGTGACATGCGCTGAGGCGGTTGAAACCGCGGCCCGGGCCTTTGCCAGCCAGGCGGCAGAGCTGGCGGAGGCAAAACCGATCCGCATCACCGCCTATTCGGCGAACTTTTCCCCGCGGATGATTGATATCGTGAACGGGTTCTCCGCCGAAAACCCGGGTGTGGCCTTTGAGTTTCTGCCCTCCGTCAAAACCCTGGACCTGATGGCGGGCGAGGCGGACATTGCGCTGCGGCTGGCCCGCACCGAACCCTCCCCCAGCCTGATCGCGCGGAAGATCAGCGACGCCAAATGGTCTCTGTTCGGCGGAACGGACTATGCGGCTCGGTTCGGGCTGCCCGGCACTCCCGGCGATCTGAAAGGCCACAGGTTTGTCACTTTCCAGCGCGGCGATGTTCCAAACGTGTTTCACGAATGGCTGATGGAACGGGTCGCTCCTGACCAGATCGTGGCCAGCTACAGCGAGTTGGACCTGATGCATGCGGCCATCCGGTCTGGTCAAGGGCTGGGTATTACCAATGTCAAACTGGTTGAGCCGGACACCTCCCTGATCCGGTGTTTCGACGAGATCAAGGAACTTTCCGTTCCGCATCTGATGCTCATCTCACCGGACGCCTACAGGCGGTCTGAGGTTCGCGCTTTCGTCAAATACTTCGCCCCCCGCTATGCGGCGATTTACAAGGAAAGCGGCGAAGAAACCAAAGATTGATAAGCTGCACAGCCCGCCCCGCAGGCGGATCCTGCCAAGCCCCAACGGAGGTATGATAATGAAGCGCTTGTTCCCGTCCCTGCCCGAAGACGCCACACTTGGCAGCGTCTACCGCGCCTTCCCGGAGAAGCTTGCACCGCTGGCGGAATACACAAACCGGGTGATGCGGGGGCAAAGCGATCTCTCCGTTGCGGAGCGGGAACTGATCGGGGCATTTATCTCCGGTCTCAACGCCTGTGCGTTCTGCCATGGTGCGCATACGATCTTTGCCAGGGCCTATGGGGTGGCACCTGAAACCATTGACGCCCTGATGCAGGATCTGGAGACGGCACCGGTTATAGCGAAGCTGAAGCCCGTGCTTGCCTATGTCCGCAAGCTCACCCTGACGCCGTCCCGCATGACCGAAGAGGATGCCAATGCGGTTTACGCAGCGGGCTGGAGCGAAAGCGCGCTGTTTGACGCTATTCAGGTCTGCGGGGTCTTCAGCCTGGCAAACCGCTTTGTGGAGGGAACCGGCATCAATGAGTACCACATGGACCCCAAGGCCGTAGATGAAGCGATGCTGGACGAATGCCGCAGCGACACCAGCTATACGGATTTCGGCCGGGAGAATGGCCTGGACATGTAACCGGCACGCTTTCCCCCAACAAAAAAGCCCCGGCCAATGACCGGGGCTTCTTCAATTCTTTCGTCTCAGCCGAGGCTCCGCCCGTGATGTCCTCAATCCGTCCCCCGGACGGATTGCCGGACCCTGAAGGGTCCGGACCGGTAATCACCCGTTCTGACGGATGGTCTCGTTCTTCGGATCGTAGGGGCTGTCGCAGGTGACGACTGCATCCCACAGCTTGTCCTGGATCTTGACCTGCAGCTTGGTGCCTTCCACCGCGTGCTCCGGCTTCACATAGCCCATGCCGATGGATTTCTCGAAGGCCACCGAGTAGCCGCCGGAGGTCAGGCGGCCAACGCGGGTGCCGTCTTCGGCATAGAGCGCCTCGCGGCCCCAGGGATCGGCATCGGCGGGGCCGTCGATCAGCAGGGTGCAGCACTTCACGCGGACGCCGGTCTCGACCAGCTTGTCCTTGCCGTGGAAGTCCTTCTCCAGGTCAACAAAGCGCGGCAGGTCGGCTTCCAGCGGGGTCGCGTCGCGGCCCAGCTCGTTGCCGAAGGCGCGGTAGGATTTCTCCTGGCGCAGCCAGTTCTGGGCGCGGGCGCCGACCAGCTTCATGCCGTGCTTCTCGCCGGCCTTCTCCAGCAGGTCGAACAGGTAGTTCTGCATCTCGATCGGGTGATGCAGTTCCCAGCCCAGTTCACCGGTGTAGGCCACGCGGATCGCATTGACCGGGCACATGCCCAGTTCGATCTGCTTGGCCGACAGCCAGGGGAAGCGCTTGTTGCTGAGTGCGGTTTCCGGATCGGCGTCGACGATCACCTCTTTCAGCACATCGCGGGACTTGGGGCCTGCGATGGCGAAGACGCCCCACTGGGTGGTCACGTCCTGGATCTCGATGTAGCCGAATTCCTCCATCTTGTCCTCAGCCGCCTTGCGCAGGAAGTCGGCGTCATACTCGGACCAGGCACCGGCGGAGACCAGGTAGTAGTTGTTCTCGCCGTTGCGGACGATGGTGTATTCGGTCCGGGTGGTGCCGAATGCGGTCAGCGCGTAGGTCAGGTTGATGCGGCCGACCTTCGGCAGCTTGTTGCAGGTGAACCAATCCAGGAACTGGGTGGCACCGGGGCCTTTGACGACGTGCTTGGTGAAGGCGGTTGCGTCAATGAGGCCAACGCCTTCACGCACGGCTTTCGCCTCGTCCACGGCATGCTGCCACCAGCCGCCGCGGCGGAAGGAGCGGGCGTCGTGGTCGTAGTTCTGCGGTGCATCGACGGGGCCGAAGTAGTTCGGGCGTTCCCAGCCGTTGACCCAGCCGAACTGTGCGCCGCGGGCCTTCTGGCGGTCGTATGCCGGTGCGGTGCGCAGCGGACGGCAGGCTTGGCGCTCTTCATCCGGGTGGTGCAGGATGTAGACGTGCTCATAGCACTCTTCGTTCTTGCGGGCCGCGAACTCGGTGGTCATCCAGTTGGAGGAGTAGCGTTTCGGGTCGAGCGACGCCATGTCGATCTCGGCCTCGCCGTCCACCATCATCTGGGCCAGGTAGTAGCCGGTGCCGCCCGCGGCGGTGATGCCGAAGGAGAAGCCTTCTGCCAGCCACATGTTGCGCAGGCCCGGGGCCGGGCCGACCAGCGGGTTGCCGTCGGGGGTGTAGCAGATCGGGCCGTTGAAGTCGTCTTTCAGACCGCTCTCGGCACAGGAGGGAACGCGCTCTGCCATCGCCATGTACTGTTCGGCGATCCGGTCCAGATCCAGCGGGAACAGGTCAGCGCGGAAGCTGTCCGGCACGCCGTGCTCGAACTGGGCGGGCGCGCCGCGCTCGTAGATGCCCAGGATCCAGCCGCCGCGCTCTTCGCGGGCATAGGATTCATTGTCGGCGTCGCGCACAACGGGGTGCTCGGGGTTGCCGGCTTCACGCCATTTGACCAGCTCGGGGTCCTTGTCCATGACGATGAAGGTGTGCTCGACCGGGATGGCCGGCATCTTGATGCCCAGCATTTTAGCGGTGCGCTGCGCGTGGTTGCCGGATGCGGTCACGACGTGCTCGGCGGTGATTACCACCTGCTCGTCGGAAGGAACCAGGTTGCCGCCTTTTTCGACCATCTTGGTGCAGGTGACTTCCCAGTGGGTGCCGGTCCAGTGGAACGCGTCGGCCTGCATTTTGCGAACGATATCGACGCCGCGCTGACGGGCACCCTTGGCCATCGCCTGGGTCACGTCTGCCGGGTTAATGTAGCCGTCCTCGGTGTGGTAGATCGCGCCCTTCAGGTCGCCGGTCTCGATCAGCGGCCAGCGTTCCTTGATCTGATCCGGGGTCAGCCATTCATAGTCCACATCGCAGGTTTCCGCGGTGGAGGCATAGAGCATGTACTCGTCCATGCGCTCCTGGGTCTGCGCCATACGCAGGTTGCCCACCACGGCAAAGCCGGCGTTCAGGCCGGTTTCCTCTTCCAGGGTCTTGTAGAAATCGACCGAGTACTTGTGGATGTGGGTGGTCGCATAGGACATGTTGAACAGCGGCAGCAGGCCCGCCGCGTGCCAGGTCGAGCCGGAGGTCAGCTCGTCACGCTCGATCAGCATGACGTCTTCCCAGCCGGCTTTGGCCAGGTG
Source organism: Leisingera sp. ANG-M6 (assembly GCF_000813905.1). Taxonomy (NCBI): domain Bacteria; kingdom Pseudomonadati; phylum Pseudomonadota; class Alphaproteobacteria; order Rhodobacterales; family Roseobacteraceae; genus Leisingera; species Leisingera sp. ANG-M6. The sequence goes on from NZ_JWLG01000001.1 coordinate 80,075, forward strand.
ATAGGCAATCGAGGTGCCGACGGCGCCGCCGCCAACAACAAGTGCTTTGACTTGGGTTTTCATTCTCCCGCTCTCCAGCTTAATGAGATTCTTGGCGACGGTTATGCCCGCGCATTGAAATCCGCGCAAAATCAGGCCGACGCAAAAACACTCAAAACCGACCTTGCGCGCCACAGCATACCGGATTCTGCGGGCGGCAGTGCCGGAAATGGCGTTTTTCTGCGCAAGCAAAAGGGGGCCGCGGCCCCCTGAAGTCTGTGTCTTACGCTGTTCTGCCGGGCGTCAGCATTCGGCCTCATTGCTGCGGCGGATGCAGACCGGCTGGTCGCCTGACGTGCTGCTGCCCAGTGCGGCCAGCCTGTCCCAGCTGCCGGCATCTCCCCCGCTGCGGGCGGCGTGCTCCTTGGCGGTGCGGGCGCGGGCAAAGCGCTCCTGCACGATGGTGCCGTAGTCGGTGGCGCTCAGATCGCCCCAGCCAAGGCCTGCGTCACGGGTCTGGAAGTAATAGTCGGCACCAATCACCGCCTGGGTGCTGAACACCAGGATGCCCATTGCTTTCTTCAGTCCCATTTCCGTCCTCCGGGTCCGCATGTGCCGTGCTGTTTACCTCAGATTCAAACCTGGCGCAGAATTGCGGCAGCATTCCGGCAATTCGGGGAAAAGCCCATGCAATTGCGCGGACCTTGCCGTGCCGCTTGCCCCGCTGGGATCAGTCGCAGGTCCGCGTGGTGCCGCGCCGGATGCAGCCGCTGCCTTCGCCGCCGTCACCCGCCAGCCCCTTGCTGACCTTGACCGGCGACACGCCGCTGCTGTCCTGCGGTGCCGGGCTGCCTTCCTGACTGGAGCCGCCCGTGAAGACACCAAGCAGCGAACCCGCCAGCCCTGCCAGCTTGCCGGAGGTGGCGCCGCTGCTGTTCCCGCCAGCCTCCATCGCGGCGGGGTCTTCCGCTTCGATTGCTACGCCGTCCCGCACCGCACCGGCCTCTGCCATCAGCCGGGTCAGCCGTTCGCGGTAGGCCGTTTCCAGCACCGCACCGGGGTCCGGCACATCGCCGCTGGTCACATCAATAAAGGCTGTGGTGCCGGTCACCGCGCCGGCCAGCAGCTTGCCGGGATCAATGTTTTCGATCTTCAGCTGCGCGGCCTTGGCTTCGATGCTCTGCAACTCACTGCGCAGCCGGGTGATATCCGTTGCCAGCTCCTGCTCAGCGGCGGCGGGCACGGTCACGTCATTGCCGACCGTGGGAACCGGCTGTTCCAGCAGGCCGTTCAGCCCGTCATAGTCAATGGCCGCCAGAACCTCCCTGATGGTGCTGTCCGGCGCATCCGCATGGACCACGATGGTGGCGCGTTCGCCGAAGCCCAAAACCCCTTCGAATTTGCGCATCTTGCCGCTGCTGCGCTTGTAGATGCCCTGATCGCGGCCAAAGGCGACACCGCCGATGACGGCATAAGGTTCCTCAGGCAGCCCCATGCCGCGCATCGAGGACACAACCATCCCCCCCAGGGTGTTCGGGTTCTGCAGGCCGCGCAGATGGACGCTGAGCACGACCACTTCACCGTCCTTGGCGTAGCCCCAGCTGTGCGGGTCCATCTTGGCTGCCCGTTTCTGCAGGCGGACGCTATCCAGCGCCTGATCCAGTTCCGCCAGCGGATCGCTCTCCGCCTCCGCGCCGCCGGCCCCTGCCGCCAGCACCTCTGGCCGTTCAAGCAGGCTGAAACGCTTCATGCCGGCGGGCGCTTCGGGCAGATACGCCTTGCCGCCCTGCCGCCAGCGGTCTCGGCGCTCCTGCTCCAGATCCGCCAGGCGCTGCTCTGCCTTATGGCCCAGGTAGCGGCTTTCGATGGTGCCGGCATAGCCGGAAAGGCTCAGACTGCCAAAGTCCAGCCCTGCCCGGCGGGTCTGCTGTTCATAGTCAACGCCCAGAAATACCAGCCCGCACACAGCTGCGAAGCCTGCCAGATGCTTGATGCTCATAATGTCCTCATGGAAATGCCCGAAATCTTTCCATCCGGCTAATGGGCATTTGGGGCGGGATTGCGGCGCAAACGCGAAAAGAACGCGCGCCACGCCCGCACAGATTGAATCTGCCGGACCGGGTTCCGTTCTGCTGTTTCTGTCTGGCCTGTTCCGCTGTGCTGTATCGTCCGTGTCTGCCAGCGGTGAGGAGTGGCGGCGCCGCCAAGGGGCGGAGGCGGGACGGGAGGGTTGCTCCCGCACGCGAAACGTCGTCTGTGCGTGCCCGTGCCAATGGGCCCTGTTCCTGGATGCCGGGGGTGTCAGGCCCGGCGGTGACCGCGATCAGGGGAGAGTGTGACATAAGGAGCTTAAAAGGCCGTAAGCTATGCGTACGCTGCCGACGCAACGGCTGGCAGGCGGGCAGAGCTCCCCTGCCCCTGACATCCAGACCGGATATTTCCCCCTGTGCCGCCGCCCCGCCCTGCTACACTGCAAGCGGATGGCAGCCTCAGAAGGGGATTACCAATGAAGAAACAAGTTGCAGAATTTCTGGGTACTTTCACGCTTGTCCTGTTCGGGTGTGGTTCCGCGGTGATCGCGGGGGCCGACATCGGGCTGACAGGTATCAGTCTTGCCTTCGGGCTGGCCCTGACCGGCATGGCCTATGGGATCGGGCCGGTGTCGGGCTGTCATATCAACCCTGCGGTTTCCCTTGGCATGGTGGCGGCAGGCCGGATGCCGCTGCCGGAGGCGGTGAAATACATTCTGGCACAGATCGCAGGCGCAATCGCCGCGGCATTGGTGCTGCTGATCATTGCCAGCGGCAAAGCGGACTACGATGTTGCCGTCAACGGGCTGGGTCAGAACGGCTGGGGCGCAGGCTATCTGGGAGAGTACAACATCCTGGCCGCCTTCTTGTTCGAGGCCGTGGCAACCTTCCTGTTCATGGTTGTCATCCTAGGGGCCACGGGCAGCCGGGCGCCGGCCGCGCTGGCCGGGCTTGCGATTGGCCTGGCGCTGGTTGCAATCCACCTCGTGGGCATCAACGTCACCGGCGTTTCGGTGAACCCTGCCCGTTCCATCGGGCCCGCGCTGTTTGCCGGTTCAACGGCCTTGTCGCAGCTTTGGCTGTTTATCGTCGCTCCGGTTCTGGGCGCGGTTGCAGCAGGGGTGCTGTTCAAGTCCGGCCTGCTTGATCAGTCTGAATGAAGCACCGGCACCGGCTAGGCGCATTCCGGTCCGGTTCAGGCCAAGGCTACAACGCCCCCAGCGCCCCGGCAATCGCCCAGAGGCTTAGCCCGATCCAGGTGCCGGTCAGCCCCCAGAACAGCAGCGGATGGGTGCTGCGGCGGACGGGTTCGATGAAATCGGCCCGTCCCGTGCGCAGCGCGGGCCAGCTCCAGAGCAGGAAAAGCACGCCCCAGAACAGCGGGATATCCAGCACCACCGCCAGCCAGATGCACAAAAGGCCCAGCCCGGCCTTCCACGGCATTGCATCGCTGCTGCCAGCCGCGGCCTCCGGTTCCAGAGCCGTGAACATAAAGGCAGCCCCCTGCGGATCAGCCCCCATCAGGCGGCCGTCCGGCAACTCTACCGTGACCTCACCGCCCAGCGCGGACAGTTTCTCCGCCGCCTGTTCCAGCGAGCCGACAGCGAAACAAGGCATCCAGTACCGGAACTTGCCGCGGATTTCCTCCGGCACCTCCTCGGCGACGGCCACCAGGCTGCCGTCCGGGTGACGGATATCGTAGACCGGCCAGGGCGCTTCCGCCGTCTTGTGGAAGGTCCAGCCGAACAGGTCCTTGTAGAAATCCGCGATCAGCGCGATATCCGGCAGGTGGTGGAAACGGCGGACCGCATGGCCGGGCTGCGGCGGCCCTTCCGGCGGCGTAAGGCTGCTGCCCTCCACCATGGTGAAGCCGGCGCCGGAGGGATCACGCACCAGCGCGATGCGGCTGTGTTCGTCAAACGGCTGCGGCTCGATCTCGATGATTGCGCCCTCGTGGCGGCGGGCGGCTTCGACCCTGGCGTCCAGATCCTCGACATGCACATAGGACATCCAGAAGGACGGCATGTTTATCTTCACCAGGAACTCCGGCATCGGGAACACTGCGGCGGCGGCCTGTGTCTTGTCCTGGGCAAAGTCGTAGCTGTCATCGCCGTCGAACGACCAGCCGAACAGGTCCGCATAGGTCTTGCGCGCCAGCGCCATGTCGAAGGTGGAAAGATCGGTCCAGATAAAATGCCCGATGGTCATTGCGGCCTGCTCCCTCGTGTTCTGCCTGACCATGATCTAGGCATTGGGACGGGAAAGCGGAACGCACAAATCTTGCTGTTTTGCAGCCGCGCCGGGCCGGGGGCCTACATCTCCACGATCTTCCCGGGGTTCAGGATATTCTCCGGGTCCAGCGCCGCCTTGATCGCCGCCATATACCGGGTGGCCTCGCCCAGTTCCTGCTGCAAATAGGGGCGCTTGCCCTGGCCGATGCCGTGCTCGCCGGTGCAGGTGCCGTCCATGTCTATCGCCATCTCGTTGAGCCAGCCGATGTACTCGTCCGCCTTCTGCCGTTCCGTGTCGCTGTCCATATCAATGAGCAGGAGCGCGTGGAAGTTGCCATCGCCCACATGGCCGACCATTGGCGCCAGCAGCCCCATGCTTTCGGCCTTTTCCCGCGCTGCGCCGACGCATTCCGCCAGCCGCGAGATCGGCACGCAAACGTCGGTGGACAGACCCTTGGCGCCGGGGCGCAGCTGCAGGCTGGCCCAGTACATGTCGTGGCGCGCCTGCCAGAGCTTGCTCCGCTCCTCCGGCGTCGAGGTGGCGGAGATGTCGAAACCGCCGAATTCTTCTGCGATGGAGGCGAACATGTCGGATTGCTCCACCACGCCAGCGTCCGAGCCGTGAAATTCCAGCAGCAGCAGCGGCGTTTCCGGCAGGTCGAGGCCGGAATAGGCATTGGCGGCGCGCACGCTCATCTCGTCCAGCAGCTCGATCCGAGCGACCGGGATGCCGTACTGAATCGTCATCATCACCGCGCGGCAGGCCTCATCCACGGTGCAGAAGGAGCAGCGGGCAGAGCGGATCGCCTCCGGGATGCCCTGCAGTTTCAGGGTCAGTTCGGTGATCAGGCCCAGCGTGCCCTCGCTGCCGACCAGCAGACGGGTGAGATCATAGCCTGCGGAGGATTTCTTGGCCCGTTGCGCAGTGCGGATCACGGCGCCGTCGGCCATCACCGCCTCCAGCCCCAGCACGTTGTCCTTCATGGTGCCGTACCGCACCGCGTTGGTGCCGGAGGCGCGCGTCGCCGCCATGCCGCCGAGCGAGGCATTGGCGCCGGGATCAATCGGGAAGAACAGGCCCTGATCGCGCAGGTAGGTGTTCAGCTGCTCTCGGGTGACGCCGGGCTGCACCACCACGTCCAGATCCTCGGCATGAACCGCGATGATCTGGTCCATCCGCATCATGTCCACGCAGATGCCGCCAGCGGGCGCGTTCACATGCCCTTCCAGCGAAGTGCCGGTGCCGAAGGGAATGACCGGCACGCCGTATTCGGCGCAAACCGCGACGATCTCCGCAACCTCGCGGGTGGTCGTGGGGAACACCACCGCATCCGGCGCCTGGTTGGTGATCCAGGTGGTGGTGTGGCCGTGCTGCTCGCAGATCGCCTGACCGGTCTGCAGCCGGTCGCCGAACTGCTGGCTCAGCGCATCAATGGCGGCGGCGATCCCGGCCTCGTTGCGCGGCAGTGATGTGGCTTGGACCATGGCGGCCTCCCCTGGCAGCAGGGCGCGATGCCCCGGAACAATTCACCTGTTAACCTACGCGCCGCTACCAGAGTTCAGCAATACCCAGAACCCCGTAGCCGCCACTCTGCCCGGCCTAGCCGCCCAGTGCGATCCCTTCCCGCCGCGGGTCTGCCGCACCCTTCAGCCCATCGCCGATTTCAATCGCATGCAGGCCGGAGGTCAGGTCGCGGGCATTGACCTCATAGCCCATGTCTGTCAGCGCCTCTGACAGCTCCTCTGCGCTGGTGCCCGCCTCCACATCATAAGTGCCAAAACGGTTGACCAGATGCGGCAGTGCCAGCGCGGCCTGGATATCCATGCCCCAATCCGCCCAGGCGATGATCGACTTGGCCACATAGCCAATGATGCGGCTGCCGCCGGGGGATCCGATGGCCAGTACCGGCTTGCCATCCTTCAGCACAATCGTCGGCGCCATCGAGGAACGCGGCCGCTTGCCCGGCTCCAGCCGGTTGGCGATGGGCACCCCGTTCGCATGGGTCCGGAAGGAGAAATCCGTAAGCTCATTGTTCAACAGGAACCCGCCCGCCATCAGCCGCGAGCCAAAGGCGTTCTCGATGGTCGTGGTCATCGACAGCACGTTGCCGTACTGGTCCACAATCGAGATATGGGAGGTCGAGGGCAGCTCGATCGACTCATCATCCGCCAGCATCAGCGCATGGTCGAACTCCGGCGACCCCGGCGCCACTTCGGGCAGTGCATCATCGCCCTGCAAGAGCTCTGCCCGGCCCGCCAGATAGTCCGCCGCCACCAGCCCATGGGTGGGCACCGGCACATAGTCGCTGTCCGCCATGTAGCGGCCCCGGTCGGCAAAGGCGAGGCGCGAGGCATCGCCGATCAGCCGCCAGGCCTCTGCGCTTTCCGCCCCCAGCGCCGCCAGGTCGTAGTTGCCCAGCATCCCCAGGATCTGCCCCACGGTCAGCGCACCAGAGGACGGCGGCCCCATGCCGCAGGCCTCGAATTCGCGGTAGGCTGCACAGACCGCCGGGCGCTCCTTGACCTGATACAGCGCCAGATCGGTGGCGGAGAGCACACCGGGGTTGCCCTCAGCCGTGGTCACTGCGCGCACGATCTCTGCCGCGATGGGGCCTGCGTAGAACGCCCCCGCCCCGCCCTCTGCCAGCGCCCGCAGGGTGGCGGCATAGTCCGGATTCAGCAGGGTTGCGCCCTCGGCAATGGGTTCACCCTCAGGCAGGAAATAGGCGGCAGTGGCCGGGGCACGTGCGAGCCGTTCAGCGTCGCCCTCGACCAGCGCGGCCAAACGCGGCGAGACGGCAAAGCCGTCCTCCGCCAGCCGGATGGCCGGTTCAAACAGCGATGGCCAGTTGGCACGGCCCCAGCGGCGGTGCGCCTCTTCCAGCAAGGCAGGCGTGCCAGGCGTGCCGACAGACCGGCCCCCGACCACCGCATCAAAGAACTTCAGCGGCTCGCCGTTTTCATCCTGAAACAGGGTCGGCGCCGCCGCCAGCGGCGCAGTCTCGCGCCCGTCCAGCGTGGTCAGCTCGCCCGTGGCGGCGTCATACCAGACCAGAAACGCACCGCCGCCCAGGCCGGAGGATTGCGGCTCCACCAGACCCAGCACGGTTTGCACCGCCACCATCGCATCCGCCGCAGTGCCGCCCGCGCGCAGCACGGCAGCACCGGCCTCCACCGCATGCGGGTTGGCAGCCGCGACCATCCAGTTCTCGGCCTCAACCGGCTGGCCTTCGGCCTTGGCCTCCAGCGCGGCGGCCACCTCGGGGGAAATCGCCTCAAAGGTGCCTGCGGTTGCCGCTTCGGGGGCAACCGCATCTGCGGCCTCCTGCGCGGCGGCAGAAGAGCAAAGAAGCAGTGAAAGAACAAAAGTGGATGCACGCATCTCGCTAATCCAATCCGTTTTGTTTGAGCAGTGAGCGGCCCTTGCAAGTCAAAGGCAGCCTATCCTCCTCGCGAACCTCGGCATTCCTTTGCTGAACCGCAGTTAGCGACAAGGTTCGTTGTGTTGTCAGCTTCACCCCCCGCAGAACGTCCCGTTCCGGACCGTTGTAATCCACCGTTACGGTCTTTTCCTCGAAGTTAAGACTGAGAAAAATCAGATGATCTGCGCGGATACTTTCGTCCAAAGCGCGGAAAGTGGGTCCGCGTTTTGTACCGCTCGCTTTGACCTGCACAGATTTGTTGTTCGCATAGCCGTCAACACCGGCGTTTGCAGGTTTATCCACCAGGCAAATTCCAAATAGCTCCACCGCTATCGCTTCACCGATGTCACCGACCAGTTTGCCGTCAAAGGTAAAATTCAGCTCGACCTTCTTATCAGCGCCGCAAATTCTTGCGTTGTAAAATGCGGCAACACGTTGTTGTGCCTCCACGAGGTCAGAAATAACGCCGGGCAACTCAAATGTTTGCATGAACAAACTCTCCAAGGTTACAGCATCGACGGCACAACCTGATCCGGCGGCCGGTGGCCGTCTTCAAACGTCTTGATGTTCAAAAGCACTTTCTCGCCCATCTCGATGCGGCCCTCGATGGTGGCCGATCCCATATGCGGCAGCAGCACCACATTGGGCAGCTCGCGCAGGCGGGGGTTGATGTCGGTGCCGTGCTCATAGACGTCCAGCCCCGCGCCCGCGATCTCATCCGAGCGCAGCATCCGGGTCAGCGCGTGCTCGTCGATCACCTCGCCGCGCGACGTGTTCACGATCACCGCCGAAGGTTTCATCAGCTTCAGCCGCCGCGCGTTCATCAGGTGGAAGGTGGAAGGCGTCGAGGGGCAGTTGACGGAAATCACATCCATCCGCGCCACCATCTGGTCGAGGCTCTCCCAATAGGTGGCCTCCAGCTTCTCTTCGACCTCCGGGCGCAGGCGGCGGCGGTTATGGTAATGGATCTGCATCCCGAAGGCGGCGGCGCGCTTGGCGACCGCCTGGCCGATCCGGCCCATGCCAAGGATACCCAGACGGCGCCCTGCGATGCGCCCGCCCAGGAACGCAGTGGGTGCCCAGCCCTGCCAGTCGCCCTTCTGCATAACCGCCAGCCCTTCTGGCATCCGGCGCACCACCGCCATGATCAGCGCCATGGTCATATCAGCGGTGTCATCGGTCAGCACGCCGGGGGTGTTCGACACCAGGATGCCGCGCTGGCGGGCTGTCGCCACGTCGATGTGATCCACGCCGGCGCCGTAATTGGCGATCAGCTTCAGCCGCTCGCCGGCCTGGCCCAGCAGGCCCGCATCTATGGTATCGGTGACCGTCGGCACCAGCACATCGGCGTCCTTCAGCGCCGCGGCCAGCTCGCTGCGGGTCATCGGCGTGTCATCCTCGCGCAGGCGCACATCGAACAGCTCGCTCAGCCGGGTTTCCACAGGTTCCGGCAACCGTCGCGTAACGACAACACTCAATCGGTCTCTTGGCACTTGTGCTCTCCCTTGGGCTTTTCATTTTGCACGCCTCCATGGCATCGTGGCGCAGGATGCGCAGAGGCACAAGAACCCAACCGCATTCCCTTGCCTCTCGGCCGGAAATTTCCCGGACGCAGCAGGGGCATAACCAGACGGGCGGAAGACCGGAACAAGAGGCTGGGCATAACCCGGCTGGGCAACGAAGAGGCGAGCAGGCAGTGAGAAACGCGGCAATGGCACTCCGCCATCTGGCAGCGGCAGCAGCAATGACAGTGCTGACGGCCACCGTTTGTGCGGCCGAATCCCGCGGCCCGGTCACCAACCTGCCCCTGCCCCGCTATGTCTCGATGAAGGCCGCAACCGGCAATGTGCGCCGCGGCCCGTCGCTGACCCACAAGATCGACTGGGTGTTCAAGCGCCGCGGCATGCCGCTGGAGATCACCGCGGAATACGGCCACTGGCGCCGGGTGCAGGACCGCGATGGCGCCGGCGGCTGGGTGCATTACGCGCTCCTGTCCGGCGTGCGCACTGTGCTGGTCGAGGAGGACATGCTGACCGTGCACGCCCGCCCCGACACCCGCGCGCCGGTGACTGCCGCCTTTGAACTGGGCGTGGTGGCGCGGCTGGGCGAATGCGCCAGTGACTGGTGCGAGATCTCGGCCGGCGGCTACAGCGGCTGGGCGCCGAAGAAAAAGCTCTGGGGCGTCGCCCCGGACGAGCTGCGCGAGTAACCCCGGCTCTTTCATCTTTCCCGAAAAACTCCGGGGTGAATAGGGCCGGCGGCCCAAGAGGGGCAGCGCCCCTCTTTAAATCAGGCTTGCGGGGCAGCGCCCCTCTTTAAATCAAGCCCTGGGGGCAGCGCCCCTCACCGCCCTCCATTTCAGCGTTGCGGCAATCCGCGCGGGGGCGCAGATGCGCCAAACCATTGCACCCGCAGCAATCGTGTTCTACATGGGGGCCACACACATGGCTGCCCTGGCCGGTCCCGCCCGAAACACGGGCGCCGCTGCGGCAGCACCGGACTACCCGAAACCGGCGCGGCCTGTCCGCGCTGATGCCCTATAAGCCTCCGAGATCGCTGAAAGGTTGTGGAACATGGCAGAAAATCAAACCCCGGACATATTGTATACCATTGTAGACGAAGCGCCCGAACTGGCCTCGGCATCCTTCCTGCCGATCATTCGCAAGTTCGCGTCTGCCGCCGGTGTCACTGTCGGCACCAAGGACATTTCGCTTGCGGGCCGCATCATCGCCGCCTTCCCGGAGAACCTGACCGATGCGCAGCGCCAGAGCGACGACCTGGCCGATCTGGGCCAGCTGGTGAAAACCCCGGACGCCAATGTGATCAAGCTGCCGAACATCTCCGCCTCGGTGCCGCAGCTGACCGCCGCCATCAAGGAACTGCAGGCCCAGGGCTATAACCTCCCGGACTACCCGGAAGAGCCCAAGAGTGACGCCGAGAAAGACGTGCGCGCGCGTTACGACGCGATCAAGGGCTCCGCGGTGAACCCGGTCCTGCGCGAAGGCAACTCCGACCGCCGTGCCGCCAAGGCCGTGAAGAACTTTGCTCAGAAGAACCCGCATTCGATGGGGGAATGGTCGGCAGACAGCAAGACCAAAGTGTCGTCGATGCCGGGCAACGATTTCTATGCCAACGAGAAATCCGCGACCATCACCGCCGCCCAGGCCGGTGCCGCGAAGATCGAGTTCGTGGCCAAGGATGGCGCCGTCACCGTGCTGAAAGACGGCTGGCCGCTGGAAGAGGGCACCGTGGCCGACGCCACCTTCATGTCGGTGAAGGCGCTGTCGTCTTTCCTGGGCGAGGCGATTGCCGACACCAAGGCGGACGGCACCATGTTCTCGCTGCACATGAAGGCCACCATGATGAAGGTCTCCGACCCGATCATCTTCGGCCACGCGGTCAAGGCCTGGCTGGCGCCGGTGTTCGAGAAATACGGCGCCGAGCTGGACGCGCTGGGTGTGAACCCGAACTCCGGCATGGGCGACCTGCTGGAGCGCGTCAAAGGCAACGCCGAAATCACCGCCGCCATCGAAGCGGTGCGCGCCGAGCGCCCCGACATGTACATGGTGGACAGCGACAAGGGCATCACCAACCTGCATGTGCCGTCGGATGTGATCATCGACGCCTCGATGCCTGCGGTGATCCGCGCCGGCGGCAAGGGCTGGGACCAGGACGGCAACAAGGGCGACACCAACTGCGTGATCCCCGACCGCTGCTATTCCACCGTCTATGACGAGACCATCAATTTCTTCAAAGCCAACGGCGCGCTGGACGTGACCACCGCAGGTGCGGTCGCCAACGTCGGCCTGATGGCGCAGAAGGCTGAGGAATACGGCTCCCACCCGACCACGTTTGAGGCGCCCGCCGACGGCACCATCCGCATCGTGCTGGCGGGCGGCGACACGCTGCACAGCCATGACGTCGAGACCGGCGACATCTGGCGTTCCTGCACCGTCAAGAAAGCCCCGATCGAGAACTGGATCCTGCTGGCAATGGACCGCCAGCGCCTGACCGGCTCCGAGGCGATCTTCTGGCTGGACGCAAACCGCGCCCATGACGCAGAGCTGATCAAATACGTGAAGCCCGCGCTTGAGGCGGCCGGCGTTGCGGACAAGTTCCAGATCATGGCGCCGCGCGAAGCGACCCGCCAGTCGCTGGAAACCATCACCGCAGGCAAGGACAGCATCGCCATCACCGGCAACGTGCTGCGCGATTACCTGACCGACCTGTTCCCGATCCTGGAACTGGGCACCTCTGCCAAGATGCTGTCGATCGTCAAGCTGATGCAGGGCGGCGGGCTGTTTGAAACCGGCGCCGGCGGCTCTGCCCCCAAGCACGTGCAGCAGCTGGTCGAGGAAAACCACCTGCGCTGGGATTCGATGGGCGAGTTCTGCGCCCTCGGCGAGTCGCTGAACTTCCTGGCCGATGTCAAAGGCAACACCAAGGCCGGCGTGCTGGGCCGTGCGGCTGAGGACGCGACCCAAGGCATCCTCGACCACAACCGCTCTCCCTCGCGCAAGGTCGGCCAGCCCGACAACCGCGACAGCCACTACTGGTTCGCCCGCTACTGGGCCGAGGCACTGGCGGCGCAGACCGAGGATGCAGCCCTGGCGGCGCATTTCGCCCCCATCGCCGAGGAGCTGGGCGCCAAGGAAGAGCAGATCATCAGCGAACTGGCTGCGGCCCAGGGCGCACCCGCCGATATCGGCGGCTACTTCCGCCCCAGCGTGGAGCTGAAGGCCAAGGTGATGCGCCCCAGCGCCACGCTGAACGCCATCATCGGCTGATCCCAGCGGATCTGAAAACATGGATGCCCGGGGCTTTCCCCGGGCATTTTCTTTGCGCTGCCGCCGCCGCCCGGCTTGACCGGACGGTCTGTACTGCCCAGAAATTGAGCCTGCGGCCCGACACCGCAGCACAGGCAGGCAGAGAAACAGCATCCCATGCAGAAACGGGGCAGCTTCAAGAAGCTCAATCACTTGCGCCAGCTGGACAGCCGCAAGCAGCCGCTGATCGTGCATGCGGAGGAGGCCTGGTTCCGGCACATCCTGGAGGGCGGCTGCGAGTTTTTCGAGAAGATCGGCGCCAGCGCCCATGCGCGGGGCTGCAAGCCGCTGCTGATTCACGCCGAGGATGTCCTGTCCTTCGGGCTTCTGGGGTCAGATCATCTGCAAATCGTCATCGGCCCGAAACGCACGCAGGGGCCGCGCATCTTTCACGCCCAGCCCAGCTATCTGCGCGGCTTCTGGTATCTGGACCCGCAGGGCTATTACTGGAACTCCAGCCTCTCCGGGCAGCTGTTCGACCCGCAAGCGGTGGATGGCGCCGCAGCAGAGCATTTCTTCAACGGCGTGCGCGGCCATGCGCTGCGGCGCAACGTCTCCAAACGGGCGCAAAGCGCGCGCACGCCCGGCGGGCTGGCGCCTGCAGACGCCGCCATTTTCGTGCAGGACATCGAGAAATACCGCGAGCCGGTGCATTACCTGACCACAGCGGAGATGATCACAGCGGCCTGCGCGGCGGTGCCCGGCAGGGTTTACGTCAAGCCGCATCCGCTGCAGAACGGTGAAGCCCTGCGCCGGCTGGAAGAGCTCTGCGCCGGGATTGCCAATGCAGAGCTGAGCCGTGCCAGCGTGCATGACCTGATCGCTGCCTCAGCTGCGGTTGTATCGCAGAACTCCGCCGTCGGGTTCGAGGCGCTGATGCACCGCAAGCCGGTGCTGACCTGCGCGGCGTCCGACTATCATCACGGCACGCTGGTCTGCCGCACTGGGGCGGAGCTGCAGGAGAACCTGAGCCGGGCTGGGGAGGCCTTTGCCGCCTTCCCGTTTGAACGCTATTTCTACTGGTTTCTGGGGCTGCACATGCTGGAGCCGCAAAAGCCGGACTTTGCGGACCGCGCCTGGAACCGGCTGCTGGCCCCCGCCCCGCCGAAATGAACAGCGCCCGGGTTTGCAGCCCGGGCGCTATGCTTTTCAGGACCCAGCGGGATCAGGCAGGCGGATCAGAAATCCTGCCACAAGTCGCGGGCGGCGTTGCCGCTGGCGGCCGCCGCGGCGGGTTGGGGCGCGGGCTGCATGTCCCAATCATCGCCGCCATGGGCGGTCGGCGCCGGCGCTGCTGCCGGGGCGCTGGAGGCCTTGGCCGGGGCGGCCAGCTGGCTGCCGCCCGCGATCTTGAAGTGGGCCACCAGATCGGCCAGCTTGCCAGCATCGGTCTTCAGCATGTGGCCCGCTGCAGTCGCCTCCTCGACCATCGCCGCGTTCTGCTGGGTCACCTGATCCAGCTGGGTCACACCGGTGTTGATCTCGTTGAGGCCGGTGGACTGCTCCGCCGCGCCCTCGGCAATGCCGGAGACCAGCTGCGAAATATGGGTGACCTGGCTGACGATGCTTTGCAGCGCATCGCCCGCCTTGCCCACCAGATCCACCCCGCGCGCGACCTGGCCGGAACTGTCGGAGATCAGCGTCTTGATCTCCATCGCCGCGTCCGACGAGCGCTGCGCCAGCGCCCGCACTTCGCTGGCGACCACCGCAAAGCCGCGGCCCGCCTCGCCGGCCCGCGCGGCCTCAACGCCCGCGTTCAGTGCCAGAAGATTGGTCTGGAAGGCGATGTCGTCGATCACAGAAATGATCTGGCTGATTTTGTTGGAGCTTTCCTCGATCTCGGTCATTGCCGAGACCGCGCTCTGCACCACCTCGCCGCTGGTGCGGGCCTCTTCCTTGGCCTCGTCCATGGTCGCCTCGACACTGCGGGCGCCGTCGGCGGCGGATTTGACGGAGGCGGTCAGCTCATCCAGTGCCGCGGCGGTCTGCTCCAGGGTGGCCGCCTGGCTTTCGGTGCGGTGCGACAGGTCGTCGGAGGCCTGGCTGATCTCGGTGGCGCCGTTGCGGATGCTGGCGGCGGCGGCAATCACCTGCTCCACAGTGGAGCTGAGGTTCCGCGCGGTGGTATTGAAGTCCTGGCGCAGCTGTTCGTAATCCTGCGGGAAGGTCTCGGTGATCTGCGCCGTCAGGTCGCCCTGCGACAGCGCCGACAGCTTGCTGCTGAGCGCCGCCACAACCTTGCTGCGCTTCTCGTTCAGCGCATGTTCGGCATCCTCCAGCTCCTGCTGCCGGATCAGCGCCTGGCGGAAGACATCGACGCTTTGGGCGATCTCCCCCAGTTCGCTGCGCGCATTTGCCGAAGGGATTTCGCTGCTGGTGTCGCCATCCGCCATTGTCTGCATCCGGTTTTTCAAACCGTTCAGCGGGCCGGTCACGCTGCGGGTGATGAAATAGGCAGCAACCATCAGCGCCACCAGGCTGATGCCCAGCACGATCAGCGCCTCGTTGCGCATCATCGCAACATCGGCCTCGATATCGGACACATAGGCGCCGGTGCCGATGATCCAGCCCCAGGGCTTATAGGCCTGCACATAGCCGATCTTGGCTTCCATCACCTCCGAATCGGGTTTCTTGAAGTAATAGGTCAGCTCCCCCGCGCCTTTGGAGGCGGCGATCTTCTCCAGTTCCTGGAACACCTTGATGCCAGTCACATCCTCATAGGCGCCCTGATTGGTGCCTACCCAGTCCGGCACGATGGGGTGCGCCTGAACCACCAGGTCGTGGTCGAAGACAAAGACATAGCCGGAATCACCGAACCGCAGCGCGGTCAGCCGCTCGCGGCCGATATCGCGGGCCTCCTCCGGGGTGAACCGTCCGGATTTGACGCCTTCCTCCAGGTCGTGCAGCAGGCTGACGGCCGTGTCGGTGACATTGTGCAGCTCGGTATGGCGCATCTCATAGGCGTTTTTGACGGACTGCGAGAGCAGCAGGAAGGTCAGCAACGCCATCAGCGACAGCGCAAGCGCCGAAAGCGCGTAGATACGGACAGGCAGACGGTAGAGAAAAGCGGGTATTCTGGACATGTATTCAGAGCCTTCATTGCAGGTCTATTGCCTGCCTGTTTAGGCTTCAGTTTCTAACAAACCCCTACCCGGAAACGCCCCATCCGCGCTTTCACGCCGTATTTCGGGAGGTTTTTGCCGTATTTTGATTGAACTGCCTAAAACCCGCCAGCCAGCGGCGATCCCAACCCGCGTAAAATGAAAACGCCCGGGGATCGCTCCCCGGGCATCTTTGTCTGCAAGACGCTGTTTCGGATCAGAAATCCTGCCACAAGTCGCGGGCGGCGTTGCCGCTGGCGGCCGCCGCGGCGGGCTGGGGCGCGGGCTGCATGTCCCAGTCATCGCCGCCATGGGCGGTCGGCGCCGGCGCTGCTGCCGGGGCGCTGGGGGCCTTGGCCGGGGCGGCCAGCTGGCTGCCGCCCGCGATCTTGAAGTGGGCCACCAGATCGGCCAGCTTGCCAGCATCGGTCTTCAGCATGTGGCCCGCTGCAGTCGCCTCCTCGACCATCGCCGCGTTCTGCTGGGTCACCTGATCCAGCTGGGTCACACCGGTGTTGATCTCGTTGAGGCCGGTCGACTGCTCCGCCGCGCCCTCGGCAATGCCGGAGACCAGCTGCGAAATATGGGTGACCTGGCTGACGATGCTTTGCAGCGCATCGCCCGCCTTGCCCACCAGATCCACCCCGCGCGCGACCTGGCCGGAGCTGTCGGAGATCAGCGTCTTGATCTCCATCGCCGCATCGGAGGAGCGCTGCGCCAGCGCCCGCACTTCGCTGGCGACCACCGCAAAGCCGCGGCCCGCCTCGCCGGCCCGCGCCGCCTCAACGCCCGCGTTCAGTGCCAGAAGATTGGTCTGGAAGGCGATGTCGTCGATCACAGAAATGATCTGGCTGATTTTGTTGGAGCTTTCCTCGATCTCGGTCATTGCCGAGACCGCGCTCTGCACCACCTCGCCGCTGGTGCGGGCCTCTTCCTTTGCCTCGTCCATGGTCGCCTCGACACTGCGGGCGCCGTCGGCGGCGGATTTGACGGAGGCGGTCAGCTCATCCAGTGCCGCGGCGGTCTGCTCCAGGGTGGCCGCCTGGCTTTCGGTGCGGTGCGACAGGTCGTCGGAGGCCTGGCTGATCTCGGTGGCGCCGTTGCGGATGCTGGCGGCGGCGGCAATCACCTGCTCCACAGTGGAGCTGAGGTTCCGCGCGGTGGTGTTGAAGTCCTGGCGCAGCTGTTCGTAATCCTGCGGGAAGGTCTCGGTGATCTGCGCCGTCAGGTCGCCCTGCGACAGCGCCGACAGCTTGCTGCTGAGCGCCGCCACAACCTTGCTGCGCTTCTCGTTCAGCGCATGTTCGGCATCCTCCAGCTCCTGCTGCCGGATCAGCGCCTGGCGGAAGACATCCAGGGTGCGGGCCATCTCGCCGATTTCGCTTTTGTTGGCGGTGGCCGGAATGGCGCTGGCGGTGTCGCCCTCCGCCATCGACTGCATCCGCCCGCGCAAGGCGCTGACCGGCCCGGTGACGCTGCGGGTGATCAGGGTCGCGCCCGCCATCAGAACCGCCAGGGTCACAAGCAGACCTGTCACGGTTGTGATGATGTTTTCCTGCACCTTGGCCTCGATATCCGACACATAGGCACCGGTGCCGATGATCCAGCCCCAGGGCTCATAGACCCGGATATAACCCATCTTGGCCTCGATCACGCCGGTGCTTGCGTTGGCGAAATGATAGATCAGCGAGCCCTGGCCGTCCGCCTTGGCGATCTTGAGCATCTCCTGATAGATCTTGACCCCATTTTCATCGGTCAGGCCAGGCTGGCGCGTGCCCACCCACTCCGGCAGGAAGGCATTTGCGGTGATCACCAGATCGAAATCAAAGGCGTGAAAATCGCCGGCGGTGCCGAACCTGAAGGTCTCCAGCGCCGTGCGCCCCATCTCGCGGGCCGCGGCCTCATCCAGCTGGCCGTCTTCGACCTGACTTTGCAGCGCGTGCAGCTGGCTGAAGGCCAAGTCGGTGATCTGGTGCAGCTCGCGTTCGCGGCTGGCGTATTCGTCGTTATTCGAGCGGACCAGCAGGAAGACGGTCAGCATCGCAAACAAAAGAATCGCCAGGGCAGCCAGAGCGTAGATCCGGACAGGCAGACGGTAGAGAAATGCAGGCATAGTGATTTGGTCCCTTAGTTACAGGCCTAAGCTCTCCTCCCTAGAGACCTGCTCCTAAGAAATTCCTAGCTCGCAGACGATTGCAGCCGCCCGGATGCTGCAGGAAGCCGGCTTCCCCGAGGGGGTTTCAGTGACATTCAAATGATATCAATGGATTATATGGCCTGCACGGCTGCGCAGCGCGCGCGCAAAATGCCGCAGGCAGATCGTTCTGCGACGCCTTCGGGCCGCTTTGCGCCCTGCCGGTTCGGCCGCACAGGCCCGCAGTTCGAGCTTTGCCTGCCGCAACAGATGCGCAGGGAACCGGCCCCCAGAATCGGCGTCTTCACATACATGTGGATTTTGTATCCATTATCCTGTATCTGATTCTCCACAACAACGAACCGACAGGAGGATCTCATGTTCAAATCGCTGGCCGCGGCTGCGGCGCTTGCCCTGGTGCCCTTGGCACCTGCCCTTGCGGATACGCTCGATGATGTGGTGGACCGCGGCACCCTGCGCTGCGGCGTGGTGCTGGATTTCCCGCCGATCGGCTACCGGGATGCCAACAACGAACCGGCAGGCTTTGACGTCGACTACTGCAACGACCTGGCGGCAGCGCTGGAGGTTGATGCCGAGATCCTGCCGGTGACCTGGGCCGAGCGCCTGCCCGCCATCGTGACCGGCCGTGCAGACGTGGTGTTCGGTGCCACCTCCGACAGCCTGGCGCGGGCGCGCACCGTCGGCTTCACCATTCCTTACGCAATCTATTTCGCCCAGGGCGTCGTGAACACCGAAAGCGGCATCGAAAGCTTTGAGGACATCAAGGGCAAGCGGGTGGCCGGCGCCATCGGCACCGTGCCGGAGCAGGAATGGCTGAAGATCGCTGCCGAATGGGGCGAAGAGGGCAATTACCAGGGCTACCAGTCCGAGAACGAGGTGTTCCTGGCTGTGGCGCAGGGCAAGGCGGACATCGGCCTGACCACCAATACCGCGGTGCTGCCGGTAACCCAGCAGTATGAGACCCTGGCGGCCGGCCCGCGGATGCCCTGGACGACCGATTACACCTCGGTCGTCGGCAAGCGCGAGGATGTCACCTGGATCAACTTCCTGAACCTGTTTGTGACCCACCAGGTGCGGTCGGGCCGTTATGCGGAATTGTGGGGCAAATACGTCGGCGGCGACGCGCCTGAGCTGCGCATCCCCGGCGTGCTGTACTGATCCAACGGTGAAACCCGCCCCTGCCAGCCGCGCTCTCCCGGCTGCTGGCAGGGGCTAGGGAGCATAACCCCACATGTTCGACTATAATTTTCACTGGCGGCCGGTGATGAAAAGCCTGCCGGACCTGCTGGAGGCGGCCTCCCTGACGCTGCAGGTGGCAGTGCTGGCGATGGTGCTGGGCATCGTGATCGGCCTCTGCCTGGCGCTGGCGCGGCTGCACCTTCGGGGGCCGGTCTACTGGTTCGCCACCGCCTGGGTGGAGCTGGCCCGCAACACGCCGGCGCTGTTCCAGCTGTTCTTCTTCGGCTTCGGCCTCGGCGCCTTCGGGCTGCATCTGTCGCCCTATCTGATCGTGCTGGCGGGGCTCACCTTCAACTGCGCAGGCTACCTGGCAGAAAACTTCCGCGGCGGCTTCAAGGCGGTGCCGGAAACCCAGATCCGTGCCTCACGCAGCCTTGGCATGACACCATGGCAGGCCTACAGCCGGGTGGTGATCCCGCAGGTGTTCCGCATCGTCTACCACCCGATCACCAACCAGATGGTCTGGGCGGTTCTGATGTCCTCGCTGGGGATGCTGGTGGGCTTCCGCGAATTGTCGGGTGAAACCCAGTTCTTCGCCTCCCGCACCTTCCGCATCTTTGAATATTTTGCGGTCACGGCGGTGATCTACTACGCCATCGTCAAGGTGATCCTGCTGAGCTCGCGGCTGATGGCCGCCCGGCTGTTCCGGTACTGAGGGGGAGAGCCATGGAACCGACACTCAAGTTTTTCAGCGGCTTTGCCCCAAATGACCTGTGGTTCATGGGCGAGGCGGCGCTGCGCACGCTGTGGATTTCCGTCCTGTCGATCTCGCTTGGCACGGTGCTGGGCACCCTGTTCGGCTGGATGCTGTACGAGGGCCGCCGCGCCGCAACCCTGACACTGGCCCCGGTGCTGGACGTGTTCCGTTCTGTGCCGCTGATCATCCAGCTGGTGCTGTTTTACAACTTCGCCCCGATCGTCGGGCTGAACCTTGATCCCTTTGCCTCCGGCACCGTGATCCTGACCGTCTATACCGCGGCGCTGGTGGCCAATGTGGCCCGCGGCGGGATTGAGGCGGTGGGCGCCCCGATGCGCCGCGCCGCACGCAGCCTCGGGCTTAGCTACTGGCAGGACCTGCGCCATGTGGTGCTGCCGATCGGCGGGCGGGCGGTGTTCCCGTCCTGGGTCGGCGTTGCGCTGGGGGTGATGAAGGACAGCGCGCTGGTTTCCGTGCTCGGCTATGTCGAGCTGCTGAAGGCCAGCCAGATCCTGATCACCCGCACCCAGGAGCCGTTCCTGATCCTGGCCCTGGCCGGCGCCTTCTATTTCGCGCTGTCCTATCCGGTCTCCCGCTACGCCACACATCTCGAAAACAGGTGGGCCCAATGATTTCCATCCGCGACCTTCACAAGTATTTCGGCGCTCTGCACGTTCTGAAAGGCATCGACCTGGATGTGCAGAAGGGCGAGGTGCTCTCTGTCATCGGCGCCTCCGGCTCCGGCAAATCGACGCTGCTTTACTGCATCAACGGGCTGGAGATGATCCAGGACGGCGCAGTCACCGTCGACGGCACCGACGTCCATGCCAAGGGCACCGACATCAACAAGCTGCGCCAGAAGCTGGGCATGGTGTTCCAGCAGTGGAATTCCTTTCCCCATCTGACGGCGCTGGAAAACGTGGCGCTGGCACCGCGCATCGTCAAAGGCAAATCCAAGGCTGAGGCCCGCGACATTGCAGCGAAACAGCTGCAGCACGTGGGGCTGGGCGAGAAGCTGGATGTCTACCCCAGCGCCCTGTCCGGCGGCCAGCAGCAGCGGCTGGCAATAGCCCGCGCCCTGGCGATGGAGCCGGAATACATGCTGTTTGACGAGGCGACCTCTGCCCTTGACCCGGAACTGGTGGGCGAGGTGCTGGATACCATGCGCCTCTTGGCAGATGAGGGCATGACGATGATCTGCGTCACCCACGAGATGGGCTTTGCCCGCGATGTCTCCGACCGGGTGGCCTTCTTCCATCAGGGCGTGATGGAGGAGATCGGCCCGCCCGCGCAGATCTTCGGCGACGCCCGGTCCGAACACACCCGCAAATTCCTCGCCAACGTGCGCTGACCCCTTCCCCCGCAGGCTGCCGTGCCTCCCAGCGGCAGCCTGCCCCTAACTGGAGAAATTGGATAATGTCTACAAACGTCTTCACCGGCACCATGCCGGCCCTGATGACCCCCTGCAACCCGGACCGCACGCCGAACTTCGACGCGCTGGTCAAAAAGGGCGAGGAGATGATCGCCGCGGGCATGTCGGCGGTGGTCTACTGCGGTTCGATGGGCGACTGGCCGCTGCTGACCGACGCACAGCGGATGGAGGGCGTCGCCCGCCTCGCCGCCGCAGGCCTGCCGGTTGTGGTCGGCACCGGCGCGATCAACACCAAATCCGCGGTGGATCACGCCCGCCACGCGCAGGAGGTTGGCGCGGCCGGCCTGATGGTGATCCCGCGTGTCCTGTCCCGCGGCACCTCCGTTGCGGCGCAGAAGAACCATTTCAAAGCCATTCTGGACGCGGCTCCAGACGTGCCGGCAATCATCTACAACAGCCCCTACTACGGTTTTGCCACCCGCGCTGAGCTGTTCTTTGCTCTGCGTGCGGAGCACAAGAACCTGATCGGCTTCAAGGAGTTCGGCGGCAAGGACGACCTGCGCTATGCGGCGGAGCATATCACCAGCCAGGACGACCAAGTGACGCTGATGGTCGGCGTCGACACCGAGGTCTACCACGGCTTTGTGAACTGCGGCGCCACCGGTTCGATCACCGGCATCGGCTGCGCCTTGCCCAAGGAGGCGCTGCTGCTGGCGCGCCTGTCGAAACTGGCGGCCGAAGGCAGCGCCGAGGCCCGCGTCCGCGCGCTGGAGCTGACCGACGCCATCCATGTGCTCTCGACCTTCGACGAAGGCCCGGACCTGATCCTCTACTACAAGCACCTCCTGGTGCTGAACGGTGAGGAAGACTACCGCCTGCATTTCAACGAGACTGACGAGCTGTCGGACGCCCAGCGCAACTATTGCGAACAGCAGTACAAGCTGTTCCGCACCTGGTTTGCGGACTGGTCGGCGCAGGGCGGGATCATCGCCGAATGCATGTAGTCGACAGCCACACCGGCGGCGAGCCGACGCGCGTGATCCTGGAGGGCGGTCCCGATCTGGGCACCGGCCCGCTGGCAGAGCGCGCGCGGCGGCTGGCAGAGGACCACATGGGCTTCTGCCACGCCGTCATGCGCGAGCCGCGCGGCCAGCCCGCCATGGTCGGCGCGCTGCTGGTGCAGCCCACCGATCCCACCTGCGCCGCTGGCGTCATCTATTTTGATGCCGATGCAGTGCTGGGCATGTGCGGCCACGGCACCATCGGGCTGGCGGTGACGCTGGCCCATCTGGGCCTGATCACCCCCGGCAGCCACCGCATCGAGACCCCCGTCGGCGTGGTGACGATGCTGCTGGAGGATGCCAATACCGTCACCGTCACCAACATCGAAAGCCGCCGGGTGACCGCGGCGGCCAAGGTTTCCCTGCCGGACGGCAGCACAGTGACCGGCGACGTCGCCTATGGCGGCAACTGGTTCTTCATTGTCGAACCCGGCCCGCTGCCCCTGCGCAGGGAAAACATCCGCGCCCTGACCGATCACGCCATCGCCATCCGCACCGCCGCCAATGCCCAAGGGGTGGGCGGCGAAAACGGCGAACCCATCGACCATGTGATCTTTCAGGACGCCTCCCCCCGCGCGGGCATTCACAGCCGCAACTTCGTGCTCTGCCCGGATGATACCTACGACCGCTCCCCCTGCGGCACCGGCAGTTCCGCCCGGCTGGCCTGCCTGGCAGCAGCGGGGCGGCTGCAACCGGGCGAGGAGATCATCCAGGAAAGCATCATCGGCTCCCCCTACCGCCTGTCCTATCAGCCGGGCACGGATGGCGGGGTGATCCCCACCCTCAGCGGCCAGGCCTTTGTGATGGGCGAGGGCAAGCTGTTCTTCAGCCCCGATGACCCCTTCCGCGGCGGCATCCTTGCGGGTTCGGAGGAACCTGCATGACAGCGCACCCTTCAGACGATATCCTCGTCATCGGCGCCGGCATCATCGGCCTCAGCGCCGCGCTGGAACTGCAGAAACAGGGCCGCCGCGTGCGCATCCTCGACCGCACCGGCGTCGCGGCAGAGGCCTCGGCGGCCAGCGCCGGCGCCTTCGCCTTTACCGACATCGTGCCGCTGGCGACGCCCGGCATCATGCGCAAGGCCCCCAAGTGGCTGCTGGATCCGCTGGGCCCCTTGTCGGTGCCACCCGCCTATGCGCTGCAGATCGCGCCCTGGATGCTGCGCTTCTGGCGCGCCAGCTGGCGCAGCCGCTACCAGGCCGCGCTGCAGGCGCAGGTGCTGCTGATGGCGCATTCCCGCGCTGCGCTGGAACGCCAGATCGCCGATGTGGACGGCGAGCCGCTGATGCAGCGCGAGGGGCAGTTGCAGCTCTACGAGGGCGACACCGCCTTCCGCGCCGCCCTGCCCGACTGGCAGCTGCGGCGCGCGCATGGCATCCGTTTCGACCTGCTGCGCAGCCCCGCTGCGATTGCCGAGGTTCAGCCCGGCCTCGCCCCCCGTTTCACCCATGCCGCATTCACCCCCGACTGGATGAACACAGTAAACCCCAAGACCTGGGCGGAACATCTGGCGCAGACCTTTGTGGCACGTGGCGGCAGAATCGGCACCGCCGCAGTCACCGCCCTGCGCAGCGAAGGCGGGCAGTCTGTGGCGCAGACCAAGGACGGCCCGGTCTCCGCCAGCCAAATCGTGGTCGCCTGCGGAGCCTGGTCGCACCATCTCGCCCGCACCCTGGGCGAAACCTTCCCGCTGGAGACCGAACGCGGCTACAACACCACGCTGCCCCCCGGCGCCTTTGGCCTGAAGACCCACCTGACCTTCCCGGCGCATGGCTTTGTCGTCAGCAAGATCAGCGGCGGCGTGCGGGTTGGCGGCGCTGTAGAACTCGGCGGGCTGAAACTGCCGCCCAATTACCGCCGCGCCGATATCCTGCTGCAGAAGGCCAAGCATTTCCTGCCGGATCTCGACACCGCGGGCGGCAGCCAATGGATGGGCTTCCGCCCCTCGATGCCCGACAGCCTGCCGGTGATCAGCCGCTCCGCCCGCTCGGACGGCGTGATCTATGCCTTCGGCCACGGCCATCTGGGCCTGACCCAGGCCGCAGGCACCGCTGAGCTGGTGGCCGCACTGGCCGCAAACACTCCCGCCGCGCTGCCGATGCAGCCCTACGCCGCTACCAGGTTCTGACCCGCAGCTGAAAGGAGCCGCGCCATGAAAATCACCCAGCTCACTGTCTATCAGGTCGATCTGCCGCTGAAGGAAGGCCGCTACAGCTGGTCGAACGGCAATTATGTTGATGTCTTCGACAGCACCGTGCTGGAAATCACCACCGACGTGGGGCTGACCGGCTATGCCGAGTGCTGCCCGCTGGGCTCCGCCTACCTGCCCTCCTTCGCCCGCGGCGTGCGCGCCGGTCTGGCCGAACTGGCGCCGCATCTCATTGGCCAGGACCCGCTGAATATCGGCGGCATCAACCGCACCATGGACGCCGCCCTGCGCGGCCACCCCTATGCCAAGGCGCCGGTCGACATTGCCTGCTGGGACCTTCTGGGCAAGGCCACCGGTCAGCCGGTATACACCCTGCTGGGCGGCGCCGCGCAGGACGATGTGGTGCTCTACCGCGCCATCAGCCAAGAAGACCCGGAAACCATGGCCCGCAAGATCGAGGGCTATGCCGCCGAGGGCTACACCAAGTTCCAGCTGAAGGTCGGCGGCGAGGCCAACGACGATATCGACCGCATCCATGCCACCCGCGCGGTGCTGAAGAAATCCGACCTGCTGGTGGCCGACGCCAACACCGGCTGGACCCGGCACGAGGCGGCGCGGGTGGTTGGCGCCATCGCGGGCCTCGACGTTTATGTGGAACAGCCCTGCCTGACCTACGAGGAAAGCGTCTCAATCCGCCGCCGCACTGCACTGCCCTTTGTAATGGACGAGGTGATCGACACCCCCAACACCCTGGTGCGCGGCATTGCCGAGGATGCGATGGACGTGATCAACCTCAAAATCTCCAAGGTCGGCGGCCTGAGCCGGGCGCGGCTGATGCGCGACCTTTGTGTGGCGCACGGCATCCCGATGACCATCGAGGACACCTGGGGCGGCGACATCACCACCGCCGCCATCGCCCATCTGGCCCGCTCCACCCCGGCCGAGTTCACCTTCTCCGCCACCGACTTCAACAGCTATGGCACCGTTGACATTGCCAGCGGCGCGCCCAAGCGTGTGAACGGGCGGATGACCGCCCCGGACACGCCCGGCCTGGGGATCACCCCGATCTTCGAGGCCCTGGGCGAACCGGTTGCCCGCTATTCCTGAGGAGGCCTGCGGATGCGCAGCAGCAAGACCATCCATGTGATTTCCGCCCATGCAGAGGGCGAGGTGGGCGATGTCATCGTTGGCGGCGTCGCACCGCCGCCGGGCGACACCCCGTGGGAACAGCGCGCCTTCATCGACCGCGACCAAACCCTGCGCAACTTCGTCCTGAACGAACCCCGCGGCGGCGTGTTCCGCCATGTGAACCTCTTGGTGCCGCCCAAGCACCCGGAGGCCGACATGGGCTTCATCATCATGGAGCCGGAATACACCCCGCCAATGTCCGGCTCCAACTCGATCTGCGTCTCCACCGTGCTCTTGGACGGAGGCATCCTGCCGATGCAGGAGCCGGAAACCCATCTGGTGCTGGAGGCCCCCGGCGGGCTGGTGCGGGTGCGCGCCGAATGCCGGAACGGCAAGGCAGAACGGATCTTCGTGCAGAACGTGCCCAGCTTCGCTGGGGAGACCGGCGCGGCGCTGGAGGTGCCGGGCATTGGCACCCTGACCGTCGACACCGCTTATGGCGGCGACAGTTTCGTGGTGGTGCAGGCCGCCGATCTGGGGCTGGAGATCACAGAGGCAAACGCCAAGCAGATCGCCCAGCACGGCACCCGCATTCTGGAGGCCGCCAACGCGCAGCTGGGTTTCACCCACCCGGAGAACCCGGACTGGACCCACATCTCCTTCTGCGCCTTCTGCGGCCCGCTGGAACAAACGGAAACCGGTCTCCGCAGCCGGTCAGCAGTGGCGATCCAGCCGGGCAAGGTCGACCGTTCCCCTACCGGCACCGCGGTCTCTGCCCGCATGGCACTGATGCTGGCCAAGGGGCAGATGGAACTGGGGCAGACCTTTGAGGCCGTTTCGATCATCGGCTCGTGTTTCACCGGGCGCATCGTGGAACAGACCACTGTGGGCACCCGTCCGGCCATTGTCCCCGAACTCAGCGGCCGCGGCTGGATCACCGGCATTCACCAGCACATGCTGGACCCGGACGATCCCTGGCCCGGCGGCTACCGTCTCAGCGACACCTGGGGCGCCTGACAGGTCCGGCTTTTGGATACAATATGCCAATACCGGATCCAGCCCGCCCGCGCGGCCAGCTGGACCGGGCCGGCTGCTTGTACAGACAGGGAAAACCCACTAGCGTATCCAAAATACGAATAGCAGACCCGACGAGGCCCCCATGGCAGGCAAACGCGCCGTTACCCGCAGCTCCCTCCCGGAAGTGATTGCCGACGACCTGCGCGAGCGTATCCTGAGCGGCGAGCTGGCAGAGGGCGAGACCATCCGGCAGGAGGCGCTGGCAGAGGAATACGCCGTCTCCCGCATGCCGATCCGCGAGGCGCTGAAACGGCTGGACGCCGAAGGGCTGGTGCAGTTCACCACCAACCGCGGCGCTTCTGTCACCAAGCACTCGCTGCGCGAGATTGCGGAGATCTTCGACCTGCGCATCCTGCTGGAGGTGGACCTGTTCCGCCGCGCGATCCCGGCGATGACTGCACAGGATTTCACCCGCTGCACTCAGATCCTCAAGGACATGGACGCCTCATACGATGCCAATGACGTGGCCAAATGGGGCGCGCTCAATCACAAATACCACTCGGCGCTTTATGCCGCTGCGGACCGCAAGCTGACCAACGAGGTGCTGCAGGGCATCAGCCTGCATTGCGACCGCTTCATCCGGATGCACCTCAGCGTGATGAAGCAGCGCGAACCGGCCAAGAAGGAGCACCACGACCTCCTGGACCTGGCCCAGGCCCGCGATGTGGAGGGCGCCTGCGCCGCGCTGACCCATCACATCTCCCGCACCAAGGAGGAACTGCTGTCGCTGGTCGCCGAACACCGCGCCACGGCTGACAGCTAACCCGCCCTATTTCAGCTTCTGACACGTGAAACGCCCGGTTTTCTCCGGCGCTCCTCTTGCGCAACTCGCATTTTGTATCCATTATCCTGTATCAAGATTCACTGATCCCACCAAACAGAGGCCCGCCCATGTTCACACCGCACGGAAACCACCTGATCGCAGGCGCCTGGGTGCCCGGCGGCACCCGCTTCCCCTCCGCCCCCGCCACAGGCCCCAGCCACGATTTCTCCGTTGGCCGCGTCAGTGACGTGAATGCCGCGGTAGAGGCGGCAGAGGACGCCTTTGCCAGCTACGGCAGCACCAGCCGGGCCGAGCGCGCCGCCTTCCTCCACGCCATCGCGGATGAGATTGAGGCCCGCGCGGAAGACATCACCGCCATCGGCACCCAGGAAACCGGCCTGCCCGAGGCCCGCCTGCAGGGCGAGCGCGGACGCACCACGGGTCAGCTGCGCATCTTTGCCGAGCATATCCTCAAGGGCGATTACCTCGACCGCCGCTATGACGCCGCCCTGCCGGACCGCGCGCCCCTGCCCCGGCCCGATATGCGGATGATGCAGCGCCCGCTGGGGCCGGTCGCGGTCTTCGGCGCCTCCAACTTCCCGCTCGCCTTCTCCACCGCCGGCGGCGACACCGCCGCAGCGCTGGCGGCGGGCTGCCCGGTGGTGGTCAAGGGCCACAGCGCCCACCCCGGCACCGGCGAAATCGTTGCAGAAGCCATCCTGGCCGCGATCACCAGATGCGGCCTCCACCCCGGCGTCTTCAGCCTGATCCAGGGCGGAAACCGCGAGGTCGGCGCGGCGCTGGTGCAGCACCCGCTGATCAAGGCGGTGGGCTTCACCGGCTCGCTTGCAGGCGGGCGCGCCCTGTTCGACCTCTGCGCCGCACGGCCAGAGCCGATCCCCTTTTTCGGCGAGCTGGGGTCCGTGAACCCGATGTTCATCCTCGCCGCCGCCCTCACCAATCGCGGCGCGGAGATCGCCACCGGCTGGGCCGCCTCGCTGACTATGGGCGCGGGCCAGTTCTGCACCAACCCCGGCATCGCCGTGCTGCGCGCAGGCACTGACGCGGACCGTTTCATCGACACCGCCACCGCCGCCCTGTCAGCGGTCGCCCCCCAGACCATGCTGACCGAGGGCATCGCCAGCGCCTACCAGGACGGCCAGCGCCGCGTCGCCGCCACCGCGGGCGTGCGCGAACTGCTGACCACCAGCTGCGACACCCGCACCGCCGCGCCCTATCTGTATGTCACCGAAGCCCGCACCTGGCTCGACAACGAGATCCTGGCCGAGGAGGTCTTTGGCCCGCTGGGTCTGGTGATCA
Organism: Leisingera sp. ANG-M6; assembly: GCF_000813905.1. Taxonomy (NCBI): domain Bacteria; kingdom Pseudomonadati; phylum Pseudomonadota; class Alphaproteobacteria; order Rhodobacterales; family Roseobacteraceae; genus Leisingera; species Leisingera sp. ANG-M6. Next base: position 108,628 of record NZ_JWLG01000001.1, read on the forward strand.
CCGCCGGGAGCGACGCCGAGATGCTGGAGATCGCCCGCGCGCTGCAAGGCCAGCTGACCTGCACCCTGCATCTGGATCAGGCTGACACCGCCCAGGGCCAGGCCCTGCTGCCGGTGCTGGAGCGTAAAGCCGGCCGGGTGCTGGCCAACGGCTTCCCCACCGGGGTTGAGGTCAGCGACACCATGGTCCACGGCGGCCCCTACCCGGCCTCCACCAACTTCGGCGCGACCTCGGTGGGCACCCTCTCCATCCGCCGCTTCCTGCGCCCCGTGTGTTATCAGAACATTCCGGAGGCGCTGCTGCCGGAGGACCTGCGGGAGGGGTGAGCGGGCTGGCTTGCGGATGCTGTCTTGATGAATGCAGAAGGCCCCGGAGGTGATCCGGGGCCTTTTTACCATTTGGTCTAGATGGAATAGATGCGTGGAAGCGGCGATCAGCCCAGCAAAACAAAAATATTCCGAGGCCGGCTTCAAACACTTTTGTCGCGGATGTCGTCACCTAAAAAGCTTCGAACCCAATTCCGTAGCCCCGTCACCCGAAGACTTCTACTACTTTTGCTTCTCGTTCGAGATGTCGCCCCCTGACGAAAATCAGAAATATTGGCATCGGCTTGAGCTGAGGTGTCGTCTTCAGCTGGAGCCTGTTGGTAGGCGGACACGAAAGCTGAAAGAGCCTTAGATAGCTCTTCATCACTTCTAAAACCTTCAATGTCCAAGAACGCATGCAAAGTGTAACAGTAGTTCTGCGTTTCAAACATCGACTTTATTTCGGCGTTTGCAAACAGATTACCGATCCTCTCTAGAGACTGCCTAACCTTCTTTACGTCACTTTCGTAGTCCGAATAAACATCGCTGTAGGCATCATAAAGATCGTTGATCGACTTGGCACTCTCATTGGTTATACCATTGCGTTCGTAACCTAGCAGCTGACTTGCGAACTCTACATCCAGCATCCGCCGGACATCATTCTGTGAAAAGATGTCCAATGCTTTCATCTCATCACTATCCGCCACCTCAACAGATGCCTTCAAGAACTTCCCATTGAGCGTGGCATTGCGCAACTCTTGTGGATTTAGCGAGCGATCTGTTTCATTCAAGCGGGCGAAAATCAGACGAATTTCATCTTTTGTTACCCAAGTCGGAATCTGCCTTGAGTTCAACTTGTAATTTAGGATTTTCGACTTCTCCTGTTGAGACAAGTCTTTCCAATACTTATTCGCATAGGCCTCATCTCTCCGCTCGTCATCCAGATAAGAAGACTTCAAGGGCCACTCGTTATTTATGAACTGCCGCAGTGTAGAAATTCGTTGCTGACCATCCACGATGCTAAAAGTCTCTGCAAGAGTCTCTGGGTTTGGATCCTGTTTCCAGACGTATATTTCCGGCATCGGAAATTCCATCAGGACTGTTTCGAGCAGTCGAACTTTCTGCTTGTCCGTCCAAACAAGTCGCCTTTGAAAATCACGATCAACAAAGTATTCGCCCTCGCGCATCCCTTTTACGACGCCCGCAACACTCAATTCAGAGAAGCTAATTTCACTATTGAATCCCATGTTCTTCCCCTAGTTTCTCCAAGCTCCAGATGTGATAGGACTTCACATCCGCCCACGACGAATAGATCCTGACCTTGATTTGTTGCGCTATGCCAAGTCGTGTTGACGCTTGCTTCCTTGCCTTCTGAAGCAGCAACATCAGGTCTCTCAGGTACATTGTGTCTCGGTATTCTTCAGTACCAATCATAATGAACCTTCTGAAAACGTCCCCCTGGAACATTCTTCTTGCGTCAATAGCACCATTGTAGTGTGCGGTTCGCAGATGCTTCCATGTTGAATTGAACAGCCCTTTAGACACAACGACCAAGTCTATATCTGAGGGACTTTCATCCTCTTCACTTGGCTGAAAGGCCCGAAAGTTCTTTCCTGGAGCCATGCTGAAGCCATACTTTCCACTTCCCACAATGGCAACGTCCGAGGCCGCAACGCCGAAAACCCCGCCAAGTACGGAGCGGAAATCTTCGTACTCGCTCCCTGTTCTTGTCGGAAAATACCACGCGTGACCATCAAAAAGCTTCTCGTCAGTGAAACGTACAGCACCGTCCCTGCGCAAGTGCCTTAGTAGGTCGCTGCTGTTCATGCTTCAAACATCCAAATAGCCAAAGTTCAAATCAATGCTTTCGTTCAGTTGACGCTGTCTGCACCCAACTCAATGTGGAAAGGCCCCCGCTTTCGCGAGGGCCTTCCAATTTGTCAGAGAGGCAAATCTCAGAGTCCGGTGGACACGTCGATGGTGTTGCCTTCTTCCAGGGTGACATAGGCTTTTTTCACGTCTTTACGCTTGCCCATCTGGCCGCGGAAACGCTTGACCTTACCCTTGGTGACTGTGGTGTTGACCGCTTTCACCTTGACGCCAAAGAGAGCTTCGACAGCTTCCTTGATCATCGGCTTGTTGGAGTCGATTGCCACTTCGAAAACCACTGCGCCGTTCTCGGACGCCATGGTGGATTTCTCGGTGATGATCGGCTTGCGGATCACGTCGTAGTGTTCTGCCTTCACGCTCATTTCAGACGAGCCTCCAGTGCTTCGACACCCGCCTTGGTGATCACCAGGGTGTCACGCTTCAGGATGTCATAGACGTTGGCACCGATGGTCGGCAGGATGTCCAGACCTTCGATGTTGCGCGACGCTTGCAGGAAGCCTTCGTTGACCGCTGCGCCGTCGATGATCAGCGCGCGCTTCCAGCCCAGGTTTTTCACCTGCTTGGCCAGAGCTGCAGTCTTGCCTTCGGAAGCAGCGTCCTCGATGATGACCAGTTCGCCCGCTTTCGCCTTTGCGGACAGCGCGTGGCGCAGGCCCAGCTTGCGGAACTTCTTGGTCAGCTCGTGGCCGTGCGAACGCGGGGTCGGACCCTTGTAGATACCACCCTTGCGGAAGATCGGCGCGTTGCGGTCACCGTGGCGTGCGCCGCCGGTGCCCTTCTGGCGGTAGATCTTCTTGGTCGAGTAGGAGGTCTCGGAGCGGGTTTTCACCTTGTGGGTGCCGGCCTGCGCGTTGTTGCGCTGCCAGCGGACCACGCGGTGCAGGATGTCCGCACGCGGCTCCAGGCCGAACAGGTCTTCGGACAGTTCGATGTCGCCCGCTTTGCCGCCGTCCAGTTTGATCACGTCAAGTTTCATGCTTCACCACCTTCCGCGGCAACTTCCGCAGTTTTCAGAGCGGCCGGGAAAGGCAGACCCTCGGGGGCTTTCTTCTTCACGGCGTCCTTGACGGTAACCCAGCCGGATTTCGGGCCCGGTACGGCGCCCTTGATGAAGACCAGGCCGCGCTCGGCGTCGGTTTTCACCACTTCCAGGTTCTGGGTGGTCACGCGGGCTGCGCCCATGTGGCCGGCCATTTTCTTGCCTTTGAAGACCTTGCCCGGGTCCTGACACTGACCGGTCGAACCGTGCGAACGGTGCGAGATCGACACACCGTGCGAGGCGCGCAGGCCGCCGAAGTTGTGCCGCTTCATGGCACCGGCGAAACCTTTACCGATCGAGGTGCCGGTGACGTCCACTTTCTGGCCAGCCAGGAAGTGTTCGGCCGAGATTTCGGCGCCGACTTCGATCAGGCCGTCCGCGGGAACGCGGAATTCGACCAGCTTGCGCTTGGGTTCAACCTTGGCAGCTGCAAACACGCCGCGCATGGCTTGCGAGGTGCGCTTTGCCTTGGCGGAGCCTGCACCCAGCTGAACGGCGGTGTAGCCGTCTTTTTCCTCGGTGCGCTGAGCAACGACCTGCAGGCCGTCCAGGGACAGAACGGTCACAGGGATCTGCTTGCCGTCTTCCATGAACAGGCGGGTCATGCCCACTTTCTTAGCGATAATTCCGGAACGCATAATCTATACCCTCCGAACTTACGACTGCAGCTTGATTTCGACGTCAACGCCGGCAGCCAGGTCGAGCTTCATCAGCGCGTCCACGGTCTGCGGGGTCGGGTCGACGATATCGAGAAGGCGCTTGTGGGTGCGGATCTCGAACTGGTCGCGGGATTTCTTGTCCACGTGGGGGCCACGCAGAACAGTGAATTTCTCGATCTTGTTCGGCATCGGGATCGGGCCGCGCACTTGCGCGCCGGTCCGCTTGGCAGTGTTGACGATCTCTTGCGTGGACGCATCCAGCACGCGATAGTCAAATGCCTTCAGCCGGATACGGATGTTTTGGCTTTGCATCGTACAGCCTTTTATTCAGGCGTTGGGGTTGAGAGGAGGGCCTGCGACCACCGCAACCCCTCATCGAACCCAAAAGGCGGGAATCATCCCGCCCCTATTCGCACGCGGCGAACTCGCGCCCTATACGCCCTATGGCCCCATGAGGCAAGGGGTTTCGCCGCGAAACAGTTGCGTTTGCGGCGCACGGTGCGTTTGGGGTTTGTTTAGAAGTGTCCTAGGCGTTGCGCCCTGTGCCGGAAGCCCAGAGCCGAGCCGCAAACCCTGTGGATGAAGAAGTCGGCGGGTCGCCTAGGTCCCGTCTTATCTCCCAAACAAGAACTGACCATAACTGGTCATGTTTCGCTTGGGAAAACTCTCGATTTGACGCAGAAATTTCATCGATAAAATTATGCAATGCAGAGATTACACCGTTAGATCCAACAAGATGCAAATTATTAACCGATGTTGCGAAACGTCTTTGCGCGTCAGCAGTAGTTTTCTGTCCCACGATCCCGGAAGCCGCCCCCAAGAACTCTTCATAATATGTAAGCTTCTTCGATCTCCAAGAAGCTTCACGCTCTGCACGCTTCGTGAAGTAGAAGGTACCAGCTGAAACGAGGATCGTTCCCAAAGCGGTAATGATTGCTGCCCACATTTCACTCTCCAATGTGCGGCGAGGTTTTCCCAATAAACTTGAACAGTCAATACTTCGCCCGGACGCCCCGCGTTCGGGTCGCGACCGGCCTGCACCGAACCGGAGGTTTGCCTTCGGCAAAACGGGCGGGCGCGATTTACATCGCCCCCGGAGCTGGCGCTCCCTGCGGCCTCAAAAGCTCCACCGGAGCTTTTGCAAGACGGCCTTCGACCCCAGGCCGGTCCCTGCCCTGTTCAGAGCTAACCGCATAGAAAAAGGGCCTCCCGAGGGAGGCCCTTTCTAAATTCAGAACCGTGTGGGCTCTCAGCGGTTTTCTAGCGAAAACCGCCTGCCGCCCACCGTTTCAAAATCATTATTCAATGATTTTGGAAACAACACCGGCGCCGACGGTGCGGCC
>NZ_JWLG01000010.1:0-92224 GCF_000813905.1 Leisingera sp. ANG-M6
TCCTAGATATGCGGCATTCAGCCGCTGTATCTTGTCATCCTGGATAGAAGGCGACAGCCGGGTGACCTGGAGGCCGGAGTCCGCGGTCTCATCGGGGGCGTCGGCGTCGAGGGTCAGAAGGGTGAGCCTGTCTCCCAGCTTGTCAAGCAGGAACCCGTCGGCCAGGGGACCGTCGGGGCAGGGGGAGCCGGGGCGGGTGCGCTCCGGCCCGTTCAGCGCATCGGCTGAGTTCAGCGGCGAGCCGTCATAGGTGCAGGGCACCGACAGGCGGCCGGAGTTCACCAAGGGACGCGCGAATTCATACTGTTCGGACAGATCCAGAACTGCGTCGCGCAGCACCCGGCTCATCTCCGACTTGGGGGTGATGAAATCGGTGGAGCGCGAGGAGTTCAGGATGTTCTCATCCGCGCCATGGATGCGTTCGATGTCATAGCTGTCCAGCAGGCTTTCCGGTGCGGTGCCGTCCATCACCAGCTGCAGCTTCCAGCACAGGTTGTCGGTGTCCTGCAGGCCGGAGTTGGCACCGCGGGCGCCGAACGGGGAGACCTGATGCGCGGCGTCGCCGGCAAACAGCACCCGGCCATGGCGGAACTGCTCCATCCGGCGGCACTGGAAGGTGTAGATCGAGACCCATTCCAGCTCAAACTTCACGTCTTCGCCCAGCATGGCTTGCAGCCGCGGGATCACGTTTTCGGGGCGCTTCTCGCGCTCCTTGTCGATGTCCCAGCCCAGCTGCAGGTCGATGCGCCAGACGCCATCGGGCTGCTTGTGCAGCAGGGCAGACTGGCCCTTGTTGAAGGGCGGGTCGAACCAGAACCAGCGCTCGGTCGGGAAGTCCGCCTCCATGATCACATCGGCGATCAGGAAGTTGTCCTCAAACACCCGGCCGACGAAATCCAGCCCCAGCATCTGCCGGGTGGGGGAGCCTGCACCATCGCAGGCGATCAGCCAGTCGGCTTCCAGGTTGTAGGGGCCTTCGGGCGTGTCGACTTCCAGCGTTACATGGCTGGGATGGGTGCCAATGGCCGAGACCTTGTTGCGGCCGCGGATCTCAATCGGCGCGCCCTGCTCCTGCAGTTCGCGGACCCGGTTCACCAGGTATTCTTCGAAATAATACTGCTGCAGATTGATGAAGGCAGGGCGTTTGTGGCCTTCCTCCGGCAGCAGGTTGAAGTCATAGACCTGACGGTCGTCAAAGAACACCTTGCCGACGTTCCACTGCACGCCCTTGTCCACCATGGGCTGGCCGCAGCCGAGCCGGTCGAGGATTTCCAGGGGCCGTTTGGCAAAGCAGATGGCGCGGGAGCCGAAGCTCACCTTGTCGTTGTCATCCAGCACCACCACTTCGGTGCCCTGCTGCGCCAGGTCGATGGCGGCAGCCAGGCCGATGGGGCCTGCCCCGATCACCACTACCTTGCGGCGCACGGGCGCAGGAGCATCCTGATCCGCATGGCGCGCGTAGGGGTACAACGGGACTTCAAAGATCTTGTTCATCAGGTCTCCTCCCAATTTCCGGGTGCCGTCAGGCACAGCTTCACCGTTTCCCGGCATGGGCACGCCGGGAGGATGGTTTAGCGTCTCACAGGTTCTGCCGGGGCGATACGATCTGGATCAAACCGCCCCGGTTGCAAATTTGCCTGGGCTCCGCCCGTTCGGCCCTGAAACTGTCCCCGGACAGTTTCCAGGACGGGCCTCACCCCTGCAGGGCCTCCCACATCTCCAGATCGCGCTGGGCGGTCCAGATGCGCGGGTGCGCGATGCCGCGGGCCTCGTCATAGGCGCGGGCGACGTTGAAGGGCAGGCAATGCTCGTAGATCGCGTATTCCGCGAACTTGGGGTCGCATTCCGCGCGCACCGCATCCCAGGCTTCTTTCAGCGAGCCGCCGCGTGCTGCGATGCGCTGAACCGGGCGGTAGGTGCTCTCGACGAAGTCGCGGGTGTTCTCGATGGCGGCATTGACCATCTCTTTGCCGACCAGTGCATCGCCGCGGCCCGGGGCAATCGCGTCGACGTCATAGGCTTTGATGTTGTCGAGCGTCTGGCCCCAATCGGCGAAATGCCCGTCGCCGCAGTAGCAGGCCGAGTGGTATTCGACGATGTCGCCGGTGAACATCACGTTCTGATCCGGTACGTGGATCACTGCATCGCCAGCAGTGTGGGCGCGGCCGATCTGTTTGATGTCGACCCGGCGGTTGCCGAGGAAGACAGTCATCTGATCGGTGAAGGTTGTGGTGGGGTAGGTCAGCCCCGGGATGCTTTCGTGGCCTTCAAACAGGCGCGGGAAACGCTGGAACTCGCTGTCCCAATCTTCCTGCCCGCGCTCCAGCACCATGTTGTATGCGGCATTTGACATGATCACTTGCTGCGCGCCGAATGCGGAGGCGCCCAGTACCCGCACCGCGTGATAGTGGGTCAGCACCACGTGGGTGATCGGCTTGTCGGTGACCGAACGCACGCATTCGATCACCTTGTTTGCCAGCCGCGGGGTGGCCTGCGCCTCGACGATCATGACGCTGTCATCGCCGATGATCACGCCGGAGTTCGGGTCGCCCTCGGCGGTGAAGGCATAGAGCCCTTCGCCGATCTCATCGAAGGTGATCTTCTTTTCGGTCAGGTCCCCTTGGGACGCAAAAGCTTTTGCCATGGTGGTCTTCCTTATCTTGCGTAGGGGTCTTCAAGCGCAGGCAGCACAGTGCCGGTGCAGTCGCCGAAGCCGATGGTGTAGCCGTCTCCCTTGGCCGCGCCTTTCAGGGTCAGCGTGTCGCCATCAGCGATGAAGGAGCGCTCCTCCCCGGTGTCCAGCGTCAGTGGCTCCTTGCCGCCCCAGCTGAGTTCCAGCAGCGAGCCGCGGCTTTCCTTGGTGGGGCCAGAGATGGTGCCGGAGCCCAGCAGGTCGCCCGCATTCATCGGGCAGCCTGAGGTGGTGTGATGCGCCAGCTGCTGCGCAGCGGAGTAATACATTTCCTTGTAGTTGGTCCGCGCGATGGTTGTGGCCTCTTTGCCTTCCGGCGCCAGGGTCACCTCAAGGTCGATGTCATAGAGCATCGGACCGCAGTCCTTAAGGTGGTCCAGCAGCTCCACCTCGCGTTCCGGCGTGTCGCAGCGGAACGGCTCCAGCGCCGACTTGGTCACGATCCAGGGGGAGATCGTGTTGGCCGTGGCCTTGGCCTGGAACGGGCCCAGCGGCTGGTATTCCCAGGCCTGGATATCGCGTGCCGACCAGTCGTTCAGCAGCACATAGCCAAAGATGTTGTCATCTGCTTCCTGCACGGTGATCGGGCCGTCGGAGGGTGTGCCAACGATGGCGCCCATCTCCAGCTCGATATCGAAGCGTGCGCAGGGCGCCCACCGCGGCTTGTCATCGTTCGGGCCTTTCAGCTGGCCCCAGGGGCGGCGCACATCAGTGCCGGAGACGACAACAGACGACGCGCGCCCGTTATAGCCGATCGGGATATGCAGCCAGTTTGGCGGTAGCGCGTTTTCCGGGCCTCGGAACATGGTCCCGACGTTAAAGGCGTGGTTTTTGCCGGCGTAGAAGTCGGTGTATTCGCTGACCGCAAATGGCAGTTCCATCTGGGCATCTGCGATTGGGTACAGGTGAGGCTCAATCTCAGCTTGGTAAGCTGACCCTTCTTTGAGCATTTCCGTAAGTTTATCGCGGAATTCAGCCCAGATGTCGGAGCCTAATTCCATGAAACCGTTCCAGCACCCGGCATCGAAAACTGGGTCGCCATATTCAAAATACTCGCCTTCGAGAGCGGTCACATCAAGGATCATGTCTCCAATGGCCACACCACAGCGAGGGGTGTCCCATTCGAGCGTCTGAATTTTCTCAGGTGTCCAAAAAACGCCGTAAGGCAGGTTGTTCAGCGGGAACGGGTGGTTCGCATCATTGGCCGAGGCCACCCAGGATTTCAGCAGAGGCATAGCGTCTCCAGTTTCCGGATCCGAAGATCCCTTTCATCTTGCCGGAAATACTCCGGGGGTGAATGGGCCGGTGAGGCCCAGAGGGGGCAGCGCCCCCTCACCATTTCATTTCAGGCCGGGCGTGCCGTCGAACTTCTTTTCGATGTCGCTCCAGCAGTCGATATAGTCATCCTGCAGCGGCGCGTCCTTGGCTGCAAAGGCGGTCAGATGCTGCGGGAAGCGGGTCTCGAACATGAAGGACATGGTGTTGTCCAGCTTTTCCGGGCCGAGGTTGGAGTTCGAGGCGCCCTCAAAGGCGTTCTTGTCCGGCCCGTGCGGCAGCATCATGTTGTGCAAGGACATCCCGCCCGGCACAAACCCCTGCGGCTTGGCGTCGTACTGGCCGTAGATATTGCCCATCAGCTCCGACATGATGTTCTTGTGGTACCACGGCGGGCGGAAGGTGTTTTCGGCCACCATCCAGCGCTCGCGGAACAGCACAAAGTCGATGTTGGCGGTGCCCGGCACGCCGGACGGTGCAGTCAGCACGGTAAAGATCGACGGGTCCGGGTGATCGAACAGGATCGCCCCGACCGGGCAATAGGTGGTCAGGTCGTACTTATAAGGCGCGTAGTTTCCGTGCCAGGCGACCACATCCAGCGGCGAGTGGCCGATCTTGGTCTCATGGAACTGGCCGCACCATTTGATGGTCACGGTTGAGGGCGCCTCGCGGTCCTCGAACGCCGCCACCGGCGCCTTGAAGTCGCGCGGGTTGGCCATGCAGTTGGCGCCGATCGGGCCGCGGCCCGGCAGCTCGAATTTCTGGCCGTAGTTCTCGCAGACAAAGCCGCGGCAGGGGCCTTCCAAAACCTCGACCCGGTAGACCAGCCCGCGCGGGATGATGGCGATTTCCTGCGGTGCCAGGTCGATGATGCCCAGCTCTGTTGCAAACCGCAGCCGGCCTTCCTGCGGCACTACCAGCAGCTCGGAATCAGCGGAGAAGAAGTAGCTGTCCACCATCGACTCGGTGACCAGATAGATATGGCTCGCCATGCCGACCTGGGTGTTCACATCGCCCGCGGTGGTCATCGTGCGCATGCCGGTGAGCCAGGTGAGGCCTTCATCCGAATGCGGCACCGGGTCCCAGCGGTACTGGCCCAGCGAGATCACGTCCGGATCAACGCAAGGTGCAGACTTCCAATGCGGCAGGTCGATTTTCTCATAGCGGTGCGAATGCTTGACCGACGGGCGGATGCGGTAGCACCAGGTCCGCTCCGGCACATCGGCGGTAAAGGCGGTGCCGCTCAGCTGTTCGCCGTAGAGACCATAGTTGCACTTTTGCGGGCTGTTCATGCCCTGCGGCAGCGCACCGGGCAGCGCCTCGGTTTCAAAGTCGTTTGCAAAGCCGGGCATATAGCCCTCGTGCGGCCCCTGAAGAGAGGGGGCCTGGATCATTTCATGGGGATCGGCTGGCCGATTCATCGCGCGTTTCTCCTCTTGCTGCTTGCGGGATATTAGTTGTTTTTGTAACTAACAAGGGAGAGGGGACGAAAATGAACGAAAAAGATGATTTCGCTTTGCAGGATTTCCTGCCCTACCTGCTGAACCGCGCCGCCGAGGAAAGCTCGCTGGGGTTCCAGAAGCACTACAAGAACCGCTACGGAATGCTGCGCACCGAGTGGCGGGTGCTGTTTCATCTGGGCAACTACGGCCAGATGACCGCCAAGGAGATCGGCAGCCGCGCCAAGATCCACAAGACCAAGATCAGCCGCGCGGTGGCCAAGCTGTCGGAGAAGCGGTTCGTGACCCGGACCCGCGATGAAAACGACCGGCGGGCCGAACATCTGGCGCTGACCCCGGCCGGTGAGGCGGCGTATAAGGATCTGCGCGAGCACGCGCTGGAGTTCGACACACGGATCTGCGCCCGCTTCACCACCGGCGAGGTTGCAATTTTGCGGTATATGCTGCGCAATTTAGCAGGGATTGAACCATAGACATTGCAAGGCCCAGCCCCCAGATAAAGCAGCGGGATTGAAGGTGAAGCGATGATACAGATTGATGTCAATTCAGGGCCGCTGATTGCCTGGCTGATGGAGCAGGGCCTGCATGGGGCGCCGCAGCAGGATCTTTTGCAGGGGTATTGCCAGCGTCTGGTTGATGCAGGAGTGCCCTTGTGGCGGTTCCATCTGGCGCAGCGGGCGTTTCACCCAAAGTTCGGCGGCATCGGCTTCAACTGGACCCGCGCTGACGGCATCAGCCACGAACACTACGAATACCGCGAATCCCCGCGCGAAGAATGGCTGCGCAGTCCGTTCTTCCACATCCTGGAGCACAATCTGGAAGAGTTCCGCGAGCGGCTGGAAGATAATGCGCCGGAACAGTTCCCCCTGCTGCCCGAACTGCGGGAGCGCGGCGCAACGGATTACTTTGCCAAGGGCGTTCGCTTCTCGCCGCCCGATGACGAACCCAATGATCCGCGCCACCCGCGCGAAGGGATGCTGGTCTCCTGGGCCTCTGACCGGCCCGGCGGGTTTTCCGGCCGTGAGCTGGACCTGATCCGCACCACCCTGCCGCATCTGGGGCTGGCACTGAAGTCCTCATCAAACCGGCAGATGGCCAGCGACTTGCTGCAGGTCTATCTGGGCCGCGATGCCGGGCGCCGGGTGCTGTCCGGGGAAATCCAGCGCGGCTCCTCGCAGCAGATCGACGCGGTGATCTGCCTGTTCGACCTCAAAGGGTTCACCCAGCTGGCCGAACGGCTGCCGGGGACTGAGCTGATCGAGATGCTGAACGGGTACTTCGGCCTGGCGGTCGAAACCATCCAGGCGCATGGCGGCAATATCCTCAAATTCATGGGCGACGGCATGCTGACGATGTTCAATCTTGGCAGCATCGAAGAAGACGCCCACGCAGCGCTGGCCGCGGCCAATGAGCTGTGCGGCAAGGTGCGCGCCTATAACACTGAGCGTGAGGAGCTGGAATTGCCGACTGCCGGCTTCACCCTGGCGCTGCACGCCGGCGATATTCTCTATGGCAATATCGGGGCGGAGAACCGGCTGGATTTCACCGTGATCGGCCAGGCGGTGAACCAGACCGCCAGGATTGCCGGCATGCACCGCTCTGTCGGCCAGAACATCATCATGTCCGAGGATGTGAAAACCGCGGCCCGTGGCACCAATCATGACCTGGTGTCCCTGGGCCGCTACATGCTGCGCGGCGTGGCAGAGCCGATGGAGTTGTACACGATCTACCGCGGCAATTGCGGCTGCGACAGCTAGGCGGCTGCACAGCCGGGGTCAGATGCTGATCTCGACCCCGGGCAGGTTCACTTCCTTCATCATGTCGCGCAGTTCCTGCCGGGCGGCGATGTTGGAGATGTTCAGCTGCTTGACGCCGATGTCCTTGAGGTCCAGCAGCGTCAGACCGCGCGGGAACAGCTCGCGGAAAATCACCCGCTCTGAAAAACCCGGCGCGATGCGGAAGCCGATCCGCTTGGACAGCATCTTGATGGCGCGTTCCATCTTTTCCTTGTTGACCATGCGCTGGGTGCCGACGCGGTTGCGGATCACGATCCAGTCGATCGGCTTCAGCCCGGCCTGCGCGCGCAGCTGGCGGGCGTTCCAGACCATTTCGGAATAAACGGACGGCCCGGTGATGGTCTCGCCCTTCTGGTCCACATGCGCCAGCAGGTCGAAGTCGACAAAGCTGTCATTCAGCGGCGTGATCAGCGTGTCGGCCAGTGAATGCGCCACCTGGCTGAGGCGGGTGTGCGAGCCGGGGCAGTCAATCAGGATGAAGTCATGGCCCGGCTCCAGCGCCGAGACTGCCGCTGACAGCCGGTGGTCATAGATGTTTTCGCCCGGCTGCAGGCTGGCCGGGTCGATCTCCGGCAGCTCGTGGATTTCCACCATCGGCAGGTCCAGGCCGGATTTGACGCAGAAATCCTTGCGGTTCTCCAGGTAGCGCCCCATCGAGCGCTGCCGCAGATCCAGATCCAGCGCCGCGACCTTGTGGCCCAGCCGGGCCAGGGTGGTTGCGACATGCATGGAAACGGTCGATTTGCCCGCGCCGCCCTTCTCGTTGCCGACGACAATGATATGCGCCATGTACAGGTCCCTTCGCTCGTGCTTTTGTGCACGTCTTTCGCTTTGGGCTCCTGTATAGGCTCTGGATTCCGCCAAGAAAAGCGGTGCGGGCAGTCTGGTAAACTTAGTGTATCACCTGTGTTTTGCAGGACCCGCAGGCTTGCGCTTGGGGCGGGCGTCGCCGCCCTTGCCGCCCTTTGCGGACACGGCTGCAGCGGCGCGCGCCTTGTTCTTCTTGCTGTTGGGCTTGCCGACCGGCGGCTTGGGGCCTTTGGCCTTGAACGGCTTGGCCGCGGGTGCGCCGGGCCGGGTCATCCGCTTGGAGGGATCCGATGCGCCTTTGGGCTTGGCGGTCACAGCCGGCTTGGGCTTGCTGGGGCGGTCCTCCTTGCGGGCCGGTTTGCTGTCCCAATCCTTGCGCGCGGGCTTGCCGCCCCAGTCCTTGCCTGCAGTCTTGTCGCTCCGTTCCTTGCCCTCCGGCTTGTCGGTCCATTCCTTGCGGGGCGGGCGGCTGTCTTCGCGGTGATCGGATTTGGCACGGTAGGGCTTGGCGCCATCGTCCTTGCCGCGATGCGGTTTTCGGTCGCCTTTGAAGCCGCCCTTCGGCCCGCCGGGGCCGCGGCGCGGGGCAGGGGCCAGTTCCGGTGCTTCAGCCAGCTGCGTCAGCACAGCGCCCGGCTCCAGCTCTGTCTTGCCGTCCAGCGCCTTGAGGAAGCCCTCAACCGCGTCTTTGCTGATTTCGGCAAAGGTCTCGTTATCCTGCACCCGGATTGCGCCGATGGCGTCGCGGTCGATATTACCGGCCTTGCACAGCATCGGCAGCACCTTGCGCGGGTCGGCGCCGGCCTCGCGGCCGCCCGACAGGGAGAACCAGACAGAGAGGCCGAAGGCTTTGCGTTCCTTACGCTCCTTGCGCGGCTCCGGCGTGTCTGCCGGGCGCAGGTCCTCAGGCGCCGAGTGGCGGCTGCGGAACAGGCGCAGATAGGTTGCGGCGATCTGTTCGGGTGTGAATGTGTCCAGCAGGGTCTGCACGCCTGCCTGTTCGTTTTCGGCAACCGGTTCCTGCCAGACCGGATCGGCCAGCATCCGCTCTTCGTCGCGGGCCAGCACGTCGTCGGCAGAGGGCGCTTCGCAATGCTCAGCGGTCAGCTTGGCCCATTTCAGCAGGCGCAGGGCCTTGGAGCGCGCTTTGGGCGGAGCGATCAGCGCGCTGACGCCCTTGCGGCCCGCGCGGCCGGTGCGGCCGGAGCGGTGCAGCAGGGTTTCGTGGTTCGAGGGCAGCTCCGCATGGACCACCAGTTCCAGCCCCGGCAGGTCAATGCCGCGGGCCGCCACATCGGTGGCCACGCAAACCCGGGCACGCCCGTCGCGCATTGCCTGCAGCGCATGGCTGCGTTCGGTCTGGGACAGCTCGCCCGACAAGGTCACCACCGGCAGGCCGCGGTTGGTCAGGCGCGCGGCCAGACGGTTCACCGCTGCGCGGGTGTTGGCAAAGACGATGGAGCTGGGCGCCTCATAGTAGCGCAGCACGTTGATGATGGCGTTTTCCGCGTCCGCTTGCGCGACGCTCATCAGACGGTATTCGATATCCGCGTGCTGCTTGGTCTCGCCTGCGGTCTTGATCCGCATCGCGTCGCGCTGGAAGGTCTCAGCCAGGCTGGCAATTGCCGGCGGAACGGTGGCGGAGAACAGCAGGGTGCGGCGGTCTTCGGGCGCTTCGCCCAGGATGAACTCCAGATCCTCGCGGAAGCCGAGGTCCAGCATCTCGTCGGCCTCGTCCAGCACCACGCCGCGTACCTGGCTGAGGTCGATGGAGCCGCGCGCGATATGGTCGCGCAGACGGCCCGGAGTGGCCGCCACGATATGGGCACCGCGTTCCAGCGCCCGGCGCTCATCGCGCATGTCCATGCCGCCGACGCAGGACGCAATCCGTGCGCCTGCCTCGCGGTAGAGCCAGCCAAGTTCGTGTTTCACCTGCAGCGCCAGTTCGCGGGTCGGGGCGATCACCAGCGCCAGCGGTGCCGCGGCCTCGCCGAACGCGTCCTCTTCGCCCAGCAGATCCTGGGCCAGCGCCAGGCCGAAGCCGACAGTTTTGCCCGATCCGGTCTGTGCAGACACCAGCAGGTCGCGCCCTTCCACGTCAGGCTGGGTCACAGCCTCCTGCACTTGGGTCAGGGTTTCATATCCGCGCTCTTGCAGTGCGTTGGCCAGGGCTTGTTTCACGAGGGGGCTGTCTTTCCCGCGGGGCGCACATCCGGCCCCAGCGTCAGGAGAAAAAGAAAGAAGGCTGCCCGTCCGGGGCAGCCTTCGGGAGTTCTGCAAAATACGGCAGGCGGCTTAGAAGCCCAGGCCTTCGTATTTCTTCTTGAACTTGGACACGCGGCCGCCGGCGTCCAGCAGGCGCGAGGTGCCGCCGGTCCAGGCCGGGTGCACGGTCGGGTCGATGTCCAGGGCCAGCTGATCACCCTCAGCACCCCAGGTGGAGCGCATCTTGAGGACGGTGCCGTCGGTCATTTTGACGTCGATGAAGTGGTAATCGGGATGGGTGTCTTTTTTCATGATACCGCTCCTCAGGCTTTCTTGGGCTTGTAGTTCGCATCTTCTGCGATACGGGCCGACTTACCGCGGCGGGCGCGCAGGTAGTACAGCTTGGCGCGGCGGACGCGGCCGCGGCGCACCACTTCGATCGAGTCGATGTTGGTCGAGAACAGCGGGAACACACGCTCCACGCCTTCGCCGAACGAAATCTTGCGGACGGTGAACGAACCGGCAATGCCCGAGCCGTTTTTGCGGCTGATGCAAACGCCTTCGTACATCTGCACGCGCGAACGCGAGCCTTCGGTCACCTTGTAGCCGACACGGATGGTGTCACCGGCTTTGAAGTCGGGGATCTCTTTCCCCAGGGCGGCGATCTGTTCCGCCTCCAGCTGTGCGATCAGGTCCATCGCAACTCTCCTAAATTGCCTGCGGTTCATTCCGCAGAGGTTTGTGCCGTCATGAGAGCTCCTGGTCTTCACCGGGTCCCGCCAAAGGCAGCCCGCCAGAGATCACGCCGTCTGTTCCTTGCTGCTGGCGGGTTGGATCCTGAAGAAAACCGAAGAAGATTTCCGGGGCTGATCCAACAGCCAACGGCCCGGGGCCGATTCCCGGCACCAGACGAGCGGCTTTTAGGCCTGCTGCGCCAATGTTTCAAGGGAATTCTGCGGCGGCGCCCGGATCGCAGGCATTGATTTCCTTTTGATCGGCTGCGGATCTGCGGTTACCGTTCAAATACATTTATTTACGCAGCGTCAGCATATGCAGCCGGCCGGGCGCGCCTCACCAGGGAGGGGAGACAGCATGCCATTCAAAAAGATGGATATTTTCAACAGCGAACAATCCTACAAGGCGGAATTGAAGAAAGAGCTCAAGAAGCTGGATGCCACACCGGGCGATTTCTACTTCTATGATGAGGTCACGCTGAACGGTGCAGCCCAGTCCATCCTGATTGTCGGCGAGGCGGCGCCGCCTTTGCTGAAGGAGCTGAAGTCCAAAGCCAAACAGCGGGCGGTGGGGCAGTGTTCTGTCAAGGACGGCACGCTGCGGCTCAGCCTGGTGAAGGGCAGGATGCCTGAAAAGAAGCTGAAGCCGCTGATGAAGGGCACCCAGTTCGGCTATGAGCTTGTGGCCGTGGACCTGGATGCGGGCGGCGAGGCTGATCCGGACAAGCGCTTCCTGAAACGGCTGCAGGCGGTGGAAAGCCGCTTTGACAAAATCAAGGGCAGGATCACGGATGATGAGCGCAAGGAGCTGCGCATCCTGTTCGGGCAGATCGAGGAGCAGAAGGACACGGACCAGGCACAAGCGGCCAAGACCCTGATCGCCCTCAACACCCGGATGGAGGAGCTGATCAAGCTGATCGGCGGCGGCAAGGAGGCCTCCAAGGAAGAAACCAACGCCAAGACCCGGCTCAAGGCCACTACCGCCCGGTTCGACAAGGTCAAGGGCAAGATCATGGATGATGAGCGCAAGGCGCTTCGCCAGCATTTCGGGGCTGTGGCCGAACATTTCGAGAAGGGCGAATGGAAGCAGGCCTATGCCCGGCTGGAGGTGCTCGACAAGGAAATGGTCGGATATGTGAAGGCGGCGCTGGCGTCGGATGAGCAAGACGCGGAAAAGCGCAGCGAGGAGTTCGCGCAGTCGGATAGCGGCAAAGCAGCCAAGATGCTGGCCAGCCGGATCAAGGAGGAAATCGCGAAGCTGGGCAAGCTGGAAACGGCCGTGACCCGCGAAGCCGGGGTGCTGAAGGACTTGCAGGAAACCCTGTCAGGGCTGACCAAGGCCAAGGACATCAGCAAGAAGCAGCAGCAGGTCGACGCCAGCGCCGAGCGGCTGGAAAAGGCCAAACAGGTGCTGGAGCAGTCCCGCGGCCAGCTGCTGAAAAATGTCGAGGAGATGAAGGCCGAGAAGCTGGAGAAGGAAAAAGCCTTTGTCACAGCCTTGGGCAATATCAAGTCCCGCATCACGGCATTGGATGAAATGCTGGACAGCGTGCCGGTGGATCAGGCCCGCAGCCAGATCGAGGCGCTGATCAAGAAGCAGGCCGAGGCACAGCAATGGCAGGAAGAGCGCATCAAGGCGGAGGACGGCGGCGAAGGCCACGGCACCGGCCGCCACGGTGCGCAGACCGGCATGGAACGGCAGGCGATGCGGGCCTCTTCGCAGGACGGGGTGACCCCGGATCAGAGCGGCAATTCCGCCGGCACCGCGCAGGTGACCGAGAAGTGGAATAAGGTGAAAATCACCTATACCGAGGAGGACGGGAAACGGGTGATTGCCAACCGTTCGGAAGTCGAAAAGCAGATCGCAGCCAGCTTTGACCGCAAGCAGTACAGCGGCGGCAATGCCTCAATGTGGGCAACCCCGGTTCTTGAAAAAGAAGCCTTCGACCGGGCAACGTCCATTGCCGCAAAGTTCAAGGGGTTCACGCATTATGCCACCGGCAAAAAGACCCAGGCCAATCAGGTGACGGACGAACTGACCTCGCTGACCTTGAAGATGGGGCCGCCGGCCTCGGCGCCGGGCTGGGGCTATGCGCTCAAGCGTGACGGGGCTGCCGTTTCGCTCAACGATATCAAATCCGCGGTTTCCGACTTTGAACAGGGCAAATCCAGCCTGGATGACATGTTCAAGGCCCTGAACGTGAAACTGGTTGAAAAATCCGGTGGCGGCGGTGTGAAGATGGTGCCCCACTGCCTGGTTGTGCTGACCCGCTCGTCCACGGCTGGCGACTGGAAGTTCAAGACCCACTTCCCGGATGACCGGCTGGGCAGCAGTGATATTGGCTGGGAAACGGAGCGGAACCAGTCCAAGGGTGATGTCACCTTCAAGCAGGGAACAACGCTGACGGTCTGGAAAAACAACAAGATGCCGAACTAGCCGGCTGCGGCCGGGCCCGGACAGGGCCCGGTGCTGTTTCAGGCGGTCTGGTCGTCCAGCGCCGCGTCTGGCGCGTTCTTCTTGACCGACTCGATGCCGTTATCGCGGCCAGAGGCACTGGCGTAGCTTTGCGAGGTGCCGATCACCTGGCCGTTGGTGGCCTTGAGGTTGAACATATGTTTGCCGGCCGCGGTTTCCTTGCGCTCATAGCGCGCGTCGTCGCCGGCATTCTTGCGGACCGATTCAATACCGTTCTCGGCGCTGGCCTTCTGCTTGTAGCCTTCGCTGGCCAGAATGTTTTCGCCATTGCCTGCCTTCAGGCGGAAGCGGAATTCGCCTGCGTTGTCGGTGTAGAGTTCAAATTTCCCAGCCACCCTGCTGTCTCCTGTCATTTAACTTATGCAGGAGGAGTAAAACACGGGTTCGCCAATGCGGCAACGGCTTGCATTGGGGAAAAGCCAGGCTGGTGCGTCACTTGCGCTATGGCTTGCCGCTGTCCTTGGAGCGGATGTAGGCCTCCCACAGGTCCGGGCGGCGGGCCTTGGTGATCTCTTCGCTCATCCCGTGGCGCCAGTCTGCGATCTTGCCGTGATGGCCGGACATCAGCACATCGGGGATTTCCCGGCCCTTCCATTCGGCAGGGCGGGTGTATTGCGGATGTTCCAAAAGGCCGGAGGAAAAGCTCTCCTCCTCGGTCGAGGCGTGGTTGCCCAGAACCCCCGGGATCAGCCGCACGGTGGCGTCAATGAGCGCCTGTGCCGCCAGTTCGCCGCCAGTCATCACGAAGTCCCCCAATGAGACCTCCTGAATGCCGTAATGCTCCAGCACCCGTTCATCGACACCTTCGAACCGCCCGCAGAGCAGGGTGATGCCGTCGCATTGGGCGAAATTATGCATCATCTGCTGGTTCATCGGCCGCCCGCGCGGGGTCAGGTAGACCAGGGGCCAGTTGCCGCGGGTATCCGCCATCGTGTGTTCGATCGCTTCGCCCAGCACATCGGCGCGCAGCACCATGCCGGCGCCGCCGCCTGCGGGCGTGTCATCGACATTGCGGTGCTTGCCCACGCCGAATTCGCGCAGATCGGTGGTCTCCAGCTGCCAAAGGCCCTCCTGCAGCGCCTTGCCGGTCAGGCTTTCGCCCAGCACACCGGGAAAGGCCGCGGGAAACAGGGTGATGATCTTGGCCTTCCACACGCCAGCCAGGTCCGGCGTCGGCGTCATCAGCTCGCGCGGTTTCAGCGTGGGGCGGATGGCCTTGCGGCCATGGGAGCGGGAGGGCGTGTCTGTCATGGCGTCCTCATAGGCGATGGCGCGCTGCGAAGAAAGCGGAGTTATGCGAGGCTCTGCTTCGCGCTCCGGGATATTTTCGGCCAGATGTACAAGAGATCCAGTCTTCTTCTGGCAGGTAGTATCCTGGGGCTGAGCGCCAGTAGCGCGAGGGAGCAAAGCCCCTAATGCACCTTTCAGAACAGCCCTTCGGGCGGGTCGGCGACAATGCGGCGCTGGGTCAGATCCACGGTTGGCACCGCTTCCAGGGTGAAGGGCAGCAGCACGGTTGCCTTGAGGCCGGGGCCGTGGATCTCCAGCAGGTCGGAGGCGCCGTGGTTCTGCACCGATTTCACCGTGCCCAGCAGCGTGCCGCCGGTGTCATAGACTTCCAGCCCGATCAGGTCGGTATGGTAGAACTCGTCATCCGGCAGCTGCGGCAGCTGATCGCGGCGGGCAAACAGCCGCAATCCCTTGATGGCGTCGGCCTCTTCCTTGGTTTCAACACCTTCCAGCAACGCGGCAAAGCCGTTCTTGATCGGGCGGGTGATGGTCAGGGAGTAGGTCTTGCTCCCGTCCTCATTGCTGAGCGGCGAGTAGTCCTCGATCTCTTCCGGGATGGCACAGAAGCTCTTGAGCCGCACCTCGCCGCGCACCCCGAAGGACCCGGAAATGGCGCCTACGCAGATCAGATCGCTCATGGTGTCAGTCCTTTGCACAGAACCCCGCGCGCAGCCATTGGCCGCCGGATTGTTCGCAGAGTTCGCTTTGATGGTTGCGTTCAAAGAAGATGCCCGCGGTAAAGGCCACTGCAACAAAAAACACAAGCCTTATCAACCGTCCCATGACGGGCCTCAGCGGGTTTCAAGCGGCAGGTCCGCCATCCGGCTTTCCCAGCCGGTTTCTTCCAGTTCCGGCGTGTCCGACAGCCGCTCCGGGTAGCCGATGCAGAAATAACCGATCAGCTGCCAGCCCTTGGGCGCGTTCAGGTCGCGGTTCAGCAGCTGGGGGTCCAGTACCGAAACCCAGCCCAGCCCCAGCCCTTCGGCGCGCAGCGCCAGCCAGAACAGGGTGATGGCGGTGACCACCGAATAGCGGCGCATCTCCGGCATGGTGGCAGCGCCCAGGCCGTGGCCCTGGGTGGTCTCATCGTCGCAGTAGACGGCCAGCTGCACCGGAGCATCGCGCATGCCGGACAGTTTCAGTTCCGCATAACGCTCTGCCTTTTCGCCGGAATACCCGGTCAGCGCCTGGGCGTTGGCGGCCTCAAAATTCTTCAGCGCAGCGGCGCGGGCGGTGCCGCTCTCTACCCGCAGGATGCGCCAGGGTTCGCTCAAGCCCACGGACGGGGCGAGCTGAATGGCAGAAAGGCAGCGCATCAGCACTGCCTCCTCCACCGGATCGCTGCGGAACCGGCGCACGTCGCGCCGGAGCCGCATCAGCAGATCAAGCTGGCTGCGGAACTCTTCGGGAAAAGCGCCCCGCAGCTCCACGGAATTATTCCGCGTCTGCAGCTGCTTCGGCGGCTTCAGCAGCCTTTGCAGCTTTCTCTTCTGCGCGCTCCTGGGCTTTCTTGCCCGGGGTGCCTTTTTTCGGGTTGCTGCGCTCGGCCTTGGCGCGGACGCCTGCGGCTTCCAGCATGCGGGCGATACGGTCGGTCGGCTGCGCGCCCTGGTCCAGCCAGTGCT
The DNA here is from genome assembly GCF_000813905.1 of Leisingera sp. ANG-M6. Taxonomy (NCBI): domain Bacteria; kingdom Pseudomonadati; phylum Pseudomonadota; class Alphaproteobacteria; order Rhodobacterales; family Roseobacteraceae; genus Leisingera; species Leisingera sp. ANG-M6. Next base: position 16,364 of record NZ_JWLG01000010.1, read on the forward strand.
GCACGCGCTCCAGGTCCATTTTCACGCGGTCTTCCGAATCTTTCGGCAGCAGCGGGTTGTAGGTGCCCAGCTTCTCGATGAAGCGGCCGTCGCGCGGCATGCGGCTGTCAGCAGCCACGATGCGGTAGAAGGGGCGTTTTTTGGAGCCGCCGCGGGCCAAACGGATTTTCATTGCCATGGGTACATCTCCTTTGATGGCGTTGTCCGGGGTATGCCCCGGTTGTCCTGTTGTTGGTTGTTATTCTTGGTGTTTCTTGTGGTGGCGGATGACTTCATCAATGATGAAGTTCAGGAATGCCTTGGCGAATTCAGGGTCCAGATCGGCCTGATCCGCCAGGTCTTCGAGCCGTGCGATCTGGGCCGCTTCGCGGGTGGGATCGGACGGGGGAAGGTCGTGTTCGGCCTTGAGCCGGCCCACCGCCTGGGTGTGCTTGAACCGCTCGCCCAGAGTATAGACGAGGATTGCATCCAGACGGTCGATGCTTTCGCGGTGGCCCTTCAGCAGCGCGGCTGCGCGGGCAACGGGATCTTGGATATCTGTTGTCATCGGGGTCTCCGCAATACAGCAGGGCGGGGTGCCGTCGAGGGGGTGCCAGGCGTGCACCGGCTGTGCACCACCTGTGCACCGCCGCAGCGCAGCATCCGGGAAATCGCGCGCAGATTAGTCAATGGCCCAGCCCTCCGGTTTGAAGAGCGGATCGGCGTAATGGCTGATTTCCATGTCGATCCCATGCGCAATCTGGCTGTCCTTCAGGGCGTCCGGCGCGGGGTGGCGGTAGACGGCGTCGTTGCCGTCGATGGTGGCGGCGCCGTGGTCCTTGGCAGCGCCGAGCCGTTCCGCGAGCCGGATCGAGTCGAGATTCTTGGGGTCGATATAGCTGACCGCAGTCTCCCAGCCCAGTTCCGAATAGAAATGCCGCCGGGCGGCGTGGGTAGCCTCCAGCGCATAGCCCTTGCCTGCGGCATCAGGCCAGATGATCCAGGCGATCTCGCGCTCCGGCCAGCCTGCGGGCTGCCAGCCGCCGGCCATGCCGTAAGTCTCGCCGCTGGCCTTGTCGTGGATCATCCACATGCCGAAGCCGCGCACCTGCCAGTGGCCGATCTCGGCGGCATAGAGCATCCAGGCCTCGTAAGTGTTCAGCGGCCCGCCCATGAAACGGGAGCGGTAGGAGCTGAAGGTGGCCTTGAAGTCGGGGTAATCCTGCGCTTCGGGGCCGCGCAGCACCAGGCGGCGGGTTTCGATCACCGGGATGTCAAACGGCATCAGCGCGCTCCTTCCAGCGGAAGGGCGCGTCGGCGCCAGGATATGACCCCGCGCAGGCGCATCAGTGCAAAAGCCCCCGGGCGGCTTCAGGGCCGGAGCGGCGGGCGGCGGGCGTGTGGCGCCAGCAGCGCAGGCCCGGGGCCGGCTGCAGCGGGAAGGAGACCAGCCGTTCGGGCTGGGCGCCGGCGCGGCGGGCCAGGGCGATGGAGGCGGTGTTTTCTTCCGGCACGTAGGAAACGATGGTGTCCCAGCCGGCCGCGTTGAACAGCCAGTCCAGCACGCACTGCACGGCTTCGCTGGCATACCCTTTGCCCTCGCCGGTCTCCATCAGGTGCCAGGACAGTTCCGGTTCCGGCCAGCCCTTGGGGAACCAGGGGCCGACCAGGCCCACGGTGTCGCCGGTGCTGCGCTCCACCACGGCAAACAGGCCGTAGCCGTGCAGGTGCCAATGGCCGATGATGGTGGCGATCGACCACCACAGAGAATCGGCGTCATCCGCGACATTGATGAACCGCGGCGCGTCCGGCGCCAGGAAGGCAGCCTGGGCGTCAAAATCCGGATCCGCCGGAGAAATCAGCATCAGCCGCTTGGAAACCAGCCGTGGATACCGCCGTTGCGCGTCTTTCATATCGTACCCCATTGCCCGGGCGGCAGGCCGCCCGGCGTCTTTTTCACCCATCCGGTGAAGGAGTATCGATGAGACTGCGTAATTTTCCGTTAAACGGCTGCGGGACGCGCCGGGTTGCGCAGTGCGGTACAGGTGGGAGGTCATGCGTAGGCCTCCATCCCGCCGTCGCAAGGCGGCGCAAAATGGCGGTAAACGATGGTATCTTCCGAGGTCTCACCCAGCGGCAGCGGCGCGGCAAGGTCAGGTTTGCCGCCGAGCCTTTCGGCGACAGAGACCGACCTGCTGTTGCCGGGTGTGATATAGCTGACGAGGCTGCTGGCGCCCATTTCGGACCAGGCCCACAAAAGGGCGGCAGCGGCGGCTTCGGTGATGTAGCCATTGCCTTCGAACCCGCTGCACAGGGTCCAGCCGATCTCCGCCTCGGGGTAGTGGGCCGGTTTATTGATACCGACCTGGCCAACCAGTGCGCCGTCGTCAGCGCGCTCGATGGCCCAGCTGCCATGTCCCAGCAGGGACCAGCTGCCCACTTCAGCGGCAACAGTCTGCCAGCTGTCTTTCAGTGAAAACGGCCCGCCCATATAGCGTGCGCGGTCACTGCCCAGCACATCGTGAAGCGGCGCAAAGTCCGACATCACGTGGTGGCGCAGCTTCAGGCGCGCAGTGGATATGGTGGGCGCAGTGGTCAACTTACTTCTTCTTGCCAAATCCGCTGAGGCCTGCGGGCAGGCCCATGCCGCCGCCGAGGCCGGGGAGGCCGCCGGGCAGGCCGCCCTTGCCGCCCATGGCCTTGGCTGCCGCTTCCAGCGCCTTGGGGTCCATCTGGCTGGGATCCATGCCGCCCATATCCGGCATGCCGCCTTTGCCGAACATGCCCTTCATGGCCTGTTTCAGCATCTTGCCCTTGCCCATCTTGCCCATCTTCTTCATCACATCGGCCATCTGCCGGTGCATCTTCAGAAGCTTGTTGAGGTCGGAGACCTCCATGCCGGAGCCGGCCGCGATGCGTTTCTTGCGGGAAGCCTGCAGCAAGGCGGGGTTGGCGCGTTCCTTCTTGGTCATCGACTGGATCATGGCGATCTGGCGCTTCAGCACCTTGTCGTCCATGCCGGCGTCCTGCACCTGCTTGGCCATTTTGCCCATGCCAGGCATCATCTGCATCATGCCCTCCATGCCGCCCATCTGGAGCATCTGTTCAAGCTGCATCTTCAGGTCGTTCATGTTGAACTGACCCTTCATCATGCGCTTCATCATCTTCTCGGCCTGTTCGGCCTCGATGGTTTCCTGGGCCTTTTCGACCAGCGCCACGATGTCGCCCATGCCCAGGATGCGGCCGGCGATCCGGTCTGCCTCGAAAGTCTCCAGCGCGTCCATCTTTTCGCCCAGGCCGACAAAGCGGATCGGTTTGCCGGTGACAGCGCGCATCGACAGCGCCGCACCGCCGCGGCCGTCGCCGTCCATCCGGGTGAGGACCACGCCGGAGATGCCGATCTTGGCGTCGAATTCCTCGGCCACCTCGACGGCGACCTGGCCGGTCAGGCCGTCGACCACCAGCAGGGTCTCGCGCGGGGAGACCACGTTGCGGACGTCCTCAACCTCCTGCATCAGGGTCTCGTCGATGTGCAGGCGGCCGGCGGTGTCCAGCATGTAGACGTCATAGCCGCCCAGGGTCGCCTGCTGCTTGGCGCGTTTGGCGATGTCGACGGGTTTCTGGCCCGGCACGATGGGCAGGGTGTCGACGCCGATCTGGGTGCCGAGGACGGCCAGCTGGTCCATCGCCGCCGGGCGGTAGACGTCGAGCGAGGCCATCAGGACCTTCTTGCCCTCTTTCTCCTTCAGCCGCTTGGCGAGCTTACCGGTGGTGGTGGTCTTACCGGAGCCCTGCAGGCCGACCATCAGAACGGGGGCGGGCGGGTTGTCGACCTTGAGCTTGCCGGGGTCCTCGTCGCCGCGCAGCACGTCGACCAGCGCGTCGTGGACGATCTTGACGACCTGCTGGCCCGGGGTCACGGATTTGGTGACGGCCTGTCCGGTGGCCTGTTCCTGAACCTTTTTGACGAAGTCGCGGGCAACCGGCAGCGAGACGTCGGCCTCCAGCAGGGCCACGCGGACCTCGCGCAGGGCGGATTTGACGTCTTCCTCGTTCAGGGCGCCCTGTTTGGTCAGCCGGTCAAAGACGCCGGAAAGGCGTTCGGATAGATTTTCAAACATGCCTGCGGCCTCCTAATGCCGGTTTCAACGTGTGGCGCCCCCGTATGTAGGGGACAAGCGAACCATGCGCAAATGCCCGCCGGTCCTGGTGTCAGTCGTGGGGGCAAACCAAACGAGTTTGCCCCCACGGGCGTAACACGCTGGTGGGGGGCGATCCCTGGCACGGGCAGGGACCGGAAGACTCAGATCTCCCGGATGTTTGGGCGGGGGTTACGCGGATTGGGGGCCGGAGTCAACCTTTGCGGCTTGAACGCTGGCGGGGCAATGGCTAGCTGCAACAGTGTTGTTGTTTGAAGCGGGCATTATTCATGAAGAATTTTCTGAGCGCTATTGCAGCGTGCTGTGCGGTGCTGGCTTCGCCGTTGGTGGCGGATGAGGTGACCCAGGAGGATCTGATCGCGCAGATTGAGGCGGGCGGAAGGAATGAGACCAGTGAAAGGCGGCATAGAGTTGAGGTCGAAGGCTGCACTTTGACGACCTTCTTCTGGAAGAAGATCGAAGGCCAAGATTGGGTGCTGTGGACCTCACTAACCGTTCCTATGGAGAGCGTGGATTTCGTCGATTTCTCAGGAAAAGGCGGAATGGAGTACTATTTCTTTGATGATGGAGTACCGCCTACGGCAGTTGTCTTGTTGAAGGCAAAAGAAGGCACAAGCTTCACGCATGAAAAGCCGTTTTTGCGCACCCCCAAAGGGAAGTTTGAAAGATCTCCGCGTGGCGACGGCACAACACATTACATTGAATCAACAAACGGCGTCATGATTATGCATGACGGCGAAGGCGTTCGGGCCAAGGCCGAGATGTTCACGAAGGGCTACGTCCGCTATGTCCGGGAATACTGCACCTTCACGGGCTAAGCCTAGGGGCTTACCTGCTGTCCTTCCGCCTCTGATGCCGGCAGCCAGGCATTGATCGCCTCCGCCAGGTGCTGGGCGCCGCGGCCGCTGGTGTAGGCCTCGGCCACCGGGTGGCGGCCGGCGCTCATGCCGCCGTCGAGTATCAGAACCGGGCGGTGGAGCGTGCGGGTGCGGCCCTCGCTGCGGCTGGTGGTGCTTTCCACCTCGGCGTGGGAGAGGTCGGCGAGATGGTGCTCCACCTTGCTGTAGCCGAACACCGACTGGCGCCGGATCACCACGCTGCCGCCGGGGCGGTCGAGGATCACCTGCACCCGGCGCACGAACAGGCAGAAGGCCAGCGCGCCCATGCCGCCGCCCACCAGGGCAAAGACGAGGCCTGGCAGGATCAGGTCGCCGCCCTGGCTGAGCATGCCGAGGCCGGCGCCGGCAAAGACCAGGATGAAAAAGACAAGCATGATGCCGATCAGCCAGGGTGTATCGGACAGGATCAGCTGTTCGGGCGTGTTGCGGGTGATTTTCATGGGAATAGCTTACCCAAGGGAAAGCCGGTGAAGAGGGGAAATCGGCGGCGGATGCGTCAAAACTGTGCGCGGGGTGCCGCCGCTACGCCCTCTGCGCGCTTGACTCAGGGGCGGACGCTTGGCCAACATCGAGAACGGCCCCTTGCTGCCCACTCACCGGCAGGGGGCGCTCAGAAGAGCACCGAGGCAGATCTTTGGCACAGGCAAGCTGCACGCCCTTGGCGGCTGCGGTCCTAGGCGGGCATTCGCATCAGCTAAGGGAGGACCTGAGAACATGCGCGTTTTCACTATTCTGGGACCGTCGCAGTCCGGCAAATCAACGCTGGCTACGGCGCTGGCCAATCTGGACAGTGCCGCGGGCAAGAGGCAGGAGGTTGCAGGCGTCGCCGCTTTGCAGCCTTTTTCATTTATGGGGGAGGACTGGGCCGCAATCGACATCGCAGGCGGCGCCGACAACCTGGCGCAGGCGGGGCCGGCCTTGGCGGCCAGCGATGCTGCTGTCCTTTGCGTTCCGGCGGATGCCGGCGCTGCGGTCCTCAGCGCGCCTTACTTGCGCAAGCTGGAGGAGGCGGGAGTTCCCGCCTTTATTTTTGTCAATCGTATGGACCAGGCAGCGGACCGGGTGGCGGAAATCGTTGCCGCGCTTCAGGCCTATTGCAGCCACAACATCATCCTGCGGCAGGTGCCGATCCGCGAGGATGGTCAGGTTGTGGGTGCTGTGGATCTGATTTCCGAACGCGCATGGCAGTATCAGGAGGGCAAGCCCTCGGCGCTGATCGAGCTGCCGGTGGCGATGTACGCGCGTGAGCAGGAGGCGCGCACTGAGCTTTTGGAGGCGCTGGCGGATTTTGACGACACGCTGCTGGAGGAGCTGATCGAGGATCAGCAGGTGATGGCGGAGGAGGCCTATGAGGTGGCCACCAAGGTGCTGCAGCACAACGACCTGATCCCGGCGCTGATGGGATCGGCAGAGCATAAGAACGGGATTATGCGGCTGATGAAGTCGCTGCGCCATGAGGCCCCGGATGTGGGTGTGGCGCTGGAGCGGCTGTCGCAGGACGGCAAAGTGGTGGCGGTCGGCTGTATGGCGGATCTGGTCAAGCATCTGGGCAAGACGGTGATGGTGCGGGCGCTGGACGGCAGTGTCGGCAACGGCGTGCCGGTTGGCGGTGCGGCGTTGGGATCGCTGACCGGCATGGGATCGGCAGCCAATACCAGCCTGACGCCGGGCGACATGGGGCAGGCGGTGAAGTCTGACCATCTGAACCTGGGCTTTGCCTATGGGCCGGACGGAGCATCGCCGCTGCCGGAGTGGGCGCAGCCGCGGCCCTCGACCTTCCGGCGGGTGATCACCCCGGTGAATGAGCGCGACGATGCGCGCCTGTCCACCGCGCTGGAACGGCTGGCGGAAATCGACCCGGCGCTGGTGCTGGGCCAGGACGAGGCCAGCGGCCATGTGCTCTTGAACCTGCAGGGGCCGCTGCACATGCGCCGGATCAAGCAGGCGCTGAAGGACGAGTTCGGCGTCGAGGTGGAAGAAGGGGCGGTGCCGCCGGCCCTGCGCGAAACCATCAAGAAATCCGTGCAGGTGCATCACCGGCACCGCAAGCAGTCGGGCGGTGCGGGCCAGTTCGCCGATGTGGTGATCGAGGTGAAGCCCTTGCCGCGCGGCAGCGGGTTTGTGTTCGAGGAAACGGTGAAGGGCGGCGCGGTGCCCAAGAACTACATCCCCTCGGTCGAGGCGGGCGCGCGCGAGGCGCTGGCGCTGGGCCTCAATGGCCATCCGGTGGTGGATGTCTGCGTGACGCTGAAAGATGGCAAGCACCATTCGGTCGACAGCTCCGACTATGCGTTCCGCACCGCGGGCAAGAACGCGGTGAAGGAGGCGCTGGCGGAGGCCGGCGCGGTGCTGCTGCAGCCGATCATGCGGGTGCATATCCATGTGCCGTCGGTGTTCACCGGCGGGCTGGTGCCGGTGGTGAGCGGCATGAAAGGCCAGATCCTGGGCTTCGAGGCCGAAGACGGCGTCGCGGGCTGGGACGTGTTCGAGACGCTGCTGCCGATGTCGGCGCAGGATGATCTGTGCAGTACCCTGGCCAGCGCCACCCGCGGCACCGGCTGGTTCAGCACCGACTTCGACCACTACGAGGAGGCGCGGCGGGCGGATTTCGCCGAGGCGTGATCTGGCCGGGCGGCGGGCGGTCGCGCCCGCCCTTCACAGAGATGGCGCAAAACGGGGCGCAGGGGGCGGAACACCTCTTGCGTCCCGTGTCCGTTTTTTGTGATCTGCGCTGCAAACCGGAACGGCTTGCGGAGTAAGATCATGGATGCGTCATCGGCCTATCAGGATAGCCTGCCCATCTCCTCGGATGCGCTGCTGAAGCAGCTGGACGACTGGGGTATTGCTTATCAGCTGCATACCCATGTGCCGCTGCGCACGGTGGAGGACGCCAAGGGCGTCGAGGAGCAGTTCATGGTGCCGGGCGAAAACGCGCTGCGGCTGAAGAACCTGTACCTGCGGGACAAGAAGAAGCGGAATTATCTGGTGACGCTGCAGCAGGACCGCGAGATCGACCTGAAGGCGCTGGGCGCTGAGCTGGGGATCGGAAACCTGTCCTTCGGCTCAGCCGACCGGCTGCTGGAGAACCTCGGCATCCGTCCCGGCGCGGTCAGCCCGCTGGCAATGATCACCGGCGCGGAGAAAGGCGTCACCTTCTATATGGATGCACAGGCGCAGGAAGCTGACGTGATCTATATGCACCCGCTGGTCAACGACCGCACGGTGGCGATGAAGCGCGATGATGTGATGGCGTTTTTTGAGCGCATCGGCGTTGAGGTGCGCTGGGTCTAACCGGCCTTTTCGTCCGCCAGCGCCAGATCCAGCGCGGCGGTGACATGGGCGGCGGAGGGGTTCACGAACAGGAAGCCGCCGGCCTCGAAACTGACGTCGTCGATATGATCGGGGAAGGCCAGCGGCAGTTCGGTGCAGGCCAGCAGGATGGCGGTGCCGGGCTGCGCGTGTTTCTTGCAGAACCGCAGCAGGCGGGCCTGTGCGGTGGCGGAAGCGCCGCCGTAGAAGTCTTCGTCGATCATTGCCTGCATCTCGGCGATCTCGTCCTGCGGCAGGGTATCGTTTGCTGTGACCCCGTGCGCGGCAAGCACGCTGGCATAATTGCGGGCCTGCATGGTGACGGCGGTGCCCAGAACCAGCGCGCGTGTGGCGCCGGTTGCAGCGGTGGCTTCTGCGGTGGCGTCGAAGATGCTGAGGATCGGCATCACCACGCCCTCCTTGATCGCGTGCAGGCGGGCGTGCGGGGTGTTGGAGGCGATGAGGGCGAAGTCGCAGCCGGCGCGTTCCAGCGTCAGCATCGCCTCGCGGAAGACGGCATCAAAAGCGGCCCAGCTGGCCTCATCCCCCGGGCGGCCGCGCAAGGCGCGGGTCTGGGCCTGCACTACGGATTCGATGGTGATCGGCGGCACCGGTAGCGGCGAGCCCGCGCCGCGGTCCGCAAAGAACCGCCCGGCGCCCTCGCAGATGGCGCGGTAGTAATCGAGGGTGGAGGCCCAGCCGACGCCGCCGAGAATGCCGATCTTCTTCATGGGAATGCCTGTGGTTTGAAATGCGGATGCGGGCAGAGTGGCACAGGCCCCGCCGCGCTGCCAAACGCAAAAAGGCCGCCAGCCGGGGGTGGCTGGCGGCAGGAGCGCGCGGCAGTGCGGGGATCAGGCCGCCAGCGCTTCGATTTGGTTTTTCGCTTTGGCCAGGGCGCCCTCGGCGTCGATGGACATGGCGTCGGCGGCCACGATCTCAACCTCGGTGATGCCGATGAAGCCCAGCACATGGCGCAGGTAGGTGGTGGCAAAGTCGATGTCGGATCCGGCCTGGGTGCCGCCGGAGGCCACCGCGACAATGGCGCGTTTGCCTTCCAGCAGGCCGATGGGGCCGGTTTCCTCGTAGCGGAAGGTGACGCCGACGCGGGCCACCAGGTCAATCCAGGCCTTGAGCGTGGAGGGCACCGAGAAATTGTAGATCGGCGCGCCGATCACGATGGTGTCGGCCTGTTTCAGCTCTTCCACCAGCGCATCGGAGAGGGCGAGCAGCTGTTTGTCTGCCTCGCTGCGCTGGTCGGCCGGGGTGAAGTTGGCGCCGATCCAGGCGCCGTCCAGCAGCGGCAGCGGCGCGGCGAGGTCGCGGCGGATCACAGTGTCCGCGTCCAGGCGGCTGACGATCTGTGCGGAGAGGTCCCGGGTCACCGAGCCTTCGGTGCGGGCGGAGGAGTCGAGGTGCAGAACGGTGCGGGTCATTTTGGGTTCCTGTGCTTGTTGCTGACAGAGATTTGGGTTATTGCATTTGCGAACGCAACGCCGCAAAAGTAACATCGAGTGTGCGCGTGTGCGCATGTCGCGCGGATTGGCAAGGAGGCAGCCATGGACAATTGGGATGAGGTGCGCACCGCCTATCAGGTCGCCCGGATGGGCACGGTCAGCGGTGCTGCCGAAGTGCTGGGCGTGCACCATGCCACGGTGATCCGCCATATCGACGCCATCGAGGCACGGCTGGGGGTGAAGCTGTTCCAGCGCCACGCCCGCGGCTACACGCCGACGGAGGCCGGGCAGGACCTGCTGCGGGTGGCGCAGGCAACCGATGACCAGTTCAGCCAGCTGGTCGGTCGGCTGAAGGGGCAGGGTGATGATGTCTCCGGTGAGCTGGTGGTGACGTCGCTGGCGTCTTTTGCACCTATGCTGGTGCCGGCGCTGAAGGAATTCCAGGACATGCACCCGGGGCTGATCATCCGCTATCTGACCGGCGACCGCCTGTTCCGGCTGGAATACGGCGAGGCGCATGTGGCGGTGCGGGCGGGCAACGCCCCGGATCAGCCGGACAATGTGGTGCAGCCCTTCATCAAGCAGCAGGTCGGGCTTTATGCCTCCAAGGCCTATGCCGAAAAATACGGCGTGCTGCAGGGTGTCGAGGACATGGCCAATCACCGCTTCATCGGCAATGACGATGAAAACAGCCGCGCGCCGTTTTCGCGCTGGCTGCGGACCCATGCGCCGGCTGACGCGATCTCGTTCCGCTGCTCCAACGGGTTCACCATGCAGAACGCGGTGCACAGCGGCGCGGGCATTGGATTCATGGCAGCCTGGGAGGCCCGGCAGAACCCGAACCTGGTGGAAATGATGGCGCCGCAGGAAGAATGGGAGGGCACCCTTTGGCTGGTGACCCATGTGGACCTGCACCGCACCACCAAGGTGCAGGCGTTTTTGAAGTTCCTCAAGGAACAGGCCAAGGAATGGCAGCTGTGAGCGAGGCGCTGCGCGGGCATCTGGCGATGCTGCTGTTCTCGGCACTGGTGGCGGGGTCGTTCTCGCTGGGCGTGATGGTGGCGAATGAGATCGCACCGGCGGCGCTGAACGCGGCGCGGTTCGGCATTGCTGCGGTGGTCATTGGCGTTGCCGCCATGGCGACCACCGGAATGCGGCGGGTGCATTTTCAGGCGCCCTGGCGGTTTGCGGTTCTGGGTGGGCTGTTCGGCGGCTACTTCGTGCTGATGTTCTACGGGCTGCAGACCGCGGCGCCGGTCAGCGCGGCGGCGGTGTTCACGCTGGTGCCGGTGATGAGCGCGGGGTTCGGCTGGCTGCTGCTGCGGCAGGTGACCACCCGCTGGATGGCGCTGGCGCTGTCGATCGGGGCCGCGGGCGCGGTCTGGGTGATCGTGCGCGGCGACCTAGGAGCGCTGGCGGCTTTTCAGATCGGACAGGGCGAGATCATCTATTTCTGGGGCTGCGTGCTGCACGCGATCTACACGCCGATGGTGCGCAAGCTGAACCGGGGTGAGCCTGCGGTGGTGTTCACCTTCGGCATGCTGCTGGCGGGCGGCGGGCTGCTGGCGGCGTTCGGCTGGCAGGACATTCTGGCGACCGATTGGATGCAGCTGCCGGGCATTGTCTGGATCGGGTTGTTCTATCTGGCACTCTTTGCCAGCGCGGCCACCTTTGTGCTGCTGCAATACGCAACCCTGCGACTGCCCTCGGCCAAAGTGATGGCATACACCTATCTGACCCCCAGCTGGGTGATCCTTTGGGAGATTGCGCTGGGCCGCGGCGCGCCGCCGGGCATGGTGCTGATCGGGGTGGTGATGTCGGTGGCCGCACTGGTGATGCTGCTGGAAGGCGACGCCAAGCCGGTGCGCGCCTGAACGCTGCCCGCCTGAGCACTTCCTGCTGGGCGCGCTTGCGGCAGGTCAACCCAAGCCCCTCGTTTTCCTGTATGCTGGCCTTGAGGGACGCGTCAGGAAAAGGAGGGAAAGATGTTCAATCATATCATGGTGCCCGTTGACCTGCACATGCCCCCGGCGGTCAAGAAGGCCTTGAACGTGGCCGCGGATTTTGCCGCCAACCATGGCTCACGCGTGACGCTGGTCCATGTGACGGGCGAGCAGATTGAAGGCGCGCACACCCTGGGGCCGTCCGGCGATGAGCTGGCAGCACTGGCCAGCAAGATGGCCGAAAGCAGCGGTGCAAGGGTAGAGGCGCTGCCTGTGCATTCGGTGGATGTCGGGTCGGAGATGGACTCTATCCTGGCCCGGACCGCCAAGGAGCTGGAGGTGGACCTGATCGTGATTGCGACGCATATGCCCGGCATTCTGGACTATGTGTTCTCGTCCCACGCCAGCCATCTGGTGCTGCATTCCGAAATTTCGGTGTTTGTCGTCCGCTAGGGGCCAGTGGCCCTAACTGCCGGTCTGGCTGTCCTCTGACAGGTGCTCTGCCTCCAGGAAGCGCTCGAAGGCATCCAGGTTCACCGGCTCGAACTGGCCGAAGCCCTGCATCCAGACAGAGGCGGCGCGCATGGCGTCGGGCTGCAGCTTGCACCATTTGACCCGGCCGCGCTTTTCCTGCGCGATGAGGCCGGCGCGGGTGAGGATGGTCAGGTGCTTGGAAATGGCCGCCAGTGACATCTCGAACGGCTCTGCCACGTCGGTCACGGCCATGTCGTCCTCCAGCAGCATGGTCAGGATCGCCCTGCGGGTCGGGTCGGCCAAGGCTGCAAAGACGGTGTCGAGGGTGTCGCTCATGCCTGATACTCCTAAAGGGCAAGAAGCGGGTCGACAATCCTGCAAAAACTGCGATGGATCGGTGCAAGGCATTTTGAGGGAGCAGTTGGCATGGCGTTGCGCTATTGGGCGGTGATTTTCATTTTGGGCATCGGCTGGGGCATGTCGTTCATGTTCAACGCCATCCTGCTGCGCGAGCTGGGGCCGCTGTCGGTGTCGATGGGGCGGGTCGGGTTCGGTGCGCTGGGCTGCTGGATCTATGTTCTGGCAGCGCGTAAAAAGGTGCCCGCTGGCGCCGGGCGCTGGCTGGCGCTGTTCGGGTTCGGCGTGCTCAGCTATGCCGGGCCGTTTGCTTTCTACGCGCTGGGCCAGCAGCATATCGCCAGCGGCGTGGCGGGGATCGTCAATGCGACCACACCTGCGCTGGCGGTGGTGGTGTCGCATTTCTGGCCCGGCGGCGAGCGGGCGACGGTGCTGAAATCGCTGGGGGTGATCTGCGGGTTCCTCGGGATCGTGCTGCTGTCGCTGCCGATCCTTGAGGGCGGCCAGTCCTCGGAAGCCTGGGCGGTGCTGATCACATTGTGCGCGCCGCTGTGTTATGCCTTCTCCGTCAATTTCGCGCGCAGCTTCCGCGACATGGAACCGGTGGTGCTGGTGGCGATCGCGCTGACCGGGTCGACCGCCGCGATTGCGCCGCTGGCGTTGTGGAGCGAGGGGCTGCCGGTGATCACGCGTATGGAAACCTGGGCGTCGCTGCTGGTGATCGGCTTTGTGCTGACCTCGGCGGCCTTCATCGCGTTCTACTGGGTGCTGCCCAAGGTGGGGCCGACCAATATCACCATGCCGACGCTGATTGCGCCGGTGTCGGCGCTGTTTCTGGGGACTTACATTCTGGGCGAGACGCTGCTGGCAGAGCACCTGTGGGGCATGGCAGCAATCTTGGCAGGGCTGCTGCTGATTGACGGGCGGATTGTGCGCTGGCGGCTGCCGAAACCGCCCGCCGGCTAAAATCAACCTTTTGGTTGAATATGGATTCCGGTGCAGTTTGGCGCTAACGGTACCTGCGGCAGAGCGGCGCGGTTAATCGAGGTTGGCAAAATATTGCGCATAAACAATGGGATGGACATATTTTGAATCTTCAATCCTTGTAATTGACTCCTTCGCCCCGTGGCCTTAGCACCCTCACTAGAAATTCGCGTGAGGATGGCGCCCGTGACCGATGACGACCAAAAGCAGCGCATGGCGCAGCTGGAGGAGAAATTGGCGGCGGCGCGTAAGGCCCAGGAGCCCAAGCCGCGCGCGGATGAGCATTATTCCCTGGCCAATCAGGCCTGGCGGATGGTGATCGAATTGGTGGCCGGTCTCGGGATCGGCTTTGGCATCGGATACGGGCTGGACCATCTGTTTGGAACCCTGCCCATCTTCATGGTGCTGTTCATAATGCTGGGCCTGGCGGCTGGGGTGAAGACAATGCTTCGCACCGCGCAGGAGATCCAGAAAGAGAAACTGGCCGAAGAGGCCGACAAAAATGCGCAAGACCGGGATTGATCCGACGGGATCGGCGACCGGCGACAGGAGAAGCGGACCGATGGGCAAAATTTTCTTTTTCGCAGCTCTGGCACTGGTAGTTGTGTCGGGTCTGATTTTCGCTCCGGCGGAAGCAAAGCTGGCGATCCATCCGATGGATCAGTTCCAGGTGAGCGCGCTGTTCGGCGATCACATCTCCTGGTACACCCCGACCAACGTGACCCTGTGGATGGCGCTGGCTGTTGCCGCCGTGTTCGCGCTGCTGGTTCTGGGCTCCTCGCGCCGCGCCATCGTGCCGGGCCGCGCCCAGTCGGTTGCGGAACTGGCCTATGGCTTCATCTACAAAATGGTTGAGGACGTGGCCGGCAAGGACGGCGTCAAGTTCTTCCCCTACATCATGACCCTGTTCATGTTCATCGTGATGGCCAACTTCCTGGGCCTGATCCCCGGCTCCTTCACCACCACTTCGCATATCGCAGTCACTGCAGTTCTGGCGGCGCTGGTGTTCGTGACCGTGACCGTTGTTGGCTTCGTCAAGAACGGCGTTGGCTTCCTGGGCCTGTTCTGGGTGTCGAGCGCGCCGCTGGCGCTCCGCCCGATCCTGGCCATCATCGAACTGATTTCCTACTTCGTGCGCCCCGTCAGCCACTCCATCCGTCTTGCCGGTAACGTGATGGCCGGCCACGCGGTTCTGAAAGTGTTCGCAGGCTTCGCCGCAGCACTGGGCATGTTCAGCTTCCTGCCGATCTTTGCCATCACCGCGGTTTACGCACTCGAAGTTCTGGTGGCCTTCATTCAGGCCTACGTGTTCACCATCCTGACCTGCGTGTACCTGAAGGACGCACTGCACCCGAGCCACTAAGGCCAGGATCTGAAAGCTTACCGGGCGGCGCCCTGAGCGGTCCCGCCCACCCTAGAAATCACCACATTCCATCGTAAGGAGAGAAATCATGGAAGGCGATATCGCACAACTCGGTCAGTTCGTCGGCGCAGGCCTGGCAGCAATCGGTTCCGGCGCAGCCGCAATCGGTGTGGGCCACGTGGCTGGCAACTTCCTGGCAGGCGCTCTGCGTAACCCGTCGGCAGCTGCCGGCCAGACCGCAACCCTGTTCATCGGCATCGCGTTTGCAGAAGCACTGGGCATCTTCTCGTTCCTGGTCGCTCTGCTGCTGATGTTCGCCGTCTAAGACCTTAGGAACCTATTTCCTTACGGCCGGGCAGTGCAGATCCTGCGCTGCCCGGTGTAACGGCAAGTTCCTGGGAGGACGACATGGCATCAAATACGCAAGAGGCAGCACACGGCGGCGGTTCCGCAATGCCGCAGCTGGACTTCTCGACCTTCGGGAACCAGATCTTCTGGCTCGTGGTCGCCCTGGTCGTGATCTACCTCATCCTGTCGCGCGTCGCGCTGCCCCGCATTGCTGCGGTGCTGGCCGAGCGTCAGGGGACCATCACCAACGACCTCGCCGCGGCTGAAGACCTGAAAGCCAAGGCTGTCGAGGCCGAAAACGCATATAACAAAGCTCTGGCGGATGCCCGTGCGGAAGCGCAGCGCATTGCTGCCGAGACCCGCGCAGAAATTCAGGCCGGGCTGGATGAGGCCATCGCCAAAGCAGACGAACAGATCGCTGCCAAGGCTGCCGAATCCGAGAAGGCTATCGCCGAAATCAAGGCCGGCGCGCTGGAAAGCGTGAAGGCCGTGGCCACCGATACTGCAGAAGCGCTGGTTTCTGCTCTGGGCGGTTCGGCAGACAAAGACGCAGTTGCCGCGGCAGTTGCCGAGCGGACGAAAGGATAAGGACATGCGCAATATTCTCGCTCTTGCCCTGACCCTTGGCGCGGCTTCGCCCGCGTTTGCGGCCGGCGGCGGCATGGACCTGTCCAACACCAACCTGGTTGTTGCCCTGGCGTTCATCCTGTTCATCGGCATCCTGCTGTTTGCCAAGGTGCCGTCGCTGCTGGCTGGCCAGCTCGACAACCGCGCCGAAGGCATCCAGAAGGAACTGGACGAAGCCCGCGCCCTGCGTGAAGAGGCCCAGACCGTTCTGGCGTCTTATGAGCGCAAGCAGCAGGAAGTTCAGGCCCAGGCCGATCAGATCGTGGCTGCCGCCCGTGACGAAGCTGCCCGTGCAGCTGAACAGGCCAAGGCCGATCTGCAAACCTCCATCGCCCGCCGTCTGGCGGCTGCTGAGGAGCAGATCGCTTCGGCAGAGGCTTCGGCTGTGAAGGAAGTGCGCGATCAGGCGATCACCATCGCTGTGGCCGCTGCGGACCAGGTGATCTCCAAGCAGATGACCGCCGCCGAGGCCAACAAGCTGATCGACGCCGCCATCGCGGATGTGGATGCCAAGCTGCACTAAGCTTTGGCTGATACAGACAAGTTAAAAGAACCCGGTCCGAGTGGCCGGGTTTTTTACTGGCGGCAGGCAACGCTGGCGTTTTGACTTGCAAGTGCAACCTTTCCCGGCATGAGGCGCGCCTTTGGGCAACAGGACTGCATTTAAAGTTGTCCAGTCTGGAAATGTTCTTCCTATGCAGGTAGGCAACCCGCATGTTTTTTGGGCATGGCCGGATTACGGAAAAGCGGCCTGCGGCATTATTGGAGACATTGGCAAATGAGCGCAAACATCAGCGGATTTGAGTTTCGCGGCAATGCGAAAGAATGGTTTGGGATCTGGATTGTAAATCTTTTGCTCAGCATCCTGACGCTGGGCATCTATTCGGCTTGGGCTAAAGTCCGCCGTCACAAGTATTTCTACAACAACACTTATGTCGAAGGCCGCAACTTCGACTATCACGCAACCGGAGGCCAGATTCTTGTCGGGCGGCTGATCGTTTTCGGGGCCTTTGTGATCTACAACATTATTCTGACGATGGTACCCATGCTGGCTCCGGTTCTGCTGCTGGCATTGGTTTTCGTCTTTCCCTGGCTGATCATCCGGGCGATGATGTTCAATGCGCGGATGACAAGCTTTTCCAACGTCCGCTTCGGTTTCTCGGCGGGGTACGGAAAGGCCTTTCTCGTCTACTTGATCTATCCCATCCTTACTGCGCTCACCGCCTATCTGACCTTCCCGCTGCTGGACCGGGCAGTCAAACGCTTCAGCATTGACAACCACAGCCTGGGCACCGCAGCGTTTCATTTCGAGGCGCCTTTGGGGCCATTCTACAAAGCCTTCTTTGCCGCTCTGGCATGGGTGGTGATCGTCGGGGCCGCGGTTTTTGCACCGCTGGGCACAACGGTCATGACTTCCTTCCAGGACTCCTTTGCATCGCCGAATCCGGACCCAACCGCGGTGCTGCTCTTCATGGCCGGCTTCTACGGGATCTTTTTCCTCGCGTTCCTGCCGGCTGTCCTGCTGTATCACGCGATGACCCGGAACGCCGTGTACAACAACACCGCGTTGGAAGGGGGACATCAGTTCAGGTCCGATATCTCCGCAGGCACCCTTATGTGGCTCGCTGTGACCAACATGGTTGCCGTGGTCTGCAGCCTGGGTTTGCTTTTGCCGTGGGCTCAGGTCCGCATGGTCCGGTATCTGACCGCCCATACCGGGGTGGTGCTGGGATCGTCTCTGGACAGCTTTGTTGACGTGCAGGGCCGCCGGACCTCTGCTGTGGGCGATGCCTATACCGATTTCGAAGGCATTGACGTGGGGCTCCCGGTCTAAATGGGAGCAAACTATCCTTTGCCGGTAAAGATCGAAGGGCGCGCCTATGCGCGCCTTTCGTCCCGCTTGATGCAGGCAGACTTGCTGTTGCACCTTGAGCCTCAAGGCACGGCCGTGAGGCAGGTGGATATCGTCACCCGTGATGGGGAGACGCTTGGCAGTTCCGCCTGGGCGGACGTCTCGCTGGATCCGCCGCTGGGGCGCCAGCCGCGCCGGCTGACGCTGCCGGATGGCACGATGTTTGAAACGGATGACCACGATGCCGTCCTGACGCTGAGCGGCGGCGCCGGCGGCGATTGGTTGCATGCGCTTGAGCAATTCCGGCCGCGTCTTGCCGCATTTACGGCCCTGGCGGTCCTGTCCGCATTCCTGGTCTGGAAATACGGCCTGGACGTGCTGGCGTCGGCAGCTGCGGCGATGACCCCTCCTGTCGTGCTGCAGCAGATGGACCGGGGCACCATTGAAGCTGTGGATTTTGCTCTGATGGAGCCCTCCGAACTTGGTGCAGATGAAAAGGAACGCGCCAGAAGGGTATTCCAGACGCTTCTGGAACATCTGCAGGACACCCCGAATGGTGTCAGTTTTCAATTGCTGTTCCGCGAGATGCCTGGAATGGGACCCAATGCTGTCGCCTTGCCTGGCGGCACCGTTATGGTGTCCGACGCGTTCATGGACCGTTTTCCTGGCGAGGACGTTCTGGCCGGGGTCCTCGGGCACGAAATCGGTCATGTGGTAGAGCAGCACGGACTTCGCCAGGTTTACCGCTCACTCGGCCTGTATGCGGTTGTAGCATTTGTGGCCGGGGACACCGGGCCCTTGCTTGAGGACATTCTGCTTGAAGGCAATGTACTGCTGTCGCTGCAGTACGGCCGGGAGCAGGAGGCTTTGGCGGATGAATTCGGCGTTCAGCTGGCCGCGCGTGCGGGGTATGCGCCCGAAGGGCTGATAACCTTCTTTGAAACCGTGCAGTCCGAAATGGCCGAGCCACCGGAGTGGATGTCATCGCATCCGAACTCAGCGGCCCGTATTCAGTCCATAGAAGATGCTATCCGGCAACTGCAACGCTGACGGTTACCCCTTCCCCGTCTCATGCTCCAGCCGCTGCTTTGCCACCTCGGCGTTGCGCTCAGCCCGTTGGTGGTCGGTGAGGGCCTGTTTGACATAATCCAGATGCGCCTCGACCGCGGTGCGGGCGGCTTGCGGGTCGCGGGCCTGCAAAGCGGCGTTGATGGCGCGGTGCTGTTCCAGGAGCGCCTCATAGGTGGTGTGCTGCTGGAACATGATGCGGCGGTTGTAGAACACGCCCTCACGCAGCAGATCGAACATTGAGCGCATCATGTGCAGCATGATCACGTTGTGGCTGGCGTCCATGATGGCGGAGTGGAACTGGGCGTCGAGCTTGGCCGCTTCCTCGGACACGGCGGGATTGCCGGCTGCTTCCATCTTGTCGAAGATCGCCTGGATCACCTGCAGGTCATAGTCTGACCCGAAGCGGGCGGCGCGTTCGGCTGCCAGACCCTCCATGTCGCGGCGGAAGTTGAGGTAGTCGAACACCGCCTCGTCATGGGTGGCGAACAGCTGGATCAGGGCGGGGGAGAAGGCGGAGCCCAGAACATCGGCCACAAACACGCCAGAGCCGGCCTTGGAGGCCAGCAACCCGCGGTCCTGCAACTCGCCAATGGCATCGCGCAAGGAAGGGCGGGAGACGCCGAGCCGTTCGGCCAGTTCCCGTTCCGCTGGCAACCGTTCACCGGGCGACAGGATGCCGCGCAGGATCAACTGCTCGATCTGCTTGACGACGGAGGCGGAGAGTTTTTCGGGCTGGACTTTCTGGAAGGGCATATGGTCGCTCTGGCGGATTGGTCAATTTATATGACCACGCGGGGCGGGCAGCCGCAAGAGCGGAGCGCATCACGAAGGTTGTAACAATAGGTCAGCATTATTGACTTTATTTTGCAGCCTCCTACCGTGATCATGGAAGCTCAGCGAGGAGAGAGCTATGCAGCTGGACCAGATCTTTGCCACCCGCAACAGCCGGATGAAGGCGTCGGAAATCCGTGAATTGCTGAAACTGCTGGACCAGCCGGACATCATCTCCTTTGCCGGCGGTATTCCCGATCCGGCGTTGTTCCCGGCGGATGAGTTCGCCGAAGCCTTCAAGACCGCGCTGACGCCGGAGCGGCAGGTGCAAGCGCTGCAGTATTCCGTGAGCGAAGGCTACCTGCCGCTGCGCCAGTGGATCGTGGCGGAGATGGCGAAGATCGGGATTGTCTGCGAGGCTGAGAACGTGCTGATCACCTCCGGCTCGCAGCAGGCGCTGGATTACCTGGGCAAGCTGTTCCTGTCGCCGGGTGACACTGCTCTGGTCGGCTGGCCGACCTACCTGGGGGCGCTGGCGGCCTTCAACGCTTATGAGCCGCGCTATGACCGGCTGTCGCTGAATGGAAACCGCACCGCGGAAAGCTATGCCGAAGGCGCGGCGGAGGCCGGCAGCGCGGTGAAATTCGCCTATCTGTCGCCGGACTTTGCCAATCCGACCGGCGAGACACTGGACCACGCCGGGCGGCTGCGGCTGTTGGACATCGCGGGCACGCTGGACTGTGCCATCATCGAAGACGCGGCCTATCAGTCGCTGCGCTATGACGGGGCGCCGGTGCCGCCGGTGCTGGCGCTGGAGATTGAACAGAAGGGCTCGATCGAGGACTGCCGGACGATTTACTGCGGCACCTTCAGCAAGACGCTGGCACCGGGCGTGCGGATCGGCTGGGCAGTGGCGGCCAAGCCGGTGATTGCGCAGATGGTGCTGCTGAAACAGGCGGCGGACCTGCATACCTCGTCGATCAACCAGATGGCGGTGCATGGCGTTGCGGAGACCTGTTTCGGCGAACATGTTGAGCAGCTGCGCGCGGTTTATCAACGCCGCCGCGACGTGATGCTGGCGGCCATGGCGGCACATATGCCGGAGGGCGTGGAGTGGACCCGGCCTGAGGGCGGGATGTTCATCTGGGTGACCCTGCCGGATGGCATGAGCGGCGCAGACCTGCTGGCGCGTTCGCTGGAGACGGGACGGGTGGCCTTTGTCCCCGGCCAGGCGTTTTTTGCCGATGGCAGCGGCCAGAACACGATCCGGTTGAGCTTCTCCAATTCCAACCATACGGCCATCGAGGAAGGCATTGCCCGGCTGGGGCGGTTACTGCGGTCCGTGTGAGTCCTGACAGGCTGCTGCTTGGCAAAACACCGCCGGATCCTGCGGGTTATCCACAAGATATGGTGTGGTTTGAGCAGAATTCGTCCCGATTTGGGGGTGCGGAGCGTTGACTCAGCGGGTAGGAACCGCTGAACTTTCTCGATACGGAATCACGAAGGGGCAGCTTTGCGGTTTTCCAAGCTCAGGCTGAACGGCTTCAAAAGCTTTGTCGATCCTACCGAACTGGTCATTGCCGATGGGCTGACAGGGGTTGTGGGTCCAAACGGTTGCGGCAAATCCAATCTTCTGGAGGCATTGCGCTGGGTGATGGGGGAAACCCGCGCCAAGGCGATGCGCGGCGGCGGCATGGAGGACGTGATCTTTGCCGGCACCTCGTCGCGGCCTGCGCGCAACTTTGCCGAGGTGAGCCTCAACATCGACAACTCGGAGCGGCTGGCGCCGTCGGGGTTCAATGATGCCGATGGGCTGGAGATCGTGCGCCGCATCACCCGTGATGTGGGCAGTGCCTATAAATCCAACGGCAAGGACGTGCGTGCGCGCGATGTGCAGATGCTGTTTGCCGATGCCTCCACCGGTGCGCACTCGCCGGCTCTGGTACGGCAGGGTCAGATTGCAGAGCTGATCAACGCCAAGCCCAAGGCACGGCGCCGCATTCTGGAAGAGGCGGCTGGTATTTCGGGGCTTTATCAGCGCCGCCACGAGGCGGAGCTGAAGCTGAAGAGCACCGAGGCCAACCTGCTGCGCGTCGATGACGTGATCGAGCAGTTGGCCGCACAGCTGGCGCAGCTGGCCAAACAGGCCCGGCAGGCGCAGCGCTATCGCGAGATCGGCGAGAAGCTGCGGCTGGCCGAGGGTATGCTGCTCTACCGCCGCTGGCGCGAGGCGGATGAGTTGCGGCTGGCCTCAGAGGATGAGCTGAGGGTGCGCGTCGAGCAGGCTGCCAAGGCGGAGGCGCTGGTGCGTGCCGCTGCCGCTCAGCGCGGCACGTTTGAGGAAAAACTGCCCCCCCTGCGCGAGGAAGAGGCTATTGCGGCCGCTATCCTGCAGCGGCTGGTGGTGCAGCGCGACTCGCTGGGCGATCAGGAGGCGCAGGCGCGCCAGACCATCGAACGGCTCAGCAGCCGGATCGTGCAGCTGGGCAACGACATCGAGCGTGAGGCGGGCCTGAACAAGGACGCTGGCGAAACCATCGAGCGGCTGGAATGGGAGCAGCGGGAGCTGTCCAAGGCTGGCGACGGCCATGACGGCAAGCTGGCCGAGGCCGCGGAGCTGGCGCGCGATGCAGGCTCGATTCTGCAGGCGCGCGAGGACCATCTGACGCAGGTGACTGAGGATGTGGCCCGTCTGGCGGCGCGGCACCAGTCAGCGCGGCGTGCGGTCGAGGACTGCCAGCGCGCCTTGGGCCGTTCCGAGGGCGAGGCAGAGAAGGCCCGCGCTGCCCAAGGCGAGGCGCAGGAGGCGCTGGAGCTGGCGGCGGAGAAGTTTGAGGCGGCTGTCTCGGCTGAGGAAGAGGCGCGTGAAGCCTCTGAGATGGCAGAGGAAGCGCTGGAAGCGGCGGACGAGGCGCGCACTGAGACCCAAGCCCGCGAGGCCGAGGCCCGCTCGCAGCGCTCTGAGGCAGAGGGAGAGCTGGGCGCGCTGCGGGCTGAGGTGACCGCGCTGGCCAAGCTGGTGGAGCGTGACACCGCCGAGGGCGGTCAGGTTCTGGATGAGCTGACTGTTTCGCCGGGGTATGAGAAGGCTTTG
Source organism: Leisingera sp. ANG-M6 (assembly GCF_000813905.1). Classification (NCBI taxonomy): domain Bacteria; kingdom Pseudomonadati; phylum Pseudomonadota; class Alphaproteobacteria; order Rhodobacterales; family Roseobacteraceae; genus Leisingera; species Leisingera sp. ANG-M6. The sequence continues at coordinate 39,052 of NZ_JWLG01000010.1, forward strand.
GGCGCAGCGCTGGCTGATGATTTGCGCGCGCCGCTGGCGGACGCCGACGGGCCGACCGGCTGGCTGTCCCTGCCGGGCTATGACCGCGACGCGGCACTGCCGGAGGGTGCGCAGCCCTTGGCGCTGTTTGTCTCCGGTCCCGATGCCCTGTCGCGCCGGGTGGCGCAGATCGGACTGGTGGATGGCGATGCTGCAGCGGGCCTTCAGGCGCAGTTGCAGCCCGGACAGCGGCTGGTGACGCTGGAAGGCGATCTGTGGCGCTGGGACGGCTACCGCGCCTGGGCCGAGGACGCGCCGAGTGCCGCTGCCTTGCGTCTGGAACAGCTCAATAAGCTGGAAGCGCTGAAGCAGGAAATGGAGCGTGTCAGCGCCACTGCCGACGGTGCCCGCGCCGCGCATGAGATGCTGCTGCGCAAGCTGGAAGAGGTGACGCTGGCCGATCAGAACGCCCGCCAGGCGCGCCGGGTGGCAGATCAGCGGGTGGCCGAGGCGGCCCGTGCGCTCAGCCGGGCCGAGGCCGATCGCAACCTGGCAGAAGGCAGGCTGGAAACCCTGGGCATTGCGGTGTCGCGCCACGAGGAAGACGCGCTGAGCGCCGGCCTGCAGCTGAAAGAGGCTGAGAAGGCACTGGGAGAGCTGGGGAATCTGGACCAGGCCCGCACTGCGGTTGAGGATATCAAGCAGTCGGTTGAGGCGGCGCGGATCACCATGCTGACCCACCGTTCCAGCCATGACGAGCTGCGCCGCGAGGGCGAGGCCCGCACCAAGCGCGGGCAGGAAGTGACCAAGGAGCTGTCCGGCTGGCGCCACCGCCTGGAAAGCGCCGAGGCGCGGATCGAGGAGCTGGCGGAGCGTCGCGAGGCCTCGCAGGAGGAACTGGAAGAGGCCAATGCGGTCCCGGCGGAAATTGCCGAGAAACGCGAAGAGCTGAACGAGGCAATCTCTGAGGCTGAAGCGCGCAAGTCCGCAGCGACCGAGGCGCTGATCGCAGCTGAGGCAGAACTGCGCGAGGCTGTCCATAAGGAGCGCGAATGCGAACGGCTGGCGTCGGAAGCACGCGAAGCGCGGGCACGGTCAGAAGCGCGCAGCGATGCGGCCAAGGAAGCCGTCACGCAGGCGGCGGGCAGGATTATCGAGGCGCAGCAGATCACCCCGCAGGCACTGCTGGAGAAGCTGGGCGTGTCGCCGGATGAGATGCCGGCCTCGGATGATCTGGAACATGATGTGGACCGCTACAAGCGTCAGCGCGATGCTTTGGGTGCGGTCAACCTGCGGGCTGAGGAAGACGCCCGCGGGGTGCAGAACGAGCATGACACGCTGGTGGCTGAAAAGCTGGATCTGGAAGGCGCGGTGAAGACCCTGCGTGACGGCATTTCCAGCCTCAACCGAGAGGGCCGCGAGCGGCTGCTGACCGCGTTTGAGCAGGTGAACAACAGCTTTGCGATGCTGTTCACCCATCTGTTCGGCGGCGGCGAGGCCAATCTGGTGATGGTCGAAAGCGACGACCCGTTGGATGCGGGGCTTGAGATCATGTGCCAGCCCCCGGGCAAGAAGCTGTCGACACTGTCTCTGCTGTCGGGCGGCGAGCAGACGCTGACCGCGATGGCGCTGATCTTTGCGGTGTTCCTGTCGAACCCGGCGCCGATCTGTGTGCTGGACGAGGTCGACGCGCCGCTGGATGACGCCAACGTCACCCGTTTCTGCGATCTGCTGGACGAGATGTGCCGCCAGACCGACACCCGCTTCCTGATCATCACCCACCATGCGGTGACGATGGCGCGGATGGATCGTCTTTTTGGTGTCACCATGCAGGAAAAGGGTGTCAGCCAGCTGGTTTCGGTTGACCTCAAGAAGGCAGAGGCGATGGTGGCCTGAGGTCTGGCGCAGGGGGGATCTGTGCCGGGGCCTGTTTGCAAAGACAAAGTTTTGTGGAGTGACAAATGAATATGCTCAAAGCAATTGCCGCTGCTGCGGTGCTGATGACCCCGGCTGCCGCGATGGCTGGCAATGTGGTGGCCAAGACAGGCGACAGCGTCGCCAACTTTTTTAAGGACGAAGGCGCCAAGGTCGAAGTGACCACCGACAGCGTTGGTGATCCGAACCTGAAAGTCGAATATTACGGCAACGATTTTTCCGTCTACTACTACGGCTGCGAGGACAACGCCAACTGCGATGCGATCCAGTTCTTCTCCGGCTACCAGACAGACGGCAGCGTGCGCCTGTCCAAGATCAACGAATGGAACACCAATAACCGTTTTGCCCGTGCCTATGTCTCCGAGGAAGGCTCTGCCCGGATCGAGATGGATGTGCTGCTCGGGAATGACGGAATGACTTCGGATGATTTTGCCCTGGCCGTCGGAAAATGGAACCGGGCGTTGCAGGAGTTTGAAGAATTCATCGACTGGTAAACCGGCCTGTCACCGGATCGTGACAGCGGATTGCAGGATCAATCGCTAGGGTGGGGGCATGAAATGGATCATGCCCCTTTTCCTTTGCCTGCCCGCTGGGACCGCCGCGGCGGACAGCTGGCAGCTGCGCCCCGGCGACACGCCCTTTGCGCAAGCGGAGCTGGACGCGCTGCCTGGACAGTCCTTCCGCTTTTTTGACGGGGGCGAGTCGCAATACGGCAGCGGCGGGGCCTATGCCTATACCTACTCCTCGGAGAACGGCGGCGGCACCGCCTGGGGTACCTACCGGATTGCCGGCGATGGCAGCATCTGCGTGGACTTTACCAACGGGTTCGGGCGCTGCGACCTGTTTGTCCGCAACGGCAGCCGGATCATCCTGATCACCGAAAAGGGCGAAAGGTTCCCGGTGCGTTAAAGCTTCTTGAGCAGCGCGGGCGTGGGCCAGGCGTCGGCAGGCAGGCCGAGGCGCTGCTGCTCCTTTTGCACCGCAACCCGTGTGCGGGCGCCAAGGATGCCGTCAATGTCGCCGACATTGTGGCCGCGGGCCTGCAGTTTCTGCTGCAGCTGCTTCATCTGGGCGCCGTTCAGCCCATTGTCGGGCCTGCCGGCCTCATAGACATCCGCGCCCTGCAGCCGGTTGGCAAAATAGGCGGCGGTCAGCACATAGGTGAAGCTCTGGTTCCACTCGAAATAGACGTCGAAATTCGGATAGGCGAGGAAGGCCGGCCCCTTGTGGCCCTGCGGCAGCAGCAGCGAGGCGCGCATCGACGGATCCGGCAGGCTGCCGTCGCGGGCGGAGACACCCAGCTTGCGCCATTGGGCAACCGACTTTTTTCGTGCAGTGCCGCTGAGAGACAGGTCCAGGTCTTCGGGGATGGTGACTTCCTGCAGCCAGGGCTGGCCCGGCTGCCAGCCCAAGTGCGACAGCATCCGTGCGCCGGACATCAGCGCATCGGGGGCAGAGGATTTCAGGCTGACCTTGCCGTCGCCATCGGCATCAACGCCGTGCTGCAGGATGTCTCCCGGCAGCATCTGCACCATGCCGATCTCGCCTGCCCAGGCGCCGGTGGTGCGTTTCGGGTCGAAGTTGCCCTGCTTGAACATTTCCAGCGCGGCAAACACTTGCGGGCGGAACAGTTCCGGGCGGCGGCAATCATGCGCCAGGGTGACCAGCGCGTCGCGGGTGTTGAAATCGCCCTGATAGCCGCCGTAGTCGGTCTCGAACGCCCAGAAGGCCAGCAGCACGCCGCGGTCGATGCCATAGGTGCTTTCGATCCGCTGGAAGGTGGTGTCGTGTTTCTGCGCCATCTGGCGGCCTGTTTTCAGCCGGTTTTGCGAGATCAGGCGGCGGGAGAAGTCGATGAAGGGTTTCTGGAACACGCCCTGGCCGCGGTCGGCCTTGAGCACGCGGGGGTCCTGACGGGTGCCGGCAAAGAAAGCATTGACCGTGGCGTTGTCATACCCGGCCTGAACCGCCTCGTCCTTCATCAGTTTCACGAAATTCTGAAAGCCGCCGCCGCATTGGGCCGCCGCTGCCGCAGGCAGCAGGGCCGCTGCGAGGACAAAGGGCAATAGGCGCATGGTTCTGGCGCTCCTTGGTCTTACCGCTCCCACAGGAACTTATGTGCTAGAAAACTGCGGCGATGGCAACCGTCAGGGCCAGCGCAAGCGCCCAGGTTTGCCAAAGGAGCGCAACGGAACGGGTGATGGTTTCGGCGCTGGCGCTTTTGGTGCCCTTGGCGTGCACCCAGGCGAAATCGCGCATTTCGCCGTCATAGGAGCGGGGGCCTGCCAGCGATGTGTCCAGCGCCCGCGCCATCGCGGCCTCCGGCCAGCCGGCATTGGGAGAACGGTGCTTGCGCGCATCCCCGGCAATGGCACGCCAGTGGCGCAACTGGCCGCCGGCCGCGGCGATCATCAACCCGGTCAGGCGGGCCGGGATCAGGTTCAGCAGGTCGTCCAGCCGGGCGGCGGCCCAGCCAAAGTCCCGGTAGCGGTCGTTGCGGTAGCCGATCATGCTGTCGGCGGTGTTGACCATCTTGTAGATGATCAGCCCCGGCAGCCCGGCGATCAGAAACCAGAAGGCAGGCGCAATGACGCCATCCGACAGGTTCTCAGCACCGCTTTCGATGGCGGAGCGCGCGGCCTGCGGTGCGGTCATGGCACCAGTGTCGCGGCTAACGATCATGGCCACGGCCTGGCGGCCCTCCTCCAGGCTGCTGCGCAGGCCCTTGGCAACCGCGGCAACATGTTCGGTCAGGGACCGCTGGGCGATCAGGACGGCCGCCACCAGGATTTCGACCAGTGTACCGGGCAGGGCCAGCAGCTTGCCCGCGATGAGGCCTGCCAGAACCAGGGCCGCTGCCGCAAGCACGCCGTTGAGGCGGCGGCTGGGGCCGGTGTTGAGCTTACGGTCAAGGAAACCGACCAGCCTGCCCATCAGCACCGCAGGGTGGGTCAGGCGCGACCACAACCATCTCGGCTCGCCCAGGACGGCGTCCAGCAGCAGGGCAACGGCAAGCATTCCGGCGGTGGTCACAGCGCGGCCTCCAGCCGGCCCCAGCCGTCCGCAGGCGGCAAGCCAAGGCGCAGGAAAGTCTTGGAATAGGGGAAAATGCGGCTCCAGATATGGGCGCGGGCCAGCTTTTGCTGCCAGGCAGCGGCATCATCCACATGGTAAAGCCGGAACAGGTCGGTGCCGCCGGCCAAGCTGGCACCCTTGGCGAGCACAAGTTCGTCCAGCCGGGCGGCATCCTGATGCAGACGGGTGCGGGTGGCTTCGGCCCAGGCATTGTCCTGCAAGGCCAATGTGCCGGTGCGCAGGGCCGGGCCGGAGACCGCCCAGGGGCCCTGCCAGGTGGCCAGCTGCGCAATCAGCTTGGGGTCGCCGATGGCAAAGCCCAGCCGCATCCCGGCCAGGCCCCAGAATTTGCCAAAGCTCTTCAGCACGACAACGCCGGGGCGGGCAGCCATGCGGATCAGGCTTTCACCCGGGCACACATCGCAGAAGCTTTCGTCGATGATCGTCAGCGGCGCGGTAAGCTCGTCCTCGCGCCACATCCGGCCATCCGGGTTGTTGGGATGCACCGCCACCTTGGCCTCGGCAGGCCCATGCACCCGGACAATCCAGCCGCGGGCCTCAAATGCGGCGGCGTGTTCGTTGTAGGTGGGCTTGGTGATCTGCACCCAGCGCGGCTCGGCCAGCGCAGGCAGGGCGGCAATCAGCGCAGAGGCGCCGGGGGCGGCAAGAACAGCGGCCTCCTCCGGGATATTCCAGAAGCTGCGGGCGGCCTGTTCCAGACCGGCCAGCGCATCCGCATCCGGCAGCGCGCCCCAGTCACCGGCGCTGAACTGCGGCAGCGGATAGGGGTGCGGGTTGATGCCGGTGGAAAGGTCGATCCAGCCATCGCGGCTGCCGCCGAATTCGGCAATGGCGGCGCTCAGATTGCCGCCGTGATCGCGGGGCTGGGTTGCGGGGTCGTGAGAGAGGTCATGCATCGCGGTCGCCACCGGTGAGAGTTCACACCGGCCACTGCCGGCTGCCATCTGAGACACTGCGCGTATTAACCTATGCTGTGCGGGGCGTGAACTCCCTATTTACGGTGGTGCAGACGCAATCGCGTGAGTCAGCCGCGTCCGTGCGGTTCCTGCCAGTTGATATCCGGGTTGGTGGGGATGATCCGATGCGGATTGATGGTGTCATGGCTGTAATAATAGTGGCGCACGATGTGCTGCATGCCGACCGTCTCCGCCACACCCGGCCACTGGTGCAGCTCGCGGGTGTAGGCCCAGAGGTTCGGGTAATCCATCAGCCGTTTGCGGTTGCACTTGAAGTGGGTGTGATAGACCGGATCGAAACGCAACAGGGTGGTGAACAGCCGCCAGTCGGCCTCGGTGATGCGCTCACCCAGCAGGTAGCGGTGCTGCGACAGCAGATCTTCCAGCCAGTCCAGGCTTTCGAACAGCGGCGCGACGGCCTCGTCATAGGCTTGCTGCGTGGTGGCAAAGCCGCATTTGTAAACACCGTTGTTGATGGTGCTGTAGACGCGGGCATTCACGGCCTCGATCGGCTCGCGCAGCTCTTCCGGCCAGAAGTCATCGCTGTTGCCGGTGATCCCGTCAAAGGCCGAGTTGAACATGCGGATGATCTCGGCACTTTCGTTGGAGACGATGGTGTTCTGCTCCTTGTCCCACAGCACCGGCACCGTCACCCGGCCGGTGTATTCCGCATCGGCGCGGGTGTAGACTTGGTGCAGGTGCGAACTGCCGAACAGGCCGTCGCCGGTGGCGCCATGTTCGTCGGTTTCAAAGGTCCAGCCTTCGCCCAGCATGTCGGGGTGCACGACAGAGACAGAGATATGCTCTGCCAGCCCCTTCAGCTGGCGGAAGATCAGCGTGCGGTGCGCCCAGGGGCAGGCAAGCGAGACATAAAGATGGTAACGCCCGCTTTCCGCCGGGAAGCCGCCTTTGCCTGACGGGCCCGGGCTGCCGTCGGCGGTGATCCAGTTGCGGAACTGCGATTCGCTGCGCTTAAAGGCGCCACCGGTAGAGTCGGTGTCATACCACTGGTCGTGCCATTTCCCGTCGATCAAAAGGCCCATCGCGTCTGCTCCTGCTGCTGTGCAGGGCAAACATATGCGGGCAAGGCACCTGCGCCTATGCAGGCCAGCGCGCAGGCCTTCTGCACTCCTGCACAGCAGCAACAAAATTGCGCGGCCGTCAAATTTTCGAAAATGTTCACTTGATTTTATATATTTGTGACGCACCGTTGAAAGAAGGACCCGTGTAAACCGATGCATTTGGAAGGCCGCTGACATGAACACCTACGTACCCAAAGCCGTGCAGGAAGCGCTGGACACCGCCCGCCTGCAGGGGATGCGGCGCAAGAGCCGTTTGCGGGTGATGGCGGATAATGAGCTCTATCCGGTGCTGCGGCTGTGGAAGACCGGTTTCTCGGTCGAGGCGGAAACCGCACCGATGCTGCGCGGGCTGGTTGATATCTACGACGGCGCCCGTCATGTGTCGCAATGCCTGATCGTGGCTGGCGAAGAAGAGGGCGGCGAGATGCGCTATGAATTCAAGCGCTCGACCCCTGCCGCGGACAAGGCGCCGGTGGATTTCTACAAGTCGCCGGACGCGCCTGCGGGGCTTATCCCTTTCGACCAGTCGCAGGGCAAGATTTGAAGCGGTTCAGGGGCGGATTTCAACCTCAATTCCTATCTCTGCCAGGCGCCAGAGCGTTTCCATCTGTTCATTACTGACAGCGATGCATCCGGCGGTCCAGTCGCCGGGTAGGGTGACCAGATTGCCCACTGCATTGGGCTGCCCGTGGATAAAAATATCGCCGCCCGGGCTAACACCTGCCGCCTGCGCGCGGGCACGGTCATCGGGCTGCGGATAGTTGATTCCCAGCGACAGGTGATAGGCGCTGTTAGGATTGCGCCGGTCGATCCGAAAGATGCCCTCCGGCGTCTTGCCGTCGCCTTCCTGTTCCTTATCACCAGCGGGGGCAAAGCCAAGCGCGATAGGGAACTCCAGGACCGTTTCGCCATCCCGGCTGGCGGTCAGTCGGCGGGCGGATTTCTCGATCAGGATACGGTCGATCCGGTCCACCGCCGCAGATTGCGGCGGCGGTGCTGGGCGCGGGGCAAAGGCCTGCCAGGCCATCCAGGCAACGCCGGTCAGGAGGACCAGCGCCAAGAGGCGCAGCAGGCGCTTCATGCTTATTGCAGGTCCGAGAATGCTGCGGTCAGCCGGCGGCAGGCTTCCTCCACCCGCGACCGCTGGGTTGCCAGGTTGAAACGCTCCATGAGTTCGCCGCCGGTGCCGAAACCATCGCCAGGAGAGGTGGCGATTTTCGCGTCTTCGCGCAGGCGCTTGATGAATTCTTCGCGGCTCATGCCCGTCCCGGAGAAATCGACCCAAGCCAGGTAAGTGGAGGCCAGCGGCAGGGATTTGAGGCCGGGAAGGGCGTTGACCGTCTCGTCAAACAGTTTCCGGTTGCCTTCCAAATGCGCGATCTGTGCGTCGACCCACTCTGCCCCTTCGGGCGAATAGGCGGCCATGATCATCGCCACGCCGAGGCCGCTGGGATCATAATCCAGCGTGGCCTGGCGGTGCCGCATGGCTGCGCGCAGGTCCGGATCGGGGATGATCATGTTGCCAGTGCGCTGGCCTGCGATGTTGAAGGTCTTGGAGGGCGCGGTCAGGGTCACGGTCCAGGGCCGAGCGTCCAGCGCGGCCACGTCCATCGGCACAAAGGTGCTGCCCGGATAGACCAGATCGTGGTGGATTTCATCCGAGACCAGGATCAGCCCGTTGCGCTTGGCGAATTCGGCCACCGCGCGCAGTTCCTCCGGCGTCCAGACCCGGCCCGAGGGGTTCTGCGGAGAGCACCACAGCAGCAGCTTCTCCGTCCCGTTCAGGCGCGATTGTGCATCGTCCAGGTCCAGATTGTAGGTGTCGCCGTCCCGTGCCAGCGGGCATTCGGACACCTTGCGGCCCGCCTTGTTCACCTTGTGGGCAAACTCATGATAGACGGGCGAGAAGATCACCACGCCGTCGCCTGGCTGGCTCCAGACATCGAGGCAAAGCGCGATGGCGTTGCCGAGACCTTGGGATGTCAGGATCCAATCGGTCTCAATGTCCCAGCTGTGGCGGTTCTTCATCCACCATTGCACCGCCTGCAGATACTCGGGGTGCTGCCAGGAGTAGCCGAACACGCCATGCTCCGCGGCCTTTTTGACGGCCTCGATCACGCAGGGCGCGGTTTCATAGTCGGAGTCCGCCGTCCACATCGCCAGGCCATCCTCAGGGGACACGCCGAACAGCTGCTCCATCTTGTCCCATTTCGAACTGTGGGTGCCGCGGCGGTCTGTGGGTTTGTCAAAATTCATGTGGTGAACTCCCGTATGGTTGCAGCGAAGCTAATCGCTGCAGCGGCACGCGCAAGGGGGGCGTTGCGATGGGGCGGCTGATCGCATACATGAAACGCATGAAACGACCGATCCTGATCCATCCCGATCCCCGCCTGAAAAAGGTTTGCGTGCCCGTGCCGGACCTGAGCGATGACTTGCGCGTGCTGGCGGACGACATGCTGGAAACCATGTACGCCGCGCCCGGCATTGGCCTGGCAGCGCCGCAGATCGGCATCCTGCAGCGGCTGATCGTGCTGGATTGCGTTAAGGAAGAGGATGGCGACCCGCGCCCTCTGGTGATGTTCAACCCTCAGATCATTTCTTCCTCGGACGAGACCAACGTCTATGAGGAAGGCTGCCTGTCGATCCCGGATCAATACGCCGAGGTCACCCGCCCCAAGGTGGTGGAGGTCGAATGGATGGACCGCGACGGCAACGCGCAGCGCGAAACCTTTGACGGCTTGTGGGCGACCTGCGTGCAGCATGAGATCGACCATCTGAACGGCAAGCTGTTCATCGATTACCTGAAGCCGCTGAAGCGCCAGATGATCACCCGCAAGATGCAGAAGCTGAAGCGCGAACGCGCCCGCGCCTGAGGAAATACCAGACATGACCGTCCGCACCTGCCTGCCCTGGCCCGACAAGCGCCTGCGCACCAAGGCTGATGAGGTGACAGAGATCACCGACGAGATCCGCGAAATCTGGAACGACATGGTCGACACGATGGAGGCAATGCCGGGTGTGGGTCTGGCCGCCAATCAGATTGGCGTGATGCTGCGGCTGGCCGTCGTGGACGGCTCCACCGAGCGCGGCCGCGCGGTGAAGCTGGCGAACCCGGAGATCCTGCACGCCTCGGTCGAGCTGCGCGAGCATGACGAGGCCAGCCCGAACCTGCCCGGCGTCTCCGCCAAGATCAAACGTCCGCGTGCGGTGACCGTCCGCTTCATCAATGAGCAAGGTACGGTGGACCGAAAGGATTTCGTCGGTATCGAGGCGACCTCGGTGCAGCACCAGATCGACCACCTGAATGGCAAGATGTATTTTGACCGCCTCAGCAAGGTGAAACGCGACATGCTGATCCGCAAGGCGAAGAAGCTGAACGGCTGAGGCTGATCTAAATTCCCGGATCGCCTGCGGTCCGGTTCGCGCCCTGGCAGCAGGCTGCCCGGCAATCGGGGCAGGGATTTGTGGGCAGATTGCCCACCCTACGGAGGCATTAATGCGCATTATCTTCATGGGAACGCCCGACTTTTCAGTGCCGGTGCTGGATGCTTTGGTGGAGGCCGGGCACGAGATTGCCGCCGTTTATTGCCAGCCGCCCCGGCCTGCGGGCCGCGGCAAGAAGGACCGTCCAACCCCTGTCCACGCCCGCGCCGCGGCCTTGGGGCTGGAGGTGCGCCACCCGGTCTCGCTGAAAGGCGCGGAGGAGCAAGAGGCCTTTGCCGCTTTGAATGCAGATGTGGCGGTGGTCGTGGCCTATGGCTTGATCCTGCCGCAGGCGGTGCTGGACGCGCCCGCGCATGGCTGCCTCAACATCCACGCCAGCCTTTTGCCGCGCTGGCGCGGTGCGGCGCCGATTCACCGCGCGATCATGGCGGGCGACGCCGAAACCGGCGTCTGCATCATGCAGATGGAGGCGGGGCTCGACACAGGTCCGGTGCTGCTGCGTGAAGCGACCGCAATTGGCATGGAAGAAACAACCGCGCAGCTGCACGACAGGTTGTCTGCAATGGGTGCAGCGCTGATCACCGAAGCCTTGAGCCGCCTGCCGGAGCTGACACCGGAAGTGCAGCCGGAAGATGGCGTCATTTATGCCGAAAAGATCGACAAGGCGGAGGCGCAGATCGACTGGACGCGTCCGGCGGCGGAGGTTGACCGCAAGATCCGCGGCCTGTCGCCCTTCCCCGGTGCCTGGTGCGAGATCGAAGGCCAGCGGGTCAAGCTGCTGGCCTCACGGCTGGCGGAGGGGCAGGGCGCGCCCGGAGAGGTGCTGGACGACAGCCTGATCGTGGCGTGCGGCGAGGGAGCAGTGCAGCTCTTGCGCTTGCAACGGGCGGGCAAAAGCGCGCAGGATCCCGATGTATTCCTGCGCGGCTTCCCGGTTCCCAAGGGCAGCCGCCTGTAACCGGAGGGTCTGATGCCCATCATTGCCCTGATCATCATCGGCGCCGCGGCAGGCTTTCTGGCAACCAGGCTGATGAAACTCGAAACCGATATCATCACCACGGTCTGCATCGGTATGGCCGGGGCACTGATCGGCGGATTGGTGCTGCGCGCACTGCTGGCGGTGATGGGCTTCATGGCCGGTTTCATAGGCGCGGTGCTGGGCGCCTTGGTTTTGATCTGGCTCTGGCAGAAATACGTCCAGCGCTAGACGCCTTTCCTAGCTGCGCGGCGGGCGGCTTTTGTAGACCGGCAGGTGCCAGCCAAACAGGATGGAGCCTGCCCGCAGCACCCAGCAGACCCCGGCGCAGGCCAGCAGCGCGAACTTCAGCTCAAACCCCAGCCAGATGGCCGCAACGGCAGTGATGGCGCCTGCCATGGCGCAGGTGATGTAAAGCTCGCCCTGTTTCAGCACCAGCGGCACCTCGTTGCAGACCACGTCGCGCATCAGCCCGCCCATGGTGCCGGTGGCCATACCCATCAGCACGACGATCACCGGCGGGCTGTCCAGCGAGATCGCGGCACCGGTGCCGGCAGGTACAGCAATGGCAAGGGCAAAGCTGTCGAGCCAGACCACCCAGCGCAGGCGGCTTTCCAAGAGATGCGCAGTGAAGAACACCGCCACGGCGGCCAGCGCGGCCAGCAGGATGTAGTTGGGGTTGCCGATCCAGAACACCGGGTTGCGGTCCAAGAGCAGATCGCGCAACGTGCCGCCGCCAAGCGCGGTCAGGCAGGCAACAAAGGCAAAGCCGACAATATCCAGCTGCGCCCGGCTGGCGACCAGCGCGCCGGAAAGGGCAAAGACCAGCACCGAGGCATAGTCCAGCAGCGCCAGAAAGGTCATACGGCAACCCTGCGCATCAGGCGCTTTTCTTCTTCTTGAAGGGCGCCATGCCTGCGCGCGCCAGCTCATCCGCGCGCTCGTTTTCAGGGTGGCCTGCGTGGCCCTTGACCCATTCCCAGGTCACCTTGTGGCGGGCTTGCGCTTCGTCCAGGCGCTGCCACAGCTCGACATTCTTCACGGGTTTCTTGCTGGACGTCTTCCAGCCGTTCCTTTTCCAGCCGAAGATCCAGCCGGTGACGCCGTTCTTCACATAGGCCGAGTCGGTGACCACGGTGATGGTGGACGGCCGCGCCAGGCTTTCCAGCGCGTTGATTGCGGCCAGCAGTTCCATCCGGTTGTTGGTGGTCTCCGCCTCGCCGCCGCTCAGTTCTTTTTCTTTGACGATGGTGTCACCGTCCATGGCGCGCAGCAGAACACCCCAGCCGCCGGGGCCGGGATTTCCAGAGCAGGCGCCGTCGGTATAAGCAAATAATTCAGGCATGCGCCGTCAGTACTACGAACTCCTGGGCAGTGCCAGCCAGTCCTTTGCCTGTCCCGCGGCGGGCGCCGAGCAGGGTGAAGCCGGCGGTTTCGAGTTTTTCGCGCAGCTCGTCCTCGCTGTAGTACGCATAGAACCTGCCCAGCTCGTCGCGGCCTTCGCTCTCGCCCAGTTTCATTGCCAGGCATAGCGTGCCGCCTTCGGTCAGCGCCCGGCGGAGGGCGGTCAGGTGAACGGAAAGTTCCTCCCGCGGCACATGCAGCAGGCTGAAATAGGCCCAGATGCCGTCAAACACCGCCTCTGCATCCAGCGCGTGAAACCCGGCGGTAATGACCTCAATCCCATAGGCCGCGCGAGCCGCCTCTGCCATTTCCGGCGAGGCATCAAGCGCAGCTACCCGAAAGCCGGCATCCCGGAAACGCGCAGCCCAATGGCCGGGGCCGCAGCCAAGGTCCAGCAATGTGCCGCCTTCGGGCAGTCGTGCAGTGAAGGCCTGAAAATCAGCCTCCTCCCCCGGGTCCGTTTTGCCGGTGAAAAGCTCGGCGTAATCCGCCGCGCGGTCGTCGTAGACGCTGATGGTTCTGTCATCACTCATCTGGATCTCTCCCGGGCCGGGTCAGGCGCGTTCCATGGCCAGCCGGGCGGCAAGGCCCGCAAAGACGGCCGCAAAGCCGCGGTTCAGCCACTTCAGCACCCGCTCGCTGTTCAAGAGGTAAGTGCGGGCCTGGGCGGCAAACAGCCCGTAGAGCACGAAGATGGCAAAGGTCATCACCATGAACACCAGTCCGAGTACCGACATTTCCAGCGTGGCGCTGGCGGGATTGCCGCTCAGGAACGGTGGCAGCAGGGCCAGGAAGAACACCGACAGTTTGGGGTTCAGGATGTTGATCAGCGCGCCGCGCCAGGCGATTTTCCAGCCGGGCTGGCTGGTGCGTTTCGAGGACACAGCCAGCGCGCCGCCGCTGCGCAGCGCCTGCCAGGCGAGGTACAGGAGATAGGCCACGCCCGCGGCCTTGACGATCTGGAACAAGAGGGCAGAGCTGTGCAGCACCGCCGCCAGCCCCAGCGTGGCCGCGGCCAGATGCGGAAGGATACCGAAGGTGCAGCCGATTGCGGCCCAGATGGAAGCGCGCCAGCCCTGGCCGAGACCAAGCGCCAGCGTGTAGATGACACCTGTGCCGGGCGCGAGGACGACGACAAAGGCGGTAATCAGAAAGTGCAGCGTGATCATCAAAATGGCTCCAGAAATAATGCCCGGGACCTTAGGCCTACCACGCTTCGCCCGAAGCGGGTGTAATTTCTGTCACTTAGTATGCACTCTGGTCTGTGCGCTCACGCAGGCTGCCGCAGCACGCGGGGCACCTTGAATTCCACGGTTTCCACCGCGGTCTCCACGACTTCCACGGTCACCTCATAGCGCTCCCGGAAAGCGTCGATCACCTCGTTGACCAGCAGCTCCGGGGCCGAAGCGCCGGCGGTGATGGCAACCGAGCGGATGCCTTCGAGCGCGCGCCAGTCGATGTTCTCGGCACGCTGCACCAGCTGGGCATACTCGCAGCCGTTCTTAGCCCCGACTTCGACCAGGCGGCGGGAGTTGGAGGAATTCGGCGCGCCGACTACCAAGAGGGCGTCGGCCTTGGGCGCCACCGATTTCACCGCCTCCTGACGGTTGGTGGTGGCATAGCAGATGTCTTCCTTGTGCGGGCCGATGATGTTGGGGAACCGCTCTTCCAGCGCCGCAACGATGCCCTTGGTGTCATCGACCGACAGGGTGGTCTGGGTTACATAAGCCAGCCGGTCCGGATCACGCACCTCAACCGTCGCCACGTCTGCGGCGGTCTCAACCAGCAACACCTCGCCCTCAGGCAGCTGGCCCATGGTGCCGATGGTTTCGGGGTGGCCCTTGTGGCCGATCATGATCATCTGCAGCCCGGCCTCGGCGTGGCGCTGGGCCTCGATGTGCACCTTGGAGACCAGCGGGCACGTGGCATCGACATAAATCATCTCGCGTGCTTCGGCCGCGGCGGGCACAGATTTCGGCACCCCGTGCGCGGAGAAGATCACCGGGCGGTCATCCGGGCATTCATCCAGCTCCTCGACAAATACCGCGCCTTTTTCGCGCAGGCTGTCGACCACGAATTTGTTATGCACGATTTCATGGCGCACAAAGACCGGCGCGCCCCATTTGCCGATCGCCATTTCAACGATTTTGATCGCGCGGTCCACGCCGGCGCAGAAGCCGCGCGGCGCGGCGAGGTAAAGGGTCAGGGCTGGCTTGGTCATGGGCGTCTCCTTGCGCGCCAGAGGTAAGCGCTTCGAGCGGCAAGGTCCAGTGCCGCGGGCGCCTCACGCGAGTGTGATTTCAGCTTCCAGCGCCGGAAGGCGGCAGATGGTTCTATGGCACGCCAGGACGGGAGGCAGAAATGATACGGGCATTCACACGGGCTGCGGTTTTGGTGCTAGCGGGCGAAGCTGGTTTTGGCATTGCCTCCGCAGGCGCCACGCCTGCAAGTATCCTGCCGTATGATGATCCGGCTGAGGTTGAAGCAGGCAGCGCGGTCTATGAGGAAAACTGCGCCAGCTGTCATGGCGGCGACCTGCAGGGGGAGGCTGACTGGCAGGCGCGGGACGGCGAGGGCTATCTGCCCGCGCCGCCCTTGGACGGGACCGGTCATGCGTGGCACCATCCGGATGAGCAGTTGCTTGAAGTGGTCAGGAAAGGCGTGGCGGCAATTGCTGGCGGTGGCTACAAAAGCCGCATGGAGGGCTTCGGCGGCGTGCTGAGCGACGCGGAACTGCGTCAAGTGCTCGCCTATGTCAAAAGCCGCTGGCCCGCAGATGTCATCGCGCGCCACAACCAGATCAACAGCCAGGGTCACGCGCACGACTAAGTGTTTCCGGAACAGGCGCCACCCCATCTGATGCCTGTTCCGGTTTGTTTCCAGCGTCTCCGGTCAGCCGTGGGCGGCTGTTGCGGAACGCGGTTCGCTCTGCTCGCGCGGCGGGCGGCCGATCACGTCGCGCAGCTCTTCCAGCTCGATGAAATTGTCGGCCTGGCGGCGCAGGTCGTCAGAGATCATCGGCGGCTGGCTGCGGATGGTCGAGACCACCGAAACGCGCACGCCCTGGCGCTGCAGGCTGGCAATCAGCGGGCGGAAGTCCCCATCGCCCGAGAACAGCACGATATGGTCCACCCGCGGTGCCAGCTCCATGGCATCGACGGTCAATTCGATGTCCATGTTGCCTTTGACTTTGCGGCGGCCCATGCTGTCGGTGTATTCCTTGGCCGGTTTGGTGACCATGGTGAAGCCGTTGTAATGCAGCCAGTCGACTAGAGGCCGGATCGGTGAATACTCGTCGTTCTCGAGCAGAGCGGTGTAATAAAAGGCCCGCAGAAGCTTGCCGCGGCGCATGAATTCCTGCCGCAGAAGCTTATAGTCGATATCAAACCCGAGCGCCTTGGCCGCGGCGTACAGGTTTGACCCGTCTATGAACAGCGCGAGCCGTTCGTCCTTGTAAAACATCAAAATTTTCCTTCCGGTATATCCGTCTCGGCCGGGGGTTCCGTGAGTGAATGCTTGAAATCGGCGAAACGGGTAGACTTAATGTAAGTTATTTGTCATTTGCCGCAAGTATACTGTCCGTTTGAATAGGGTCAAAGATGGCCGTAAACCGCAAAACGGCGCTGATTGCTCTTGGCGGCAACCTGCCAGCTGACGCTGATGCGCCTCAGATCACCCTGTCAAAGGCCATCCGGGCGCTGCAGTCGGAGGAGATTTCCCTGCGCTGCGTGTCGCGGTTCTTTCAAACCCCCTGTTTCCCGGCCGGCGCCGGGCCGGACTATGTGAACGCTGCGGTTTCCCTGGAAACCGCGCTGTCCGCAGGTGACCTTCTGGCGCGGCTGCATCAGGTCGAGGCGCAGTTCGCACGGGTGCGGGAGCAGCGCTGGGGGATGCGGACGCTGGATCTGGACCTGGTGGACTATGACGGCGCCGTGCTGCCCGATGCGGCGGCCTATGCCCGCTGGCAGGGGTTGCCATTGGAGCAACAGATGCAGGAAGCACCGGGGCAGCTGATCCTGCCGCACCCGCGCATCCAGGACCGGGCCTTTGTGCTGGTGCCGCTGACCGACATCGCGCCGCGCTGGCGCCACCCGGTGCTGCAGAAAACCGTGACAGAGATGCTGGCGGAGCTGCCAGCGCAGGACGTGGCCGAAGTGACTCCGCTCTGAGCCGCGCAATGCGGTGTTTTCCGCCCTTGTCAAGAGAAAGATATGGGCGTAAATGTCTGCCTTCTGGACCAGGAATGATATGGAGAGTCGCTGATGGCCCGCGTGACGGTTGAAGATTGCGTCGATAAAGTGCCCAACCGCTTTGAGCTGGTGATGCTGGCTGCGCATCGTGCCCGCGAGATCTCGGCAGGTGCCCCGATCACCGTCGAGCGCGACAACGACAAGAACCCGGTTGTGTCCCTGCGTGAAATCGCCGACGAGACCCAGAGCGCCGACGACCTGCGCGAGCGCCTGATCGAGAGCAACCAGACCCAGATCGAAGTTGACGAGCCGGAAGAAGATTCTATGGCTCTGCTGATGGGCGCTGACAACGACAAGCCGGCTGACGATGACATGTCGGAAGAGAAACTGCTGCGCGCACTGATGGAGGCCCAGGGCCAGGGCTGAGGCGCGCGTCTGGACTATTGAGGCTGCGGACCGGACATGATTTCCCCTGACGACCTGATTGCTCTGGTCCGCAACTACAATCCCAAAACAAACGCGGACAGGATCGCGGACGCCTTTGCGTTTGGCGAGCAGATGCATGACGGGCAGTTCCGCCACTCGGGCGAGCCGTATTTCACGCATCCGGTGGCGGTGGCCGCCATCCTGACCGAACAGCGCCTGGATGATGCAACCATCATCACCGCGCTGCTGCACGACACCATCGAAGACACCAAAGCCAACTACGAGGAAGTCTCCCGCCGTTTCGGCGAAGAGGTGGCGATGCTGGTCGATGGTGTCACCAAGCTGACCAACCTGCAGCTTTCCAGCCGTGAGACCAAGCAGGCGGAGAACTTCCGCAAACTGTTCATGGCGATGTCCAAGGACCTGCGGGTCATTCTGGTCAAGCTCGCCGACCGCCTGCACAACATGCGCACCATCAAGGCGATGCGCCCGGAGAAGCAGGCCCAGAAGGCGCGCGAGACGATGGACATCTATGCGCCGCTGGCAGGCCGCATGGGTATGCAGTGGATGCGCGAAGAGCTGGAGGACTTGGCCTTCCGCGTGCTGAACCCGGAAGGCCGCCAGTCGATCATCCGCCGCTTTGTGACCCTGCAACGCGAAACCGGCGACGTGATCCACCGGATTACCGGTGATATGCGGCTGGAACTGGAAAAAGCGGGCATAGAGGCAGAGGTCTTTGGCCGCGCCAAGAAACCCTATTCGATCTGGCGCAAGATGCAGGCCAAGGATCAGGGCTTTTCGCGGCTTTCGGACATATATGGCTTCCGGGTGATCACCCTGTCCGAAGAGGATGCCTACCGCGCGCTGGGCGCCATCCACCAGCGCTGGCGGGCCGTGCCGGGCCGGTTCAAGGACTACATCAGCCAGCCGAAATCCAACGGCTACCGGTCGATCCACACCACCGTGTCGGGCCGTGATGGCAAACGGGTGGAGGTGCAGATCCGCACCCGCCAGATGCATGATGTGGCGGAAACAGGCGTGGCGGCGCATTGGTCCTACCGGGACGGCGTGCGCACCGAGAACCCGTTTGCCGTCGACCCGGCAAAATGGATCGCCTCGCTGACTGAACAGTTCGACGCTGAGGACGATCACGACGAATTCCTCGAAGCTGTGAAGCTTGAGATGTATTCGGACCAGGTGTTCTGCTTCACCCCCAAGGGCGACGTGATCAAGCTGCCCAAGGGCGCGACGCCGATCGACTTTGCCTATGCCATCCATACCCGCATCGGCAGCTCCTGCGTCGGCGCCAAGGTGGACGGTATCCGGGTGCCCTTGTGGACCCGGCTGCGCAATGGCCAGTCGGTCGATGTGATCACCGCTGAGGGGCAGACCCCGCAGGTCAGCTGGCTGGAAATTGCCACCACCGGCAAGGCCCGCACCGCCATCCGCCGCGCCCTGCGCGAGGCGGACCGGGCGCGGTTCGTCAAGCTGGGCCACGAGCTGGCGCGCTCCGCCTTTGAGCACGTCGGCAAGAAGGCCACCGACAAGGCCCTGGAAACCGCCGCCCGCGCCCTGCGTGCCAGCGGCGTGGACGAGCTTCTGGCGCGGCTGGGCGCAGCGGAAATCACTGCGCATGATGTGGTGCAGTCGGTCTACCCGGAACTGACCACAACCGGCGATGGCGACGAAATCTCTCCGCGCCGTGCAGTGATCGGCCTTGAGCCAGGCCAGAGCTTTGAGCGCGCAACCTGCTGCCAGCCGCTGCCGGGCGAGCGCATCATTGGCATCACCTACCGCGGCCGCGGGGTGGTGGTGCACGCCGCTGATTGCGACAAGCTGGGCGAATTCGAGGACCAGCCGGAGCGCTGGATGGACGTCCAGTGGCACAGCGGCACCCACCCGGCCGCCTATGGCACCACGCTGGAATTGACCATCGGCAATGACGCTGGCGTGCTGGGACGCATTTGCACATTGATTGGCGAGAAAAAGGCCAATATCTCGGACCTGGAATTTGTAGACAGGAAACCAGACTTTTACCGGCTCATGATCAATGTGGAGCTGCGGGATGTGGAGCAGCTGCACTCGCTGATGCTGACGCTCGAAGCAGAAAGCGATGTCGCCGCGGTGGCGCGGTTCCGGGAAAAGCCGGAAGAGCGCCACTTTCCGGGGTAAACCGCTGAAACTCTGAGCCGGGAACTGGGCCGGGAACTGGGAAGGACGGACAGCTTTGGTATTCAGGCGCCGGGACAGACGTCCGCCCCTCCGGGCGCTGGCGGACTTCCTCTGGCCGCGCGGCGGCTGGGGGCGGGCGTTCCTGTATGTAAAGCACCGGGTCCGGCGCCTGCCCGATTCGCCCGAACGCATCGCCCGCGGCATCTGGGCGGGGGTGTTCACCACCTTCACGCCATTCTACGGCCTGCATTTCTTTGTCGCTGCAATCATTGCGCGGATGATGAACGGCAATATCCTGGCCTCGCTCAGCGCCACGTTCTTTGGCAATCCGCTGACCTATGTGCCGATTGGCGTCGCGTCGCTGCAGACCGGGCATTGGCTGTTGGGGACGGAGTTTGACCAGGAAGTCGACAAATCCCTGGTGGGCAAGTTCCTGGCTGCTGGCGGTGATCTGAAGGACAACCTGATTGCGCTGTTCATGGACCGCCCTGCCGACTGGCAAGGGCTGCACCTGTTCTACAATGAGGTGTTCTATCCCTACATGATCGGCGGGGTGATCCCGGGCATCATCTGCGCAACTGTCTGCTATGTGCTCAGCCTGCCGGTGATCCGGGTCTACCAGCAGCGCCGCCGGGCCAAGATCAAGGCCAAGTTCGAGGCCATCAAGAAACGCGCCGAGGTCGACACCGGGCTTTAAGGCGTCTGCCTGATTGTACCATTATTGCCTGCAGGCTTGCTCTTGCAGTTTGTCTGTCTAGTCTTTGAGACAAGGCTTTGACTTCAGACAGATGAGAGTGCTCTCATGACAGACAATCAGCTGCGCCTGGGCGTGAACATCGACCACGTCGCCACCGTGCGCAATGCCCGCGGCGGCGCCTATCCGGATCCGGTCCGCGCCGCAAAGCTGGCCGAAGATGCCGGCGCAGACGGCATCACTGCACATCTGCGTGAAGACCGCCGTCATATCACCGACAGCGATATTGATGCGCTGATGGAGGCGCTGAGCGTACCGCTGAACTTTGAGATGGCCGCGACGGAAGAAATGCAGAAGATCGCCCTGCGCCACAAACCGCACGCAGTCTGCATCGTGCCGGAAAAGCGCGAGGAGCGTACCACCGAAGGCGGGCTGGAAGTGGCGCGCGAGGAAAACCGCCTCGCCCATTTCATCGCTCCGTTGCGGGATGCCGGCTGCCGCGTGTCGATTTTCATCGCCGCTGACCGGAAACAGATCGACGCCGCACACCGCATCGGCGCGGAGGTAATCGAACTGCACACCGGAGCCTATTGCGACTATCACGCCGAAAGCCGGTTTGAAGACCGCGACCGCGAGCTGGAGGCGCTGCGCGAGATGTCTGCCTATGCCCATTCGCTGGGACTGGAAGTGCACGCGGGTCACGGGCTGACCTATGACACCGTGCAGCCGGTTGCGGCCTTCCCGGAAGTGCGCGAGCTGAATATCGGCCACTTCCTGATCGGCGAGGCGATCTTTCGCGGGCTCACCCCGGCAGTGCAGGAAATGCGCCGCCTGATGGACGCCGCGCGCGGCTGACAGCGGTCAGCCAGAAACGGGCCGGGGCAAGGCATATCACTGCCCCGGGCCAGATTAACTCCCGCAGATCAGGTCATTCCAGCTTGCCGGGCAGGCTCAGGTCGCCAGAAGCGATATCGAACACATCCGTCACGCACAACAGCGGCGCGTGGATGTTCGCATTGACCTTCAACCCGGCCGTCACCCCGTCAAATGCCAGCGCCTCTTCTGTCAGTGGAACCGTCAGGCTGACTTCTTTGCCGTTCAGGACCGGAGAATAGCCGGGGCTGTCGATGTAGAGCGGCAGTCCCGGCCAGGTCGGCGGCAGCGCCGGGGTGGCACCTTCGGGGATGTCCTTGACCGACAGCATGCCTTCGCCGCAGCCATCGTTAGGGGTCAGCACCACCCAATGGCTGTGCCAGCCGGCACCATCGTTGGCCAAATCGCCATCGCCGTTTTCGTCGAACAGCGGCGTGTCGTCAAAGTCCGGATGCGCGGTGGCAACCAGCGCCAGCGTGCCGCTGCCGGCTTCAAAACCCGCGGCTGAGGGATCCAGCGACAGCGGCCAGACATAGGCCTGCACCCCGGCACCACCCAAGGAGCCAGTGGCAGGTGGCACGGAGCTGCCGGCCTCTCCCCCGGTTTCCATCCGGAACGTGACATGCCCGCCAGTGCGGCTGGCATGAACGCTGCGGATGTCAGTGTCCGGCGCTATCCCCTCCTTGGCGTCCGACAGCAGCGGTTCTGCATGGGTTGCAGCGTGGCTGCCGCCGGCCTGTGCCGCTTGCCCCGCACCCAGAGCGGCAATCGCCGCCAGATAATATGCGAATTTCATTTCAACCTCCTTGGTGTCGACTCGATGCCATTTGATAGTGTCGAGTCGAAAGTATTGCAATGGTAATTTTGACTCGCTATCAAGCTTGCATGACTGCGGCACATGAAATCGCCAGCCTCCTCGACCGGCTCTCGCGCCTGCATGGCACCGGGCGCCGGGCTGCCGGGCTCAACCCGGCGCAGGCGTCGGCGCTGGATTATCTGGCGCGGGCCAACCGGTTCTCCCGGACCCCGTCGGCGGTGGCCGACTACCTGTCAGCAACCCGCGGCACGGTCTCCCAGACGCTGAAGTCGCTGGCTGCCAAGGGTTTGGCGCAAGAGGGGCCAGGCGGCAGCGACCGGCGCTCGCGGCGCTATGATCTCACGCCGCAAGGCCAAGCCGTGGCCGGGGCCCTGGACGCTGCACCGCAAGTGGACCTGCCAGCCAGCCAGATGGAAGAAGTCCGGGATGCGCTGCAGCAGCTGGTCAGGGGCATGATCGCGGCCCGCGGCGGGCGCAGTTTCGGTCTGTGCCGCAGCTGCCGGCATCACCGGGCGTCTGCTCAGGGCGCCCATTGCGCGCTGCTGGATGTGCCGCTTCGGGACGAGGAAACAACACAGATCTGCCAGGAGCATGAGCCGGGCAGGACGGAAAAGGCGCGGCCGGATGGCTGTGATGCCGGGGGGGAGTGAATATGCAGGTCAATCTAGTCCGTTACGGTCTTTGGTGGATGGGGGCTTCTGTTGCGATGCTGCTGGCAGGTATCCTGCTGGCGCAGTTTGGTATTGGCATGCCTGCCGGACTGGCAACAGTGCTGCCGCCGATGGTGGCGTCGGTCGTGGAGGGCATGCGCATTGCCCAGGCCACCCGCGCGCCACTGCCAGGCAGGGATGCCTGGCTCTGCGCCGCGGCAATGACTGGGGTGGTGGCGGTGCTGACCATTATCCAGCTGCCGCTCTACTGGAACAGTCCGATGGTAACTGAAGCGCGGCAGACAATTCCGTTTGTTTTCCTCGCCGGGATCTTCCTGCTGCTGCTGGCGGTCATCCTGATGGTCAACCGGCTGTTCCTGGGCCATGGCATCAAACTGGGTCTGAAACGGCTGGAAGAATGATCCTGGGCATCGGAACCGACCTCGCCAATATCGAACGCATTCAACGCACGCTGGACCGGTTCGGCGACCGTTTCCGCAACCGTGTTTTCACCGAGGTGGAGCAGCGCAAGGCCGAGCGCCGCCGCGATGTGGCCGGCACCTATGCCAAACGCTGGGCCGCCAAGGAGGCCTGTTCCAAAGCACTGGGCACTGGCCTGCGCATGGGCATTGCCTGGAAGGACATGGCGGTCAGTAATCTGCGGACCGGCCAGCCGGTGATGCATGTGACCGGCTGGGCCGCCGAACGGCTGCAACAGATGACGCCGCCCGGCCATGAAGCGGTGATTCACGTGACACTGACCGATGATCACCCCTGGGCGCAGGCCTTTGTGCTGATCGAAGCACGCCCGATCCCGGCGAACCCGGCGGAATCATCCGCCGGAACTTGACTTGCCCCCCTCAGGCCCGCATGTAGCCCCGGACCCTGTTACCAAACCGGAGAGCCTGATGACGGCCAAAGCAAAGACCAGCAGTTCGATCATCGAGACGATCAAGACCGTCGTCTATGCGCTGCTGATTGCCGGTGTTTTCCGCACCCTGTTCTTCCAGCCCTTCTGGATTCCGTCCGGTTCGATGAAGGAAACCCTGCTGATCGGGGATTTCCTGTTCGTGAACAAGATGGCCTATGGATATTCCTACGCCTCCTGCCCCAGCCTCCGCTTTCCGGCAGTCGGGGTGAACATCGACGCCAAGAAAATCTGCGGCTTCCTGGACGGCGACAACACCCGCCTGATCGGCAGCGAGCCTGAGCGCGGCGATGTCGCGGTGTTCCGCCACCCTGTGAACGGCAACGACTTCATCAAGCGTCTGGTCGGCCTGCCGGGTGACAAGATCCAGATGAAGAACGGCGTTCTGTTCATCAACGGCGAGCCGGTGAAGCTGCAGGATGCCGGCGAATTCGAAGAAGTGATGGAGCAACAGGGCCCGCAAGGCTCGATGCCACGCTGTGAAAACGCGCCGGTGGGCCAGGGTGCCATTTGCAAGAAATCGCGCCAGATCGAAACCCTGCCCGGCGGCAATGAGCATACCGTGCTCAACATCACCAACCAGGGCGTCGACCACACCCGTGTCTACCATGTGCCCGAAGGCCATTACTTCTTCATGGGCGACAACCGGGACAACTCCTCGGACAGCCGCTTGCCGCAAACCGCGGGCGGGGTTGGGTTCGTGCCGTATGAAAACCTGATCGGCCGCGCCGACCGGATCATGTTCTCCTCCGCCGGGCGTTCCATGCTCTACTTCTGGACCTGGCGCAGCGACCGTTTCTTCAAGGGGATCCAGTGAAACTGTCCAAGGAACTGCGCGCGTTCGAGGATCGGATCGGGCATAAATTTGCCCGCCCCGACCTGCTGCAGCGTGCCGTGACTCATGCCTCCGTCTCCTCCTCTACCCGCAAGGACAACCAGCGGCTGGAGTTTCTGGGCGACCGGGTGCTGGGGCTGGTGATGGCCACAGCGCTTTTGGAGCACGACAAGACCGCCACTGAGGGTCAGTTGGCGCCGCGCTTCAATGCGCTGGTGCGCAAGGAAGCCTGCGCCGATGTCGCCAAGGAAATCGACCTGGGCGCGGTGCTGAAACTGGGCCGCTCCGAGATGATGTCCGGCGGGCGCCGCAAGCAGGCGCTCTTGGGCGACGCGATGGAGGCAGTGATTGCCGCGGTATACAAGGACGCGGGCTTTGACGCTGCGGCGGAGGTGATTCTGCGCCTGTGGGGCAGCCGCATCCACCAGGTCGAAACCGACGCACGTGACGCCAAGACCTCGCTGCAGGAATGGGCGCAGGCCCGCGGACAGAAGGTGCCTACCTACGTGGAGGTCTCCCGCAGCGGCCCCGACCACGCACCGGTCTTCACCATTGCCGCCCGTCTTGAAGACGGCACCGAGGCGCAGGCCACCGCAGGTTCCAAGCGGCAGGCCGAACAGGCCGCCGCCAAGGCGCTGCTGGAACAACTCGGCTGATCCGTCAGACCACCCGGATGTAACCGGCCAGACCGGTTTTCTGATGCTCGATCACATGGCAATGGAACGCCCATTCGCCGGGATTGTCGGCGACCAGGGCAATCTCGGCCACCTCATCCTTCAACAGCAGCAGTGTATCGGTCACCAGCGGCGGCAGTGTCCGCAGGTTGGAGCGGATCGGAACAAACGCCAGCCCGTGCAGATGGATCGGATGCAGGTTCGGCGATTCATTCCGCAGCCGCAAAACATAGCTCTTGCCGCGTTCCAGCACGGCCAGCGGCCCAGTACCCTTGGCCGCATCTCCGGCCCAGGGCGTGCGGTTGATCGACCAGAAACTGTAGCCCATGGAGCCGCAGTAGCCATCATTCGGCGGCCCGCCCTCCGGCGTCCAGCCAAAGACGAAATCATGCACCTCCGCCTTTGCCAGATCAGGCCGGGCAACCGGATTGGCAGGCAGCGGTTTCAGTTCCCGCAAGTCCCGTGCCAGGTCCGCGCCAACAGACCGCAGCCGCGCCATGGTGCGGGTGGGCTGGCCTGGAAGTTCTGCAAGCAGCTCCGCCGACTGCCCCTCGTCTGCTGGCATCCGCACTGCAAATTCCACCCGTTGTCCGGGGCCGACCAGCAACGGCTCCTCAGCTGAGGGCAGGGGCAGTTCAACCGCCACCGGATGCCCGTCCCAGGCAATTATCCGCGCCTGAGCGGTGCTGAGGTGCAGCTTGTAGATTCGCGTAGTGTCGGTGTTCACCACCCGCAGCCGAACCAAGCCGCCCGCAGGGTGATCATAAACCGGCGCCTGCAGCCAGTTTGCAGTCAGCACATTGCCGTGCGTCCCGCCGCGGGCCGCGCCGCGTGCAGTGTAATAGGGCAGGAACGCGCCCGCATCATCCAGCCGGAAGTCCCGCAGGTTAACTACCTGATCGGCGTCGAACCCGGGCTCCTCCGTTTCGCGGATCACCATCACTCCGGTCAGCCCATGCGCCATCTGCGCCATGGTCATGCAATGCGGGTGATACCAGTAGGTGCCGGCATCCGGCGGCGTGAACGTGTAGTCAAAGCTTTCGCCACCTGCGATCGGCATCTGGGTCAGGTACGGCACCCCGTCCATCGCGTTGGCAATCCGCAACCCGTGCCAGTGCATTGCGGTGTAGTCTTCGGTGCCATTCTCCACCCGCAGATGCATGGGCTTGCCCTGTGTGCCAAACAGAACCGGCGGCGGCGCGTCCGGCGACAGGCTCACCAGCCCTTCGGTCGGTGTTTCACGGAAAGCGAAACTGGCGGGCTGGATGGTCAGCCGCTGCGCCCCGCCGGTACCCGCCAAACCCCAGCTGCCTGCGCCAAGCGCCCCGGCAGATGCAGCAGTCCTAATCAGAAAATCCCGGCGGTTCATCAGGCTGGCCCCCTTGTGTGCTCTCGAAGAAAGGCCTGGCTGTCGAATTGGCTTGGCGCTGCGGTTTTCACACGGGATCTGCCACAGGTCTTTGACATAGGGCAAGCCTGTGAGATTGTGCCTGAAACCCGGTTTCAAAACGCCTCTGGCCCCTGTGGGTAAAATCCTGTAGGGGATCGGCTCTGCAAACAGGATGTGTATTGATGACCACACGCGCCGGATTCGTTGCCCTGATCGGAGAGCCCAACGCGGGCAAATCCACCCTTCTGAACCGCATGGTCGGGGCCAAGGTCTCGATCGTGACTCACAAGGTGCAGACCACCCGCGCCCGTATCCGCGGCGTGGCGATGGAGGGCGACGCGCAGCTGGTGTTTGTCGACACGCCCGGCCTGTTCAAACCCCGCCGCCGCCTGGACCGCGCCATGGTTGCCGCCGCCTGGGGCGGTGCCGCGGACGCCGATGTCGTCGTGCTGATGGTTGAGGCCCACCGCGGCATCACCGAAGGGGTTGAGACCATCCTCGAAGGCCTTGCCGAAATCGGCGAGGGCCGCACCGTGGCGCTGGCAATCAACAAGATCGACAAGGTGCCGGCCGAAAAACTGCTGGGCCTCACCCAGGACCTGAACAGCCGCTACACATTTGCCGAAACCTTTATGATCTCGGCAGAGCGCGGCCATGGCGTCGACGATCTGCGCCAGTGGCTGGCGGGCAAGCTGCCGGAAAGCCCCTGGCTCTACCCCGAGGATCAGATCGCCGACCTGCCAATGCGGATGATCGCGGCGGAAATGACCCGCGAGAAGCTGACGCTGCGCCTGCATCAGGAGCTGCCCTACCAGCTGACGGTTGAGACCGAAAAATGGGAAGAGCGCAAGGACGGCTCTGCCCGCGTCGACCAGATGATCTATGTGGTCCGCGACGGCCACAAGGGCATCGTGCTGGGCAAGCGCGGCGAGACCATCAAGTCCGTCTCCCAGGCCGCCCGTGCCGAGCTGGAGGAATTCCTGGGCCGCAAGGTGCATTTGTTTCTGCAGGTGAAGGTGCGCCCGAACTGGCTGGAAGAGGCTGAGCGCTATTCCGAAATGGGCCTCGACTTCAAGGACGGCAATTGAAGCGCCCCGTGCTTTTCACCTTTGTGAAAATACTCCCGCCGGAGGCTCCCGCAGGCTCCTTGAGCGCTGACGCAGGCGGGGGTGCGGCATGACCCGCCTCACCGCCCGCTTCTGGGTCGACGCCTATCTGGCCCGCCTTCGGTTCCAGGATATTCCGGCCTTCATCACCTCCCATGGCGACGACACTGCGGGCGCAGTGCTGGTCAAGCTCAACACGCTGGACGGCCAGGCCCGCGCCTTTCACCGCACCTATGACCTGATGAGCGGCGACCGCAAATGGGATGCGCTGGCCGAGGGGGCGGAGCCGGACGTCGATGCTTCAATAAACCGGCAGCGGAGCTTTGACCCTGACCTCTGGGTGATCGAGGTCGAGGACCGCCAGGGCCGCCACCTGCTGGACGAACCCGGCCTGGAATGACCCCGCCGCTTGCAGCCCGTCCGGCAATACGCTCTGGTAGGGCGGACCGCAGAACAGGGGGGGCCGGCTTTGGAGTGGCGTGATCACGGCATATTGCTTTCGGTGCGCCGCCACGGCGAAAGCTCGGCCATCATCGACGTTTTCACCGAAGAACACGGGCGCCACGCAGGCGTGGTGCGCGGCGGGGCCGGCCGCCGGATGGCACCGATCCTGCAACCCGGTGCACAGCTGGATGTGACCTGGCGAGCAAGGCTCGAGGACCATTTGGGCAGTTATCACGCCGAACCCCTGCGCAGCCGCGCCGCCGCAGCGCTCTCTGGCCGGCTGCCACTGGCCGGGCTCAACACAGTGACGGCGATGCTGTCCTTTTGTCTGCCAGAGCGCGAACCGCACGCCGGTCTCTATACCCGCAGTGAACAGCTGCTGGATCTTCTGGGCAACGAAGACCTCTGGCCGCTCGCCTACCTGCGCTGGGAAATGACGCTCCTGGAGGAGATGGGCTTTGGCCTCGACCTCACGGTTTGCGCCGTGACCGGCAGCCGGTTCGGGCTGGCCTATGTGTCGCCGAAAACGGGTCGGGCTGTTTCACGTGAAGGGGCCGGTGACTGGGCAGACCGGCTGCTGCCGCTGCCGCCGGTGATGCTGGGGCAGGGCGATGCAAACGACGCCGAAATCCTCCATGCCCTGCGCACCACAGGTCATTTCCTCGAGTCGCATCTGGCCCCGTCGCTGGGCAATCACCCACCGCCGGAGGCGCGCGCCCGGCTCATGGACCTGCTTAGCCGCCGTCTTTGAACAGCATCTCCCGGCCCGCGTCATTGCTGAGGATCAGCACATCGCCGGAAACCTCTGCCAGCGTCATCTCCTGCAGTGCTTTCAGAAAGGCGTCCTCTGCCTCCAGTTCCGGGCAGGCCATGCGCGTCACCGCCAGCGGCCCGGTTTCAAACCAGGGATAGGGCGCGGTCTGGCTGCCCAGGAAATTGTTGCAAGGCCCGCGCCCGGCGATCTTGCCCGGCTCCGGAAAGATGAGGGTCGCAGCGGCGGCAAAGGCGCTGCCATCAATGCTCTGCAACTTCCACTCTTTGCCCGCGGCGCCATAGGCAGACAGGCTTTCATCTCCGGTGCAGGCGGTTGGCAGCAGCAGGGACGCGATCAGGGCAGCACGCAGCATCTAGACCTCCGGCGGCAGTTTCTGATGCCACACTGAAGGGGTGCAGCAGTCAGCGCAAGGTCGCAAGTGCAAGCATTCGGGCGGGAAAACCGCGCGTTCGGGCCGGGGTTCTCTCAGTTCGTGCGGATGATCTCGGCCACCTTGCGGCCGATCTCGCTGCTCGCCTTGACTGACGGGTGGATCATGTCCAGCGCGTGGTAGGACCGGTCGCCGTAAGGCACCAAGTCCTTGTTTGACAGGAAGAAGATCCCCTCATCCAGCGCCGCCAGCCGCTCAATACGGGCCTCCAGCTCGTTGCCCTCATCCCGGCAATGTTCGATCATCGACCCCACGCCGGGGCTGCGCAGGTAGCCGACATAGATCACCTTGGCGCCGGACGCGCGCAGTTCTGCCAGCATCCCGGGGATTGCACCCTTGCGCCCGTCAGAGGCAATGAGCTTGTCCATTTTGCGGTTGCAGGCAAAGCAGCCGCAGCCAAGCCACAAGTCATTGCCGCCGCCGTTGACGATCACCCAGTCCCATTCGCCGGGCGTGTACTGCTTGCGGATGTTCATCCCAGCAGCGCCGGAAATGGGCAGCTTATAGATGATCCGCGCGGCGGAAACGGAACGGTCAACGACCGGTTCCTGCAATTCGCGGGCCACTGTGTCCGAAATGGATTTGCCGGCCAGGCTGTGCCAGGCCAGAAGCGAATCGCCCATCGCCAGAATACGGGGGGATTGTCCCTCCGGCACGGCGCCGCCGCAGGCGGAGATCAAAAACAGAACGGGCAGAATGAGGCAGCGAAACAGTGTCATGCACTCTTGTTAACCATGAATCGTTAAGGATCGAAGAACCTGTATTGGAAACAGACTTATTCCGCGCCGTGGTTGCAGGCGGGCCGCATAAGCTGCGGTTCTCAGCCACCCTGAAAAAAGCCCGGCGCGAGCGCCGGGCAAGAAGGGGATTGCTCCCCTGCGGTGGTCTCTGACAGCGGTCAGCCCAGCAGGCGGCGGGCGATGACCTGCGCCTGGATCTCAGCGGCACCTTCAAAGATGTTCAGAATACGGGCATCGCACAGCACGCGGGAGATCTTGTACTCCATCGCAAAACCGTTGCCGCCGTGGATCTGCAAGCCATTGTCGGCCGCCGCCCAGGCAACCCGCGCGCCCAGGAGCTTGGCCATCCCGGCCTCCAGGTCGCAGCGGTGGCCGTGGTCCTTTTCCCAGGCTGAGAAATAGGTCAGCTGCCGGGCGATCATGATCTCCACCGCCATCATCGCCAGCTTGCCGGAGACGCGCGGGAAGTTGATCAGCGACTTGCCGAACTGCTTGCGCTCCTGCGCGTACTGCATGGCAATATCCAGCGCCGACTGCGCCACGCCGATGGCGCGGGCCGCGGTCTGGATGCGGGCCGATTCAAACGTCTCCATCAGTTGCTTGAAGCCCTTGTTTTCCTCGCCGCCCAGCAGGTTTTCCTGCTTCACGTGGAAATTGTCGAAGCCCAGCTCGTATTCCTTCATGCCGCGGTAGCCCAGCACCTCGATCTCGCCGCCGGTCATGCCGGGGGTGGGGAAGGGCGCCTCGTCGGTGCCCGGGGTCTTCTCCGCCAGGAACATCGACAGCCCGCGGTGATCGGTGGTGTTCGGATCGGTGCGCGCCAGCAGCGTCATCACATGGGTGCGGGCAGCGTGGGTGATCCAGGTCTTGTTGCCGGTGATCTTGTAATCGCCGTTCTCATCCTTCACCGCGCGGGTGCGCAAGGACCCGAGGTCAGAGCCGGTGTTCGGCTCGGTGAACACGGCGGTCGGCAGAATCTCGGCGCTGGCCAGTTTCGGCAGCCAGTTGGCCTTCTGCTCCTCGGTGCCTCCGCACAGGATCAGCTCCGCCGCAATCTCGGACCGGGTGCCCAGCGAACCAACACCGATATAGCCGCGCGACAGTTCCTCGGACACCACAACCATCGAGGCCTTGGACAGGCCGAACCCGCCGTATTCCTCCGGAATGGTCAGCCCGAAGACACCCATTTCGGCCAGCTCCTCGATGACTTCCATCGGGATCAGCTCATCCTTCAGGTGCCAATCATGGGCATTCGGCTCGACCTTCTCCACCGCATAACGGCGGAACTGGTCGCGGATCATCTCCAGCTCTTCCTCCAGGCCGGAGGCGCCGAACATGGTGGAACCAGCCTGTTCCTCCATCAGCTCCACCAGACGGCTGCGGGCGGCCTGGCTGTTGCCCTGCTCGCGCAGCGTCATCACTGCAGGCACCATCAGCCCACGCTGGGCGTCCTGGCTCAGGCCCAGATCCTGCAAGCGGATGATCTCGCCCTGGTTCATTTGGATGCCGCCGTAGACCTGCCACAGGTATTCGCCAAAGCCGATCTGGTGCAGCAACTGCTCCATCTCGCCGAACTTGCCCTCGCCCTGCAGCTTCTCCGCCCATTTCTGCATCTGCCGCAGCGAGTAGACGTAAGTAGCAAGCCAGGACAGACCATGCGCCGCCACCTGGTTTTCCTCGATCAGCTTGCCGGAGACACGGCCGTCGCTGCTCACCATGTCCTTGACGGAGGCCCGTGCGGCCTCAAGCAGCTGGTCCAGCGGTTCCAGCGCTGCGCCGGTCAGCGCCAGCAGGTCGGGAATGAGAGTCGGTTTCATATGCAAGTCCTGTCCGTCGTGGGCCATGAATCAGATCCTTCTTCGGTCGCCCGGTGGTAAATCATTTTGCAGGTGCAGCGCAACAAAAATACTCACGGGTGCGTCATTTGGATCAAATCTTGCGTGTTGATTTTGCCCGTGCAGCACGCTGCGGATGTGATAGAGCGGAGGCATGACCGCATTGTTTTCGCTTCTTTCCCCGGCTGAACTGGCAGCGGCCTTTGGTATCGCGCTGCTGGCGGGCACGGTCAAAGGCCTGGTGGGCTTTGCCATGCCGATGATCTTCATCTCGGGCCTCAGCATGTTCCTGGCACCCGAGCTGGCGCTGGCCGGGCTGATTCTGCCCACGCTGGTAACTAACGGCATGCAGGCGCTGCGGCAGGGGCCAGCGGCGGCCATGGCCTCGATCCGCAAGTTCCACGTGTTCCTGCTGATCGGTCTGGTCTGCCTGCTGCTCAGCGCCCAGTCCGTGCGGCTGCTGCCGCAGCAGGCTCTGCTCCTGGTTATTGGCCTGCCGGTCACTGTCTTTGCCTGCATCCAGCTGATGGGCAAGACATTCACCATCGCCAATCCTTCCCGCCGCAGCGAGGCTGTGGTCGGTGGCATTGCGGGGCTGATCGGCGGTGTGTCCGGTGTCTGGGGGCCGCCGACGGTGGCTTACCTGACCGCCCTGAATACCGAAAAGACAGAACAGATCCGGGTGCAGGGGGTGATCTACGGCCTGGGCGCGGTGGCGCTGCTGGTGGCCCACATTGGCTCCGGCGTGATCCGGACTGAGACCGCGCCCTTTTCGCTGGTGCTGATCGTGCCGGCAGTGGCGGGCATGTGGATCGGCGGGCAGCTGCATGACCGCATCGACCAGGTGCTGTTCCGCCGCGCAACGCTGGTGGTGCTGCTGATCGCAGGCCTGAACCTGCTGCGCCGCGGCGTTCTGATGTAATGGGCGGGCAGGGCAGCATGCAGCAACGGCTCAGTGCAGAACAACTGGCAACCGGCTCCATCCTCATCGCTTTGGCAGTGATGGCGCTCAAGGTCGCCGCCTGGCGGATGACCGGTTCCGTGGCGCTGCTGTCGGATGCGCTGGAATCGCTGGTGAACATCGGCGGCGCGGTGATGGCCTGGTTCGCGGTGCGCTATGCCCAGCGGCCGCCGGACGCGGGCCACCCCTACGGCCACCACAAGGCCGAGTATTTCTCGGCGGTGATCGAGGGCATCCTGATCGTGATCGCTGCCCTGGTGATCCTGCACGAAGCCATCAGCGCGCTGACCCGCGCAGGCGATCCCGCCTGGGGCGCTGCCGGCATGTTGGTGAACGCGCTGGCGATGCTGGTGAACCTTGCTTGGGCGCGGGTGCTGCTGCGCGCGGGCACACGGTTGAAGTCCCCGGCGCTGTCGGCTGGCGGGCGCCACCTGATGAGCGATGTCTGGACCTCTGCCGGGGTGCTGGCTGGGCTGGTTCTGGCACTTGTCACCGGCTGGGCGGTGCTCGACCCGCTGCTGGCGCTGCTGGTCGGCGTCAACATCCTGCGCGAGGGCTGGCTGGTGATCGCAGCCTCCGTGAACGGCCTGATGGACACCGCCGCCCCGGCGGAGGAACGCCAGAAAATCGAAGAGGTCATCCAGCGCATGGCAGCAGGCGCGCTGCAGGTGCATGGCCTCAAGACCCGCCGGGCCGGCCGTGCGCTGTTTATTGAGTTTCATATGGTGGTGGACGGCGCCATGACGGTGCGGGCGTCCCACGGCATCTGCGACATGATTGAGATCGCCTTGAAAGATGCCCTGCCGGAGGCGCAGGTGGTGATTCACGTGGAGCCGGAGCACAAGCTGGAGCCCGCCGGCATCGAACCGCACTGAAGCGTTTGCATTTCCCCGCCGCCTCCCGTTTAACCGCCCTCAGACAGGCAAAGGAGCAGGCACATGGCGATGGAGTGGAACAGGCTGCTGAACCCGGGGCGGCTGTGCCGGCCGGACTTCCCCGAAGCCCCGGGGCGCGAGGCCTATCTGCAGGACTATGACCGCATCCTGTTCTCCGAGCCGTTCCGGCGGCTGGCGCAGAAAACCCAGGTGCACCCGCTCTACAGCCACGACCATGTGCACCACCGGATGATCCACAGCATGGAGACCTGCAGCGTCGGCCGTTCGCTTGGCGCTGGCGTTGGGCAGGCCCTGCTGGCAGCAAACCGCATCACCCCGGATCAGGTCTTGCGCATTGCCGGCCATGTGCAATCCGCCTGCCTTCTGCATGACATCGGCAACCCGCCCTTTGGCCACTCCGGCGAGGACAGCATCGGCGGCTGGTTTGCCGCGCAATTCAAGGCAGGTGCAGGGCTCGCCGCCGAGGTCCCGGCAGCCCAGCAGGCCGAGTTTGCCCATTTTGAAGGCAACGCCCAGGGCCTGCGCATCGCCGGGCGGCTGGAAATGGCCCGGCGCGAGGGCGGCATGCGGCTCAGCTACGCAACGCTGGGCGCCTTCCTGAAATACCCCTGTACCCGCCAGGTGCGCGATGCCGTTTGCGGCGATGGCCCGGCGCCTTATGCAGGCCTCAAGAAATTCGGCGTCTTTGCCGCTGACACAGCGCTGCTCGATGAAATCTGCACCGCCACCGGCATGATCCGCGAAAGCGCAGGCTGGTACCGCCGCCACCCGCTCGCTTTCCTCGTCGAGGCCGCGGATGACATCTGCTACCGCATCATGGATATCGAGGACGCAGGCGCCGTGGGCGATCTGGACCGGGGTGATGTGGCTGCTGTGCTCGAGGACATCACCGGCAAGCGCAACCGCGAGGAAGACGCCGCCATGCCGCTGGGCGAGCGTGTCGCCCTTCTGCGCGCGCTCTCCATCGGTGCCGCCACCAGCGCCGCTGTGCAGGCCTTCCTGGACAATTACGACGCCATCATGAGCGGCGAATTCGACGGTGACCTGATCGGCGCATCATCCAAGGCGGACGCCTTTGCCGAATTGCAGCGCCTGTCGGTGGAACGCATCTTTGCCGCGCGCCGCAAGACAGAGCTGGAGGTCGCAGGCCGCCAGGTGCTGCACCGCGTCCTCGGCCACTTCCGCGGGCTTTACACCGATCTGGCTGCCTGCGGCTGGGATCAGGCGGTGCTGGCCAAGGAGCATCCCCATTGGGCACAGCTGATCCGCGCCGTCGACCTGGATCTGCGCGGGGTGGAGGATGCCTGTACAGCCATGCATTCGCTGGCGGATTTCGTCTCCGGCATGACCGACCGCTACGCAGTCAAGGTGCGGGACATGGTGACAGGCAGTCTTTAGGCCTGATCCTCTTCCTCCGGGCGCATGATCTTTTCCCGGGCCGCGCTGTCGCGGCCTGCCATCTGGTCGGTGATCCGGTTTGCCCAGGCGTTGTTCTCGTCCGCCAGCGCCTTGATCTCACGCGCCAGAAAGGCAAAACCCTGGCCGGCCTTACCTGCCCGCGCTGCCTCGATCCCTGCGTTGATCGCCAAAATTGAAAGCTTTTGCACCGACCGCAGAATGTTTTCCGCCAGTTTCAGGATTTCGGCATTGTCTGCTTCGGTCTTCTGCAGGGTGACTTCCAGCTCCTCGCGCAGGCTGACTTCGGCTGAGGCATCCACCACCAGCCCTTCGAGGAATACCATCTCTCCGCTGTCATCGTAGACTGCGTTGCCACGCTCGCGGACCCAGGCGGCTGAACCGTCGGGCCGCTGGAGCCGGTAGGCAACGTCCCAGTTCTCCCCGGCTGTTATGGCAGCATCAACGTCGGCAAAGACACGGTCAATGTCATCGGCATGGGTCAAGCCGACATAGGACACTTTCGAGTTTCCAAGTATGTCCGATTTCGGGCAGCCGCACAGCTTCTCGACCTGCCCGGCCATGAACTGCATCGTGAAATTCTCGTCATTGGCACAGCGGTACACAAAGGCGCTGCCGGAGCTGAATATGCTATTGAAAACCCTCAAAGCCTCTTTATCCATTCTGGCCTCTCCCTGGGTTGGCGCAAATCTGCAGCAAACAGCCGCAAAGCTGTGATTGCGGAAGATTTGCGGTGGTAAGAGTTAAGAAATGGTTTCTGTGAAATTTAATTTCCTGAAATGAAAAACCCCGGCGCTTGGCCGGGGTTTTCTTTACTCAGAGGAATTGGCGAAGCCTCAGCCGATGGCGGCGGCCTTCACGTCCTCGTCGATGAACGGCAGGTACTGCTCGAAGTTGTCAGAGAACATCTGCACCAGTTTGGCCGCCTGGGTGTCATAGGCGTCCTTGTCGTCCCAGGTGCGGCGCGGATCCAGCAGCAGCTCCGGCACGCCCGGCACGTTCACCGGCACGTCAAAGCCGAAGTTCGCGTCTTTACGGAATTCCGCATCCGCCAGCGAACCGTCCAGCGCAGCAGTCAGCAGCGCGCGGGTCGCCTTGATCGGCATCCGGCTGCCGGTGCCATAGGCGCCGCCGGTCCAGCCGGTGTTCACCAGCCAGCAGGTGGCGCCGTGCTGGGCGATCTTCTCGCGCAGCAGGTTGCCGTACACTTCCGGGCGGCGCGGCATGAACGGCGCGCCAAAGCAGGTGGAGAAGGTCGGCTCCGGCTCGGTCACGCCGCGCTCGGTACCCGCCACCTTGGAGGTGAAGCCGGACAGGAAGTGGTACATCGCCTGCGCCGGGGTCAGCCGCGCGATCGGAGGCAGCACGCCGAAGGCATCGCAGGTCAGCATGATGATGTTCTTCGGGTGGCCGCCGCGGGCGCTGGCCGATGCGTTGGAGATGTAGTGCAGCGGGTAGGCGCAACGCATGTTGGCGGTCAGGCTGTCGTCGTTGAAATCCAGCTCTTTGGTCTCCGGATCGAACACCATGTTCTCGATCACGGTGCCGAACTTGGAGGTGGTGGCGTAGATTTCCGGCTCTGCCTCGGCATTCAGGTTGATGGTTTTGGCATAGCAGCCGCCTTCGAAGTTGAAGGTGCCGTTGTCGGCCCAGCCGTGCTCGTCATCACCGATCAGGACGCGGTCCGGGTCGGCCGACAGGGTGGTCTTGCCGGTGCCCGACAGGCCGAAGAACACGGCGGTGTCGACCGGGTTGCCTTTGGCGTGGTTGGCGGAGCAGTGCATCGGCATGATGCCTTTTTCCGGCAGCAGGTAGTTCAGCAGGGTGAACACCGATTTCTTGTTTTCGCCAGCGTATTCGGTGCCGCCGATCAGGATCATCTTGCGGTCGAAGTTCATCGCGATGATGGTCTCGCTGCGGCAGTCGTGCTTCTTGGGGTCGGCCTGGAAGCTCGGGCAGTTGATGACGGTGAAATCGGCGATGAAATCATCCAGGTCTTCGCGGTCGGGACGGCGCAGCATGGTGCGGATGAACAGGTTGTGCCAGGCCAGCTCGGTCACCATGCGGACGTTGATCGCATGTGCCGGATCGGCGCCGCCCACCAGGTCCTGGACGTAGTAGTCCTTGCCCTTCATGTGCTCCAGCATGTCGGCGTAGAGCGCGTCAAAGCCCTCGGCGCTCATCGCGGCGTTGTTGTCCCACCAGATGGTGTCGCGCACGCTGTCGGTTTTCACGACATGTTTATCCTTGGGCGACCGGCCGGTGAATTTGCCGGTGGTGACCAGGAAGGCGCCGCCATTGCCCAGCGTGCCTTCGCCGCGCTTCAGCGCGGCTTCGATCAGCGCAGGCTCCATGAAGTTGTAATAGACATTGCCCAGACCCTCGATGCCCTGATCCTCGAGGCGGAATTGCGGGTTAACCCGTCCAGATGTCATGCGTTTTTTCTCCTGTGGCGGCGCGGGCGGCACGCAGGCTGCGCGGCTGCGCCATTGGGGCAATAGAAACGGCATCGCTGCCGGTGGCGCGGTCTTAACATGGCGTTTTGGGGGGTGAACAGGCCGGTTTCAACCAGTTAGCGCCATCAAGGCAATGTTTAGCGCAACCATTGTTCTGCACCGCGGCATGTGCCCGGCTGTTCAGTGAACGCTAAGGTATTTTTGCCCCAATTGTGTCCAAAGATTGTCCCGATTCTTCAAATGGGATTGATTCGGGGCACTAGAACGGCGATGAACATGGTAAAAACAAAACATAACAGAGCAGATTAGGGGCAATTCCGATGTCGAAGATTGCTTTGGTTGACGATGACAGGAACATCCTGACATCGGTTTCCATGACGCTTGAGGCCGAGGGCTTTGAGGTCGAAACATATAATGACGGGCAGGCGGCGCTGGACGCCTTCAACAAGAAACTGCCGGATATGGCGGTGCTGGACATCAAGATGCCGCGCATGGATGGCATGGACCTGTTGCAGCGGCTGCGCCAGAAATCCCAGATGCCGGTGATCTTCCTGACCTCCAAGGATGATGAGATCGACGAGGTGCTGGGCCTGCGCATGGGGGCTGACGATTACGTCAAGAAGCCGTTTTCGCAGCGCCTGCTGGTCGAACGCATCCGGGCGCTCTTGCGCCGCCAGGAGGCCATCAGCAGCGACGCCGAAGGCACCGCCTCGCCCGAGGCCAAGGTGATGGAGCGCGGCAACCTGCGGATGGACCCGCTGCGCCACGCGGTCAGCTGGAAGGGCAGGGACGTGTCGCTGACAGTGACCGAATTCCTGCTGCTGCAGGCGCTGGCCCAGCGGCCCGGCTTCGTCAAAAGCCGCGACCAGCTGATGGATGTGGCCTATGACGATCAGGTCTATGTGGACGACCGCACCATCGACAGCCACATCAAGCGCCTGCGCAAGAAGATGCGCAGCGCGGATTCGGATTTTGCGGCAATCGAGACCCTTTATGGAATCGGTTACCGTTACAATGAAGAATAAGCGGCTCATCTAAGCGGGGCTTCTTGCCCCCGGCCAAGGGAGTGGCGCGGATGCGCGATACCAGCATAGTGCAACGCCAGCAGGACGGCGATGTGGTTTTGGGGGAAGACTGGGTCACCCCCGACCAGTCGGTCACGCGCGAGATGCAGGTCAAGCGCGCCCGCCGCGGGCTCCTGCCGCTCAAGGGCTCGCCGCTGACCCGCCGGATCATCACTTTCAACCTGATTGCGCTGACCATCATGGTCACCGGCATCCTCTACCTGAACTCTTCCCGCCAGAGCCTGGTTCAGCAGCGGGCCGGCGCGCTGGTCTCCGAGGCGATGCTGGCCGCCGATGTGTTCGAGGCTGAGATGCCCGCGGCCGGCGCCGTCAGCTTTGCTGCCGGCGATGGCATTCAGGTGGAAGATACCTTGGCTCGCCTCAGCCTGCGCGGCGGGGTCGAGGCCTTTGTGTTCGACACCACCGGCAACCTGATTTCCAGCATCAAGGGTGTGGACCGCAGCGATGCGCTGAACGTGCTGAACGACAGCGGCCGCAGCCGCACCCTGATCAGCGACGCGCTCTCTGTGCTCTGGGGATTGACGGAAGGCGATGAAACACCCAATGCGGCTTCTGGCCCGACGCTGGAGGAACGGCTCAGCGGCCTTGTGGACCGTGCGATGAATCGCGGCACCGGGGTTGAAACCGTGGTGGACACCAGCGGCAGCCGGGTGATCTCCGCGGCTACCCCGATCATGCACAACGGCACCGCCGTCGGGGTGATCGCGCTGACCTCGCCCACCGGCGAGGTAGACGCGCTCGTTCGCGGCGAGCAGGAACGGGTTCTGCAGATGTTTGTGGTGGCGCTTCTGGTTTCCGTCGGCCTCAGCCTGGTGCTGGCTTCGACCATCGCCAACCCCTTGGCCGATCTGGCCGAGGCGGCGGAACTGGGCCGCGACCGCGGCAGCCGTAAATCCAACCCGGGCCGGATCCGCATCCCTGACCTGTCCGCCCGCCCTGACGAGATTGGCCGCCTCAGCCGTGCCCTGCGCGGGATGGTCAAGGCGCTTTATTCCCGCATCGACAGCAATGAGCAGTTCGCCGCGGACGTGGCGCATGAGATCAAGAACCCGCTCGCCAGCCTGCAATCCGCGGTTGGCACCCTGCGGATGGTCCGCCGCGATGACCAGCGCGAAAAGCTGATGGACGTGATCGAACACGATGTGCGCCGCCTCGACCGGCTGGTCAGCGACATCTCCAACGCCTCGCGGCTGGACGCCGAACTGGTCAAGGAGGAGGAGGAAGAGTTCAACCTCCTGTCCATGCTGGGCAACCTGAACCAGTACCTGGGCGAGGATGCCCGCGCCAAGGGCATCGACTACATCACCGATCTGCCCGCACAGCCGATTCAGCTGCAGGGGCTGGAGGCGCGCCTGGCGCAAGTTTTCGTGAACCTGATCACCAATGCGATTTCCTTCTGCGAGGAGGGCGACGCCATCCGCGTCTGGGCGCGCCGCCGCGCCAACCGGGTGCTGATCGTGGTAGAAGACACCGGCCCAGGCATCCCCGACCAGGCGCTCTCCAAGATCTTCAAACGCTTCTATTCGCAGCGCCCGGTGGAGCATTTCGGCAATAACTCCGGCCTTGGCCTGGCGATCTCCAAGCAGATTGTCGAGGCGCATGGCGGGGTGATCTGGGCCGAAAACATCCGCCCGACCGAGGCCGATGTCACTTCCGAGCCACTCGGCGCGCGTTTTGTGGTAGGCTTGCCTGTCTGATCCCGGTTCAAGCCCATGTCTGAAACACAAAGCCTCATCCTGCATGCCTCCTGCGTCGCGCTGGAGGGACAGGGGCTTTTGATCACCGGCACCTCCGGCCAGGGAAAATCCGCGCTGGCGCTGCAGCTGATGGCCTTCGGCGCCCAGCTGGTGGCGGATGACCGGGTGCTGGTGCAGCTCCTGCACGGGGAACTGGTCGCCAGCGCGCCGGAACCGATCCGCGGTTTGATCGAGGCGCGTTATATGGGCCTTCTGCAGGCGCAGATCCGCAGCCCGGTGCCGGTGACGGCGCTGGTCGATCTCGACGAGGCAGAGACCGAACGCCTGCCGGTGCGCCACACCACCCAGCTCTTGGGGCAGGAGATTGTCCGGGTCAAACGCGTGGACGGCGCCCATTTCGCCCCGGCCCTGATGCAATACCTCAGATGCGGGGCGCTGGACCCGGATGCCTGAACAGAAAAAACAGGCAGTCCCGGCGGTTCTGGTCACCGGCCCCTCCGGCGCGGGCCGGACCACCGCGATCAACGTGCTGGAGGATCTTGGCTTCGAGGCAATTGACAACCTGCCGCTGCGCCTGCTGCCCGGTCTGTTTGATGCCGCCGCAGCGCCGCGCCCGATGGCGCTGGGGCTGGACAGCCGCAACCGGGACTTCTCGCCGCGCGCGCTGCTGGATGTGATCGACATGCTGTCGGGCCGCCGCGAGCTGGACTTGACCGTGCTCTACCTCGACGCCCAGCCCGATGTGCTGTTGCGCCGCTACTCGGAAACCCGCCGCCGCCACCCGCTGGCACCGGCAGAATCCCCGGGCGAGGGCGTGCGCCGCGAGCTGGACCTGATGGGACCGATCCGCGACCGGGCCGACATCTTGCTGGAAACCTCGGGCATGAACGTCCACCAGCTGAAGGCGGAGATCGAGCGCTGGTTCGCCCCCGGCGGCCGCACCCTGGCGCTGTCGGTGCAAAGCTTCTCCTACAAGCGCGGCATGCCGCACGGGATCGACATGGTGTTCGACTGCCGCTTCCTGGCCAACCCCTATTGGGACCCGGGCCTGCGTGCGCTGAACGGCCAGGATCCGGCGGTGCAGGACTATGTCCGTGCCGACGACCGGTTCCAGCCGTTCTTTGACCGGGTGCTGGACCTGACCCGGCTGCTGCTGCCAGCCTACCGGGATGAGGGGAAATCGCATTTTTCCATCGCCTTCGGCTGCACCGGCGGCCAGCACAGATCGGTGACAATGGCGGAAACCCTGGCCAAGGCCCTTGCGGAGGACGGCTTGCAAGTGTCAATTAGACACCGCGAGCTGCAAGGCCAGCAAAAGAAGTGAGAGGCCGGGTTGATCGGGATTGTGATCGTAGCGCATGGCGGACTGGCAAAGGAATACCTTGCCGCAGTGGAACACGTTGTGGGTCCGCAGCCCAGCCTTGTGGCCATTGGCATCGGCCCTGAAGACGACCGCAGTGCCAAGCAGAAGGAAATCGCCGCTGCAGCCGATAAGGTCGACAGCGGCGGCGGCGTGGTTGTGGTGGTGGACCTCTTCGGCGGTTCGCCCTCCAACCTCAGCCTCAAGGCCTGCGCGCCCGCGGACCGCCGCATTCTTTATGGCGCCAACCTGCCGATGCTGATCAAACTGGCAAAATCCCGCCACCTGCCGGTTGCCGATGCAGTGCGGCAGGCAATGGAGGCCGGGCGCAAGTATATCAACGCCCAGAACGTAAACCCTGACGGGGAGCAGGCACATTAAATGGCTCTGAAGACGCTGAAAATCATCAACGAAAAGGGGCTGCACGCCCGCGCCTCTGCCAAGCTGGTGGAGGTGGTCGAAGCGTTTGACGCCACGGCAGAGGTGCTGAAGGACGGAATGTCGGCCTCAGGCGACAGTATTATGGGGCTTTTGATGTTGGCAGCCTCGAAAGGAACGACTATTGACGTCGAGACTTCGGGGCCTGATGCTGACGCGCTGGCGCATGCGCTGGAGGCTCTGGTGGCCGACAAGTTCGGCGAGGGCTACTAGGCCCGCGCCGGCGACGGGACGGGAAAAGGCACATTGGCGGATACCGCACAAGACAGGAATACCGGCATCGCGCCGGACACCGCTGAGCAGACAACGGGCGAGGTCTATGACCGCCGCACGCTGACCTATGCCAACTCCTTTGACGACCGCTGGACCTCACTTGCGATCAAGACCATCGAATGGCTGACCGGCAAGCTGACGATCCTGCGCATGGTCAACAAGTTCGAGAAGAACAACGCCGAATACCGTGGCCAGAAGTTCTGGCGCGGTGCGCTCAACACCATGGGCATCGACCTGCAGACCCCGCAGGAGCAGATTGACAATATCCCCGCCGACGGCCCGGTGGTGATTGTCGCCAACCATCCGCACGGCATGGTCGACGGCATGATCTTTGCCGACCTGATCGGCCGCCGCCGCCTCGACTACCGTATCCTGACCCGCTCGGTGCTGACCGGCCTGGACGAGGCCGCAACCTCCTTCATGATCCCGGTGCCCTTCCCGCATGACCCCGAAGCGCAGCGCAAGATGGTCGACATGCGCGCCAAGACCATGGCCTTCCTCAAGGAGGGCGGGGCCGTGGCACTGTTCCCCTCCGGCGTTGTGATGTCGTCCGACAGCTGGTTCGGCCCCGCGGTTGAACGTGAATGGAACGTCTTTACTGCCCAGCTGATCCG
Organism: Leisingera sp. ANG-M6; assembly: GCF_000813905.1. Taxonomy (NCBI): domain Bacteria; kingdom Pseudomonadati; phylum Pseudomonadota; class Alphaproteobacteria; order Rhodobacterales; family Roseobacteraceae; genus Leisingera; species Leisingera sp. ANG-M6. The sequence continues at coordinate 82,099 of NZ_JWLG01000010.1, forward strand.
CCGCTCCGGGGCCCGGGTGGTGCCAATCTTTTATCCCGGCTCGAACTCGCGCTGGTACCAGATCGCCTGCCAAATCTCCCCGATCCTGCGCCAGGGCCTCTTGCTGCATGAGATCGTCCGTTCCTGCAACAAGCCGCAGGCGCCGGTGGTCGGCAAACCGCTGACCGATGAGCAGATGGAACAGCTGCAAACCGATCCGCGTGGCTTCATGGCCTGGCTGCGCGAGCACACGCTGAACCTCGGCAAGCAGGGCTGAGCCTGCGCTCTCCATACGGCCTGAAACGAAAAAGCGCCCCGCGGGGCGCTTCTTTGTTTGTGCCGTCTGTTACCGGGTCGGCACCGGGGTTTCCCCGCGGTAGTCATAGAACCCGCGCTGGGTCTTGCGGCCCAGCCAGCCGGCCTCGACGTATTTGGTCAGCAGCGGGCAGGGGCGGTATTTGGTGTCCGCCAGCCCGTCGTGCAGCACGTTCATGATCGCGAGGCAAGTGTCCAGCCCGATGAAATCCGCCAGCTCCAGCGGCCCCATCGGATGGTTGGCGCCCAGCTTCATCGATTCGTCGATCGACTTCACCGACCCCACGCCCTCATAGAGCGTATAGACCGCCTCGTTGATCATCGGCATCAGGATGCGGTTGACGATGAAGGCCGGGAAATCCTCGGCGCTGGCAGAGGTTTTGCCCAGCCGTGCCACCACGTCCTGGCAGGCCTTGAAGGTCGGCTCGTCGGTGGCAATGCCGCGGATCAGCTCCACCAGCTGCATCACCGGCACCGGGTTCATGAAATGGAACCCCATGAAGCGTTCGGGCCGGTCGGTGCGGCTGGCCAGCCGGGTGATCGAGATCGACGAGGTGTTGGAGGTCAGGATCGTATGCGGCTGCAGATGCGGCTGCAGGTCCTCAAAGATCGCCTGCTTCACGGTTTCCCGCTCGGTCGCCGCCTCGATCACCAGATCGGTTGCACCCACGTCGGCCAGCTTCAGCGACGGCACGATGCGCGCCAATGCGGCCTTCACATCGTCTTCCGAAATCTTCCCCTTGCTGGCCTGGCGCTCCATGTTCTTGTGGATCAGGCTCAGCGCGGCGTCCAGCGCCTGCTGGCTGACGTCATTCAGCACGACCTCGTATCCGGCCAGCGCCATGACATGGGCAATGCCATTGCCCATCTGACCCGCGCCGATCACTCCAACCTTCTGAATTTCCATGCCTCAGGCTCCTGAAATAGCTGCGGCAACCATACTGGCCGGGCGCGGGCAGGCACAAGGGCAGCTGGCCCGGATTTGAGGCAAATTCTCACTTTAGGGAAATTGCAATGGTTGCCCGCCAGGGTGAGTCTCGGGTGAAAAATTTGGTGGTAGTATGAGCTATGAACTCAAAAGCGCGGGGGCGCTTGCGGGGGAACCAGTCAGATATGGTCAATCCAGACTGCTGGTGCGGGGGCCGCGACGGTCCCTGGATGACCCTTATGTCGCTTTTCTTGGCGGAACCGAAGTCTATGGGCGATTCGTTGAATTTCCCTTTGTCGACTCGCTGCAGGCCCGGCTGGGCATGGATTGCGTCAACCTGGGCAGCGTGAACGCGGGGCTGGACAGTTTCGCGCATGACGACAGCCTGATCGGCGTTGCCCGCAACGCCCGGCTGACCGTGGTGCAGATGCTGGGCGCGCAGAATATCTCCAACCCCTATTACCGGGTGCATCCGCGCCGCAACGACCGCTTCCTTGCCGCCCAGCCAGCGCTCAAGACCCTGTATCCTGAGGTCGACTTCACCGAGTTCCACTTCAACAAGCACCTGCTGTGCTCCCTGCGAGAGATCTCCGCGCAGCGGTTTGAGCAGGTCCGCGAGCAGCTGCAGCGCAGCTGGATCGACCGGATGACCAGGCTGGTCGATGAACTGGACGGCCGTGTCCTGCTGTTGTGGCTGCGCTATGCGCTCGACGCCGAGGCCGGCTTCCCGGAGGAGCCGGTGCTGGTCGACCGCGCCATGGCTGAGGCGCTGCGCCCCAAGGTGCAGGGCATCCTCGAAATCAAGGCTGCCTCCGCTGCCGCGGCGCAGGATATTTCCGGCATGATCTTCGGCCCGATGGAGCTGCCGGCTGCCCGCCATATGATCGGCCCCAAGGAACACATGAAAATCGCAGAGGCGCTGGCCGACGACCTGGAGCCGCTGCTGCGCGCCTGAGCGTCAAATCCCCCTTACCATCAGAACGGAAAAAGGCCCGCCAATTGGCGGGCCTTCCTTTTGGTCAGCTGTCCGGCTGGGCTCAGCCCAGTTTTTCGGTCAGGGCCGGGACGGCTTCGAACAGGTCGGCAACCAGGCCAAAGTCCGCAACCTGGAAGATCGGTGCTTCTTCGTCCTTGTTGATCGCCACGATGACCTTGGAGTCCTTCATACCGGCCAGGTGCTGAATGGCGCCGGAGATGCCGACAGCGACATACAGGTCCGGTGCAACAACCTTGCCGGTCTGACCCACCTGCCAGTCGTTCGGGGCATAGCCCGAGTCGACAGCCGCGCGGGAGGCGCCAACAGCGGCGCCCAGCTTGTCGGCCAGGTTCTCGATCAGTTTGAAGTCTTCCTCGGAGCCAACGCCGCGGCCGCCGGAGACAACGATGCCGGCCGAGGTGAGTTCCGGACGGTCGCTTGCGGCAACCTTGTCTTCAACCCACTCGGACAGGCCCGGGTTTGCCGCTGCCGAGATGGTTTCCACGGAAGCGGAACCGCCTTCGCCAGCTGCGTCAAAGGACGCGGTGCGGAAGGAGACGACTTTCTTGGCGTCGCTGGACTTCACGGTCTGGATCGCGTTGCCGGCATAGATCGGGCGCTCGAAGGTGTTGCCGTCGACAACGCCGGAGACGTCCGAGATCACCATCACGTCCAGCAGTGCTGCAACGCGCGGCAGAACATTCTTGGCGTCGGTGGTGGCCGGAGCAACGATGTGCTCATAGTCGGACGCCAGGCCAGCGATCAGCGCCGCGGTCGGCTCCGCCAGGCGGTGGCCCAGCGATGCGTCCTCGGCAACCAGAACCTTGGCAACGCCAGCGATTTTCGCGGCTTCTTCGCCAGCGGCAGCAGCAGAGGCGCCAGCGGCCAGAACGGTCACGTCGCCCAGCTTGGAGGCAGCGGCAACGGCTTTTGCGGTCGCGTCCAGCGCCAGCGCGCCGTCGGTCACTTCAGCAAGGAGAAGAACAGCCATTACACAGCCCCCGCTTCTTTGAGTTTCTCAACCAGCTCGTCGACAGAGCCGACCACGATGCCTGCGGCGCGTGCCGGCGGCTCTTCGGTCTTGACGATTTCCAGGCGCGGGGTGACGTCGACGCCGTAGTCGGCGGCGGTTTTCTCGTCCAGCGGCTTTTTCTTCGCCTTCATGATGTTCGGCAGCGACGCATAGCGCGGCTCGTTCAGGCGCAGGTCCACGGTGATGATGGCAGGCATCTTCACGGAAATGGTCTGCAGGCCGCCGTCGACCTCACGGGTCACCTTGGCGTTACCGCCTTCGATGTCCAGTTCGGATGCAAAGGTGCCCTGGGACCAGCCCAGCAGCGCCGACAGCATCTGGCCGGTTGCGTTCATGTCGTTGTCGATTGCCTGCTTGCCGCAGAGCACGACGCCCGGCTGCTCTTCCTCGACCACTTTGGCCAGGATTTTCGCAACGGCCAGCGGCTCGATGTCGGTGTGCACGTCGTCGGCAGCAACCACCAGGATGGCGCGGTCTGCACCCATCGCCAGGGCGGTGCGCAGGGTTTCCTGAGCCTGCTTGACGCCGATCGAAACCGCAACCACCTCATCAGCCTTGCCGGCTTCTTTCAGGCGGATGGCTTCTTCGACAGCGATTTCGTCGAAGGGGTTCATCGACATTTTCACGTTGGCGAGATCGACACCGCTGCCGTCCGCTTTGACGCGGACCTTCACGTTGTAGTCAATCACGCGTTTGACAGGCACGAGTACCTTCATTTTGCGTTCTCTCCTTAACAAACGGCAAGCCGCCCCAGGGCGACTCCCCCTCTATGCTCTCGCAGCGTTGATACCGGCTGGTGTGCGCCTGCAACAGGGCAAAATCGTCACGTTAGCGCACGCCGACGTCGCGTTTGCTCATTTGGAACATCATTTTTGCAAGAATGTTTCCGGTGGGAAATCCGCCTGCCGCGACGGCAGGGCGCGGGAGTCCCGCATGACGCGTTTGGCGCCGGATTCGCAAAAATCCGGCGCCAAGGGGCGAATCAGACCGGGCAAACCGGGGCAGGTCGCCTCAGCGGTTGGCGCCGGGCACCCACAGCACGTCGTCCTTGCCGCCGTTGTTGGCGGTGCGGGCGGCAACAAAAAACCAATCCGACAGGCGGTTCAGGTATTTCACCGCCGCCGGGTTCACGTCCTCAGCCGTGCTGAGGTCGGTCGCCAGCCGTTCGGCGCGCCGCGCCACGGTGCGGCAGACATGCAGATGTGCCGCCAGCCTGGAGCCGCCCGGCAGGATGAAGCTGCGCAGCGCCTCCAGATCCTTGTTCATCACGTCGATCTCGGCTTCCAGCCGCTCGACCTGCGCCACCGCCACCCGCAGCGGCGGGTATTCGGCCTCGGCGTCCTTTTCCATCTCGGGCCGGCACAGGTCGGCACCCAGGTCGAACAGGTCATTCTGGATGCGCGCCAGCGCCGCATCCATCTCGCCGTCGGCTTCCAGCCGCGCGACGCCGACAAAGGAGTTCAGCTCATCCGAGGTGCCATAGGCATTGACCCGCGCCGAGTGTTTGGCCACCCGCTCGCCGTTCCCCAGCGCGGTTTCGCCCTTGTCGCCGGTGCGGGTGTAAATCTTGTTCAGAACGACCATCGCCGATTATCCTCCCTGGCTGCGCAGATAGACGTAGGCCAGCAGGATCACCACTGCAATGAATTGAAACAGGATGCGCAGCCGCATCATCTTGTTTGCATTGCGGCGGTTGAACTCCCCGCCCTTGCCAAAGCCGCCGATGCCAATGACCAGCGCCACAACCACGGCCGCCACGGCTGCCAGTCCCAGATAATACAGCGGATCGCTCATCCTGTCCCCCAAAGGCCCATCAATTCTGTCGCTCCCATCTAGCCTGCGCGCGCGCAGATGGCGACCCTATCCGAGCCGCACAAGGATGCGGTCAATTGCCCGGGTCGGCAGGATGCGCCGCAGAAAGCCCGCGATGTGGGTTGGGGTGGTGACGTAATAGCGCGGATGCGGGCGGCGGGATTCGCAGGCATGCGCCAGCTTGGCGGTGACGGCGGAGGCCGGCAGTTCGAACCGGTCCGGGCCATTGCTGCCCTCATAGAGCCGCTTCAGCAGCCGCGATTCATACAGGTCGCGCAACGGTGACACTTTCCAGTCGATGAACCGCTCGAAATGCGGGATCGACTTTTCCCGGATCTTCGACGTCACCGGTCCCGGCTCGATCAGCACCATTTGGATGCCGGTGCCCTTCAGCTCTATTCGCAAGGTGTCCGTCAGCCCCTCCAGCGCGTATTTCGTCGCCACATAGGCGCCGCGCCAGGGGAAGGTCACAAACCCCAGGATTGAGGAGTTCTGCACGATCCGCCCGTGCCCCTGTTTGCGCATCACCGGAATCACCTGCCGGGTCAGCTCATGCCAGCCAAAGAAGTTGGCCTCGAAGATCGCACGCAGGCCTTCGGTCGGCAGATCCTCCACTGCGCCCGGCAGCCCGTGCGCACCGTTGTTGAACAGCGCATCCAGGGTGCCACCGGTGGCCTCCAGCACCTCACTCAGGCCGGCGGTGATGCTTTCCGGGTCGGTGTAATCAATGCGCGGGCTCTCAAACCCTTCGGCCCGCATCCGGTCGCAGTCGCGCTGCTGCCGGCAGGAGGCAAACACCCGCCAGCCGCGCTCCCGCATGCCGCGGGCCGCATCCAGGCCGATCCCGGAGGAACAGCCTGTAATCAGAATCGTTTTCTTCAAGAGAGTGCCCCTCTGCCCGGAAGTCTCCGGGACCAGTTATGGGCGTTTCTTGCTCACCAGGGAAGCGGCAATCCAGCCCACCTTGCCCTTGCCGGGCGCGCGCAGGTGCAGCCAGCCGGTGCCGCTGTCCTCGAACACGACAACCTCGTCACCGCCCAGCAGACGCGCAATCACCGGGTAATTGGTGCCCGGCCCCTGCCGCATGTTCACGCGCGACGCTCTGATTCGGCGGATGTCCTTCTCCGGTTCAGGCTGCGGCTCGGCCAGGGCTGCGCCCGCAGGTTCGGACGCATCGTTTTGAACCTCAGTTCCGGCAGCGGCTGTCTGAATGCTGGAAATGCCGCCCTCCAGCGATGCCAGCTGCAGTTGGGCGCCCTGGTCTGCAACTGCCGGAAACACGTTTGTGCTGTCACTGATGGCCAGGCGTGCCTGGGTGATCTGCCGCAGCGCCACCCGCGAGCGCAGCTGCGGGTCGGCTGCAGGGCGCGCAGGCCGGGCGGCCTCTTGCGCGCTGCCTGCAGGCTGGAAAGTCACGTTTCGGATCAGGGATTTGGCGTCTTCGCCGGCCCGGCTGCTGCGGTTGGCCTGCCGGGTTTCATCCGGTGCGGAAAATGCTGCTTTGGCAATTTCCAGCGCTTCAGAGCGCTCCTGGCGCGGCTCAAAATCCGCACCCCCGCTGAGTTCGTAAAAGCCCCAGCCCAGAAAAGCGAAAGACACAAAAATAAAACGCGACATAACCGGTCCCCCTAGTACCACCACACGGGCAGCTGCACTGAATTGCATTGGTTTGAAAAAGAAACGCGCGGCGCGGCTGCCTGGTTCCTTTCTATCTAGGGCAAGTTAACGGCGGGGAAACAGGGGAGAGTCCGCCTTATTCTCCCCCAAGCTTCCCCCGAACCCCGTGGGCGCGCCGCTGCACCCTGCGAATTTCGCGCGCGCCCGCTTTACCAATTCCGGCGGCGGAAGTATCACCGATGCATGACCGACCTGGTAGAAGATCCCGACATGCCGTCTGCCCCCGAACAGGGTGAAATCCTGGAACCGCTGCGCCGCGCCATTGGCGAGCGCTATCTGACCTATGCGCTCAGCACCATCATGCACCGGGCGCTGCCCGACGCGCGTGACGGGCTGAAGCCGGTGCACCGGCGCATCCTCTATGCGATGAACCGCCTGCGCCTCAGCTCCACCGGCGGCTTTCTGAAGTCGGCCAAGATTTCCGGCGACACCATGGGTGACTTCCACCCCCACGGCGACGCCGCGATCTATGACGCGATGGCGCGCCTGGCGCAGGACTTCAACGTCCGCTACCCGCTGGTCGACGGCCAGGGCAACTTCGGCAACATCGACGGCGACAACCCGGCGGCCTCGCGCTACACCGAGGCGCGGATGACCTTCGTGGCCGAGGCGATGCTGGAAGGCCTCAATGAGGATTCGGTTGATTTCCGCGACAACTACGACGGCCGCCTGACCGAACCGGCAGTGCTGCCCGCGACCTTCCCGAACATCCTGGCCAACGGCGCCGCCGGCATCGCGGTCGGCATGGCGACCAACATCCCGCCGCACAACATTGCCGAGCTGATCGACGCCTGCCTGCATCTGATCAAGACGCCGGATGCGCGCGACGACACCCTGCTGAATTATGTGCCCGGCCCCGATTTCCCCACCGGCGGCATCATCGTCGAGCCCAAGGAAAACATCGCCAAGGCCTACAGCACCGGCCGCGGCTCCTTCCGCCTGCGCTGCAAGCACGAGGTCGAGGACCTGGGCCGCGGCCAGTGGCAGATCGTCGTCACCGAAATCCCCTATCAGGTCCAGAAATCCAAGCTGATCGAGAAGATCGCCGAGCTGATCCAGACCAAGAAGGTGCCGATCCTCGCCGATGTGCGCGACGAATCGGCGGACGACATCCGCATCATCCTGGAACCCAAGTCCAAGAACGTGGACCCCGAGGTTCTGATGAACATGATGTTCCGCAATTCGGACCTGGAAATCCGCTTCAGCCTCAACATGAACGTGCTGATCGACGGTGTGACCCCCAAGGTCTGCTCGATGAAGGAGGTGCTGCGCGCCTTCCTCGACCACCGCCGCGACGTGCTGCAGCGCCGCTCGCGCCACCGGATGGAAAAGATCGATCACCGGCTGGAGGTGCTCGAAGGCTTCATCATTGCCTTCCTGAACCTCGACCGGGTGATCGACATCATCCGCTATGACGAGGACCCGAAGGCCGCCCTGATCCGCGAGGATTGGAGCAAGGACCATCCCCGCGCCTTCACCGAGGCCGAGTATGTCTCTCCGGCCCCCGGCGCGGGCGAGCTGACCGAGGTGCAGGCTGAGGCGATCCTCAACATGCGCCTGCGGTCTTTGCGCAAGCTGGAAGAGATCGAACTGGTCCGCGAACGCGACGCCCTGCGCGAGGAACGCGCCGGGCTGGTTGAACTGCTGGCCTCCGAGGATCTGCAATGGTCCCGCATCTCCGAGCAGTTGAAAGAAACCAAGAAGCAGTTCGGCAAGGACTACGCAGGCGGCGCCCGCCGCACGTTGTTTGCCGAGGCGGGCGAAGTCGAGGACGTGCCGCTGGAAGCGATGATCGACCGCGAGCCGATCACCGTGGTCTGCTCCCAGATGGGCTGGATCCGGGCGATGACCGGCCACATCGACCTGAACCGCGAGCTGAAGTTCAAGGACGGCGACGGCCCCCGCTTCATCTTCCACGCGGAAACCACCGACCGCCTGCTGGTGTTCGGTTCCAACGGCCGTTTCTACACCCTGTCGGCCGCCAATCTGCCCGGCGGGCGCGGCATGGGCGAACCGCTGCGCCTGATGGTGGACCTGCCGAATGAGGCTGAAATCGTCGACCTGATGATCCACAACCCCGACGGCCGCCTGCTGGTGGCCTCGGATGCCGGCAACGGTTTCATCTGCGCCGAGAAGGAAATCGTCGCTCAGACCCGCAGCGGCAAGCAGGTGCTGAACGTCAAGGACGACGACCGCGCCAAGATCTGCATCCCGGTGGAGGGCGACCACGTCGCCATCGTCTCCGAGAACGGCAAGTTCCTGGTTTTCGCGGTCGAGGAAATGCCCGAGCTGACCCGCGGTAAGGGCGTGCGCCTGCAAAAGTACAACATGGCCCGCGGCAAGCAGGGCTCGCTGGAACTGGACGGCGGCCTCTCCGACATCACCACCTTCAACTGGGATGACGGCCTGCGCTGGGAAATGGGCGGCGGCAAGACCCGCCACGAGGCCGACCTCACCCAGTGGCTCGGCAAGCGCGCAGGCGTGGGCAAGCGCCCGCCGCACGGCTTCCCGCGCAATTACAAGTTCAAGTAAGGCAGCAGAAACCTGCCGCCTGCCTGTGCCCCCCGCGCCACCCGCGCGGGGGTTGCTGTTTCCGCCTCTTTACCCTGGCCGCCGCCCCCGGCTATCTGGGCGGGACCGACTTTCTCTTGGGGGACTTCCATGATCCGCGTTCTTTCCGTGCTTGCCTCTTTGGCCCTGCTCGCCGCCTGCGGCGAAACCCAGCTGAACGAAGCGCCGGAGGATCTGGGCGCCTTCCAGGCCCGTGTCACCCATGTCTACACCGAGAAAGCGCTGCAATGGCCGCTGTCGCGCGACGCCGAGCACAGCGAATGGACTGCGCCGATCGAAAACGCGCTGAACACCCGCCTGCGCCGCTATGACGGCGTCCAGCAGTACGACGTCGCGGTGACGCTCGAAGGTTTCATGCTGGCCCCCCCCGGCGTGCCGGTGCTGTTCTCCCCCAAAAGCGCGGTGGTGGTGAACGTTTTTGTCTATGACGTGGCGCAGAAGAAATTCCTCGCCAAGAAGCACCAGATGCAGATCTTCGAAAGCACCACCGGCGAAAGCGCGGTGCTGGGCTCCGGCCATGCCCGCACCAAGCAGGAGCAGATCCAGGGCCTTGCCATCAATATCGCCGACAAGGTCGAGGAGTGGATGGCCGAGCAGCACGAGGCGGAAGGCTGGTTTGCCCCGCGTGCAGCGGCGGAATCCAGCGCCGGCGCAGACGCGGCTGCGGCAGAGACGCAACCGGCTGGCTGAGGCGCGCGAAAACCGCCCCTGTCAAGCAGGAACGGGTTGATTTTTGCCGGCAAACCAAATAATCCGCCGGCGCAGAGGAAACCGGGTCGGCAAGCGACCCCTCATTTCAAAAGGGCGCCTAAGCAATGGCTAAGGAAAAGTTTGA
>NZ_JWLG01000011.1:0-166927 GCF_000813905.1 Leisingera sp. ANG-M6
AAATCTCTGACGACGGACAGCCACGGACCATATCACCGCGCTTGGCACACTCACCAGCGGCTTTCATGAACCGTTTGTATTCGTCGTCCGTGAAGGTGTGTCGTGGCGTGTCCACGGTCTTCTGCTTCGGCATCACCGGCAGCACGTTCAGAATGCCGTCTTCCACCGCCAGAGTCAGAACTTTGCGGATGATGATTGTGTGTTTGGCCTTGGTCGATTCTGCCAGCCGCTTTGGCCGGTTCTCGTCCAGATGAATCAGGTAATCCCGAACCTTGCCGGTGGTGATTTTCGTGACGTCAAACTTACCGAAATAGCAGATCAGCCCGTCCTTGGAGCGGTTCATCAGCTTGTTGTCGCCGTCCGACCACTTGGACTTGCCCTTCTGAATGCCCATCAGCTTCTTGGCATAGTGCTCGAAGCTGGTGGCTTTCTTCTGAGCATGGTCGCTGTTAGCCTTGCTGCGGTATGAGTCGGCAAACTCATAGGCCACTTCAATCGCTTCGAGACGCGATGTCTCTTTGGACGACCGGTGGACGTATTTCCCTGCAAGGGGGTCTCTGAAGCGAATAAGCCAGTACGGGCTTCGGGCTGTCAGCACGATGGCCAGCCCTTTCCGGAGATGCTTGATCTTGAGTATTCGGTTTTTGGAGTCTTGGGACAAATCGAGCCCGTCAGAGGAGTGTATAACTGTGTGTAACTTTTACGGGTGAAATCTGACGATCTCAACGGATCAAATAAATCAACTATTTCAGTGGTTTAGTGGTGCCCGGGGGCGGAATCGAACCACCGACACGAGGATTTTCAATCCACTGCTCTACCCCTGAGCTACCCGGGCACGGGAAGGCTGTTCGCCTTGGGTGGGGGCCTTCTATGCCGTGGGCGCGGCGGTGTCCAGAGGGTTTTTCAAAGAAAATCGCTAATGGCGCGTCTGCTGCGGTTTTTCTTTGGATGCTTGCGCGCGTTCCGCTTCTTCCAAAGCGTTTTCAATGTCTTCCGGGTCCTGGCTGGGCACTGAGTAGGCGCCGGTCAGCCATTTTCCGAGGTCGATATCGGCACAGCGCTTGGAGCAGAATGGGCGGTAGCTCTTTTGCGATTCCCCGCCGCAGACCGGACAGCTCATTTCAGCACCTCGCTCAGGGCAATTCGGCCGCGCTTGCGCTGCAATTCGTAGTGGCCGAGGTTGGTCCAGCCTGCCAGTACGGTTTCCTCGGAAGCCGCCCGGAAAGCGGCCCGCAGCGCGGTTTCAAACCCGCGGCGGTCCTTTTTCGGCATCGGGGCCAGGTCCAGCACGATCTGTCCACCCAGGCCGCGCACCCGCAGGGCGCGGGGCAGGGCCTTGGCGGCCGCCATATTGGCCTTGATGCCTGCCGCAAGAGAGGTGTCCGAACCGGTGTTCACATCCACCGCGACCAGGGCGCGGGTCGGCTCGATGAACAGGAAAGCACCCCCTGGCAGCGGCTCGCGGATGCCTTGAGCCGTGTCCAGTGCGTCCAGCACGCCGAGGCGCTCAAACCCGCCCGGCTCGCGCTCAATATCCGCAGGTTCTACCCAGTCCCGCCAGGCCAGCAGGTGCGGAGTGTCGCCTTGGGCCAGAACCTCAGGCTCGGTCCCTTCATCCTGCATCACTTGCGCCGCCATGGCCGCCATGGCGGCAACGTCTTCGGCGATCTCTTCACTGTCTGCCCCGGCGCAGGCAGAGCGCAGGATCAAGCCGTAACCAGAGGCGTCCATTTCCTCATGGGCAATCTCCAGCAGCCGGTCGCGTTCATCCTCGTCGCGGATGCTGCGCGAGATGTTCAGCCCCGGCGCCTCCGGCGTGACAATGGCGAAGCGGCTCTTGAACAGCAGCTTCTGGGTCACCGGAATGGCTTTGCCCGGCTCGGCATAGCCGGAGACCTGCACCAGGATCATCTGGCCCGGTGCCAGCCCCTTGACCTGGCGCAGGAAGGCTGGGCCGTCCGGCGTGGTCAGGAACATGCCGCCCTGGCCCTTGACCGGCCGGTCTGCGCGGGCGCGGTAGATGGTGCCGGGGGCAGGGGCGTCGCTTTCGACCAGGATGTCTTCCAGCTTGCCGTCCACCATAAGGGCTGCGGCTTCGCGGTCCTGGATGTGGTCGAGAATGATGGTGCGGCCCTTCATGCGGCGGCCTCCTGATAGAGCGGCAGCCCGGCGGCGCGCAGCAGGTTTGCGGTTTCAGAGAGCGGCAGACCGACGATGCCGGTAAAGGATCCGCTGATCCACGGAATGAAAGCTCCTGCAGGTCCCTGGATGGCATAGGCGCCGGCCTTGCCCTCCCAATCGCCGGTGGCGAGATAGGCGTTCAGTTCCTCGTCAGAGAGGTTTTTCATCTTCACCTGGCTGACCACGTCTTTCTCCCATACCCGGTCCCCGCGGCGCACCGCAACGGCGGTAATCACGCGGTGGCGGCGGCCGGAAAGTGCCAGCAGGAATTCTGCGGCTTCGCCTGCATCGCGCGGCTTGCCCAGGATGCGGCGGCCAAGCGCCACGGTGGTGTCTGCGCAGAGAACGACGTCATCAGGGCCGGCTGGAACAGTTGCGGTCTTTTCCCGCGTGACGCGCGCGCAATAGGCGCGCGGCAGTTCGCCTTTTCGGGGGGTCTCATCGATTTCCGGCGGGCACACCTCGTCCGGATGCACACCCAGTTGCGCCAGCAATTGCAGCCGCCGCGGGCTGCCCGATCCCAGGATAAATGCCATGCCGTGGCCCTCTTATCTCTTTGCGCCTGTCATAAGGCGAAATCCGCCGTCAGGAAAGCGGGCCGGGTCTTTTCCTCTTGCCCGAAATATCCCTGCCGGAAGCTGCGGCCGTCAGGCCGCCAAAAACAAAAGCCCGGCAGAATGCCGGGCCTTGATATTTCTTCCAGATCAAACGCTTACTTGAAGCGGTAGTTGATCCGGCCCTTGGTCAGGTCATAGGGGGTCATTTCCACCTGGACCTTGTCGCCAGCCAGAACACGGATGCGGTTCTTGCGCATCTTGCCTGCCGTATGTGCGATGATTTCATGGCCGTTCTCAAGCTCGACCCGAAACGTCGCGTTAGGCAGGAGTTCCTTCACGACACCGGGAAATTCGAGCGTATCTTCCTTGGCCATGTTGTCTCCATCATTGGGTTAACCCGCAAACTGCGGGACGTGCGCTTAAATGGGGTCATTTTTCCAATATTTCAAGGGCTCAATCAGCAAAGTGCGGCCTTTGTGACCGATTTCACCCGCGGCATTTGCTCCTCCCAGTGCAGCCGGTTCAGCACTCCGCCATCTGCCCTTACATGGGCGATTGCCTCCAGGTCCGCTTCTCCATAGGTCCAGCCCGGCTGGTTCAGGGTGCCTTCGGCCAGAACACCGGTGCCGGGGAAGCCCTTGTCCGGCGGGCCGAAAATGCCGCCTGTGCCGGTGTTCATGTCCACCGCTTCCGACCATTCATTGGCCCCGGTAATAGAGGCCATGGCGGTCACGCACTGGTTTTCCAGCGCCCGCGACATCGCGCCGATGCGCACCCGCCAATAGCCGGCCAGCGCCTCGGTGCAGGATGGGACCAGAATCACATCTGTCTCCGCCAGCGCGCGGCCCAGCAATGGGAACTCGCTGTCATAACAGATCAGCACGCCGATTCTCCCCAGGGACGTGTCAAAGATCTTGAGCGGCCCGCCGCCCGTGATGCCCCATTCCTCGCGCTCGAACCGGGTCATGATCTGCTTGTCCTGATGATCCCGCTTGCCAGTGGGCGTGTAAAGCTCCGCACGGTTCACCGGCCGGTCCAGCCCGCTGTTCACCGGGGCAGAGGCGCCGAGGATATGCACGCCATGTTCCGCAGCCAGTTTCAGGTGCAGCGCTGCCGCATCTTCCATTTTCTCCGATACGGAATGAATCGACTGCTCCAGATCACCTGCAACCGCAGCGCCATCCAGCGTGGACAGCTCCATCGCGCCGTATTCGGGAAACACCAGCAGCTGCGCGCCATTGCCGGCGGCTTCTGCCACCCAGGCGGCCAGCTTGTCTTCGTACTGGGCCCAGCTTTCGAGCCAGTCGAGCGGATAGGCGGCGGTGGCGATTTTCATTCGGTCTCTCCGGCAGTCAGTGGCCGCATCCCGGTGCGGTCCTTCCGAAGGATTGCCCGGCATTGCGGCCCTGCGCAAGGCTATGCGGCACCCTGGTTTCATCTGATGCCGGGCACGCCGGAAAAACTCAAACAGAATGCACATTTTTGCAACGGAAACAGCCGCGTGCTGCGTTCCATCTTGGTGCTGCCCGGCATTTTGGCCATTCTCTCGTGCAGCGGATCATTTGATTTATTGAAAGAAGGACCACTCCCTTGGCGACAAAGCTTGATGACAAGAACCTGAAAGGCGTTATTGCCGACATCCCGAAAAAAGGTTTCCGCACCAAATTCTGGCGCGAATACCGTGCCGGCGCCTGCAAGGGCAGCGGCGTCGGTAAATACATGGACCTGCTGGAAAAACTGGGAGTGCCAGCCTCAGGCGACCCGGCCAAGGCGGATCTGGATAACATGGCCGAGATCGTTCAGGCCTTCAGCATGCTGGCCAACGCGATGCTCAAGGCGCGCGGCAAGTGCGGCAAGCTGCAGTCCCACAGCCGGGAACTGTGCCTGGCCTATGCCAAGCAGATCGAAAAACGCGAAGACGCGGCGGCGGATCTTGCCCGCAATGCGGACAAGATCAAGCAGAAGCAAATGGCGCAGCAGCTGAAGGCCGAGAAGGCCAACGAGGAAACCGACAAGCATCTGGCCAAGCTCAAGAAAGAGCACGAAGAAACCCGCAAGCTGATCATCAAGGAGATCAAGGCAGCCGAGGTGCGTGGCAAGAAGATCGAAGCCGCCTGCCTGGACATTTCCAAGGATGTGAATGCTGCGCTGAACAAGCTGGAAGCAATCAAGAAGGCTTGGAAGTCCGCCTATCACAAGGAGGGCGCGGATCGCTCCAAGATCGAAGCCCAGGCCGACAAGGGCATTCGCGACCTGACCAAGGCCTACAAGATCGATGCCCACGCCAAGAACGTGAAAGGCGCTTTGCCCAAACTGTTCAAGGAACTGGCTGAGAACTACAAGCAGTTCAAACAGGAAGATTACAGCAAGAAGGAATATGTTGCGGCCGGCAGGGCGGTGACAGCAGCCAAGCGCACATTTGATGATGCCCGCGATTCCGTGAAGCTTTATGCCACCCAGCAGAAGATCGCGCTGGAAGAAGTGCAGGCGGCGCGGCCAGAAGGCGTCTGAGCCAAATCAGTCAGGCGCCCGTCGGGGCGCCTGTCTCCGTTACAGATCCCGGATCCAGAACTGCAGCGGCTTGCTGGTTTCCCCGGTTTGATCCACATCCTTCCAGGAAAAATACGCAATGGCACCCTCCAGAGGCGCATACCCGCGCTTGCGCCAGAAGGGATCCAGCGGCGCGTAATCCGAAGGCCGCAACGGATGATCCGCCGGACGCTGCACGCCGCAAAAGGCGGTTTTCTTGAACCCGTGCTTCCGGGCATGTGCCTCGCGCGCGTCAAAGAACCCATGACCGACGCCATGCCCGCGGTATTCCGGCAGCAGCACGGATTCGGCGCAGTAGAAGACGTCGTTCAGGTCAATTCCGGCGCCTTCAAACGCGGCCGCAAAATCATCTGCATGATCCGCCAGCGGTGCGCCAGTGGAGGCCCCCACCAGGGTATCCCCGTCAAAGGCCCCGACCACCACGGCGCGGGCGCTGTCGCGGTAGCTTTGCAGATACTCCCGCTCATAGGCCAGATCCCCGTCGTATAGATACGGCCAGGCGCGGAACACCGTGATCCGCAGGTGCGCCACATCGTCCAGCGCGGCCTCCAGCGCCGCGCCGGTCATGGCTTCAACCCGGATGGTCATCCGGCTGAGACCTGGGCTATCCAGTCCGCCAGGTTGTAATAGGTGGTGACGCGGGAAATCTTGCCGTCCTTCAGCTCAAAGAACGAGCCCGCAGGCAGGCGGTAGGTCTGGCCCTTGGCCTCCGGCAGGCCCTCGTCGGTTGCCAGATAGGTGCCGTTGACGATGAACTCCGCTGCGGCGCGGCTGCCGCCCTCTGCGGAAAAGATCACCATATCGGTCAGCTCTTCCTTGTAGCAGCGGTCCATATGGGCGCAGAACTCCGCGAACTTCTCCTTGCCCACCCGGATTTTGCCCTCGTTCACATGATGGGCAATCTGCTCATCCAGGCAGTCCAGCATGGTGTCCGTGTCGCCGGCGTTGAAGGCTGCGAAATAGCGCGCGATGGTGTCGGTCATGTTCTCTCCGTCGGTTCACCCCAGCGGTTCTTCAGGTGCTGGATGATTTGATCCCGTGTTTGACGGTAGATATCTAACTTGGCCTGGCGCGTCTCGCCGAGCCCGGTAGGGTCCATTATCGGCCAATATTCGACATCGAGGTGAAAAAAACGGGTGAGCTCCAGCGCCCGGCGCTGGCTGGCGGGCGACAGCGCCACCACCAGGTCAAAGGACGACAAGTCATCGCCCCAGCGCTCCATCTCGTCAAAGGAGCGCGACCGGTGGCGCGACAGTTCCACGTCGATCTCCTGGCAGACCGCGATGGAGAAGCCGTCGATCTCCATGTCGTTCTTGACGCCGGCCGACTGCACATAGGTGCCGGTGCCATAGAATTTCTTCATGATGCCCTCCGCCATCGGAGAGCGGACCGAATTGTGGTCGCAACAGAACAGAACGGACTGCGGCAGCTCCTCCACGCGTCAGCCTCCGAAGTGCAGGACGCAGATCAGGGTGAACAGGCGGCGGGCGGTGTCGGTGTCGACCTCGGCCTTGCCCTCCAGCCTCTCCTGCAAAACCCGGCTGCCTTCGTTGTGGATGCCGCGCCGCGCCATGTCGATGGTTTCGATCTGGCTTGGCGGCATTGTCTTCACCGCGGTGAAATAGCTCTCGCAGATCTGGTAGTAGTCCTTGACCACCTGCCGGAAGGGCGACAGCGACAGGTGAAACTCTGCAGCCTTCTCCCCGGCTTCGGTGTTGATGTCAAAGACCAGCCGCTTGTCGCGGATCGCCAGCCCCAAGTGGTAGGGGCCGGCCGGAATATCGCGGTCTTCCCGCTGCGGCAGGGCAAAGCTGTTGTCCTCGATCAGGTCATAGATCGCCACCTTGCGCTCCTGCTCGATCTCGGGCGTCGGGGGCGGCAGGTTGCGGTCGTCCAGTTCGATATGGCTGATGCGGCTCATGGGTCTTTGTCTCTGATATGCGCAGGGGCGTCCGGCCATGAGTATCGCACCGCTTTGCCCGGGGCAATGCAGCAGCGGGCGTCAAACGCCTGCCCGTTTGCGGCAGTGCTTGACAGGCAACGCCTCCGCAACCAGCCTGCCGCCAGCAGGAGACAACACTATGACAGCCCTTGAACAGTTTTCCCTTCACGGTCGCCGTGCGCTGGTGACCGGCTCTACCGATGGTTTCGGCTTCGCCGCGGCCCGCCTTCTGGCAGAGGCCGGAGCCGAGGTCTGGATCAATGGCCGCAGCAGGGCGCGGGTGGATGCCGCGCGCGCCCGGCTGCCCGGCACCGCCCGCCCGCTGGTGCTGGATATCGCCGACGAAAGCGCCGCGACCAAGGCGATGGCCGAGATCGCACAGGAGGGCGGGCTGGACATCCTGGTCAACAACGTCGGCCAGCGCGACCGGCGCAGCCTGCCCGAATTCACCCGTGCCGATCTGCAATCGCTGTGGGAGGTCGACCTGGTCTCGCCCTTCCGCCTGTCCCAGATGGCGGCGGCGCAGATGGCGCCCAAGGGCTGGGGCCGCATCATCAACATCTCGTCGATTGCCGGCCTCATCGCGCAATCCGGCGATGCCGCCTATACCACCGCCAAGGCCGGCATCAACGGCATGACCAAGGCGCTGGCGGCAGAGCTTGGTGCTCAGGGAATTACCGTGAACGCAATTGCCCCGGGATTCTTCAAGACCGCACCCAATATGGCTGCTGCTGCAGACCCTGCGATTGCAGAGAAGCTGAAAAACGCCACTGCGCTGGGCCGCTGGGGTGAGCCGGAGGAACTGGCGCCTGCCATCCTGTTTCTGGCCTCGCCCGCCGCGTCTTACATCACCGGGCAGGTACTGGCCGTGGACGGCGGATACACTGCGCATTATTGATCTGCCAGCCGCTTCTTTCTGGTCGGAAATATCCCGGAGTGAATGCGCGGCACGCGCAGAGGGGCAGCGCCCCTTTCTGCGTTACCCGTTCAGCGCAGCCAGACGTGCAGTTACTGACAGCCCGTGCGCTTCCAGGCTTTCGCTTTTCGCCAGCACCTCGGCTGCAGGGCCGATGGCGCGCAGCGATTCCGGGGTCATCTGGCTCAGCGTCGTGCGCTTGAGGAAATCCATCACTGACAGGCCGGAAGAGAACCGGGCAGAGCGTGCTGTCGGCAGCACGTGGTTCGGTCCGCCAACATAATCGCCAATTGCTTCGGGGGTGTACTGGCCGAGAAAGATGGCGCCGGCGTGCACTGTTTTTTCGCTCAAGGCTACCGGATCGGCGACACACAGCTCCAGGTGCTCCGGCGCAATGCGGTTCGACAGCGCTGCCGCCTCATCCAGGTCCCTCACCGTGATCACCGCGCCGAAATCGCGCCAGGAGGCGCCGGCAATGGCGCGGCGCTCCAGCGTTTCCAGGCGCTTGTCCACGGCCTCAGCTACCGCACGGCCAAAGCCTTCGTCATCGGTGATCAGGATCGACTGGGCGCTTTCGTCGTGTTCGGCCTGGCTCATCAGGTCCAGGGCGATCCAGTCCGGGTTGTTGTCCTTGTCCGCAATCACCAGGATCTCCGATGGGCCTGCAATCATGTCGATGCCGACCTTGCCGAACACCCGCCGCTTGGCCGCGGCGACAAAGGCGTTGCCGGGGCCGGTGATCTTGTCCACCGGCGCGATGCTCTCGGTGCCATAGGCCAGCGCCGCCACCGCCTGCGCGCCGCCGACGCGGTAGATCTCATCCACACCCGCCAGCCGCGCCGCCAGCAGTACCAGCGGGTTCACTTGCCCGTCCGGGGTCGGCACCGTGATGGCCAGCCGGTCCACACCTGCAACCTTGGCCGGGATCGCGTTCATCAGAACCGAGGAGGGGTAGGAGGCCAGCCCGCCCGGCACATAAAGCCCGGCGGCGGAGACCGCCGACCAGCGCCAGCCCAGCGTTGCGCCGCTCTCGTCCGTCCACTGTGCATTTTCCGGCATCTGGCGCGCGTGATAGGCACGGATGCGCTCTGCCGCCAGCTCCAGCGCGCTGCGCTCCTCTGCCGGAACATCAGCGATCGCTGCATCCACCTCGGCTTCGGTGAAACGCAGTTGCGATGCGTCCAGTTCCAGCCGGTCGAATTTCGCCGTCAGCTCCACCAGCGCCGCATCGCCGCGGGCACGTACATCTGCAATGATCCCGGCCACGATGGCATCCACATCCGGGCTGTCCTCGCGTTTGGCACCCAAAAGCGCGGTGAAGGACTGTTCAAAACCGGCATCGGCGGTGTTCAGAAACTGCGGCATCGGGATCTCCTTTGGCCCCCGCATAGCGGCATGGGGGCAGAGCCTCAAGATTTATGCGTGAAGCCGGTGCAATTGGACGCAAGGCAAAAGGACTGGGTATTCCCAGCCAAAGGCGCTGAGACCTTAGTCCAGGGCTTTGCGCATCGGAATGCAGGGGGTACCGCAGCATCCGCCGGTCTCCTCCGAGGTCTCCCAGCCGTGTTTGCGGTAGAAGTCCAGCGCTGTCCGGGTGGCATCAAGGCGGCCCTCGGTATGGCCATCCCGCAGCAGTTCTGTTTCCAAATGAGCCAGCATCGCGGCGCCAGTGCCCCTGCCGGCCGCGGCTGGGGCAACATACAGCAGGGAGATGGCACCGCCCGGAGAGAGCCCGCCTACGGCGGCGGCCTCTCCGCCATGTTCGGCCAGCCAGTAACGCCCCGGTCCGCCAACCCAGCCGCGGATCTCCTCCGGCGTCTTGTTTGCAGTCCACTCCGCGATCCGGGTGGCATCACCGCAGTGGTCGGCCTGGCACATATCGCGGATCGAGGCGATAAGAACCCGGCTCATGGCAAAGACGTCAAAAACCGTCGCGCGGCGGATCTCCAGCGGTGCCGCCGGGGCGGCGAAGGCCTGGGAAATGCCGCGCTTGTTCTGCACGGTTCAGGCGCCGTGGTCCGGCGCCTGGCCGGAAGGGGCCTGGTAGGGCCGTGTGACATCGCGCAGGGAGACCTCCAGCGCCTCCACCGACAGACGCACCGCACCATCGCCTGCAAGGGTCAGCAGCACATGGCCCGCGCCGTCTTCGCCCGGCTCAAAGGTGACAGAGAGCAGCGACAGGATCAGGTCCTTGTCCTTGCGGTCGACCCCTTGTGAGGACACCCCCAGCACATTGTCCACGACCAGCAGCGACTGCACCCGTTCATAAGTCCGGCCCCGGCGCTCTGCCGCGTCGCGGTCTTCCCAGCGAAACCGGTTGACCAGCAGGGCAAAGCGGCGCTCTGCCGCGCGCCAGCTCATTTCAGTCACCGGAAACACCGCGTCCTGCAGCAGCGAGGACAGGACTTTAAGGTCCTCCTCCTCCAGCGCGCCCAGATTCAGCGGCGCCTCGCGGCCATCCTCGAAGCTGGCATCTGTCATGACTGCTCCTTGATCCGCTCGATTTTTGCACCGACACCGGACAGCTTGCGCACCACATGCTCATAGCCGCGGTCCAGGTGGTAGACCCGGCTGACCTTGGTTTCGCCTTCTGCCGCCATGCCGGCCAGGATCAGCGAAACAGAGGCGCGCAGATCGGTGGCCATCACCGGTGCGCCCTTCAGTTTCTCGACACCGGTCACCGTGGCATGGCCGCCGTGGACTTCGATCTGGGCGCCCATGCGCACCAGTTCTGGCGCGTGCATGAATCGGTTTTCAAAAATCTTCTCCTCCAGAACCGCGGTGCCTTCGGCGGTGCACATCAGCGCCATCATCTGCGCCTGCAGGTCGGTGGGGAAGCCAGGGAAGGGTTCGGTCACCACATCCACAGCGCGCACCCGGTCGTTCTTGCGGCTGACGGTTAGGCTGTTCTTGCCTTCGGTGATCTCGATGCCGGCTGCTTCCAGCTTGGTGCAGAAGCTGTCCAGCAGGCTGCGGCGGCCGCCCAGCAGCTCCACCTCGCCGCCGCAGATCGCGGGGGCCAGCATATAGGTACCCAGTTCGATCCGGTCGGTCACCACCTGGTGGGTGGCGCCATGCAGCCGGTCGACGCCCTGGATGGTGATGTCGGGGGAGCCGTCGCCCTCAATCTGCGCACCCATCTTGCGCAGGCAATCGGCCAGATCGACGATTTCCGGCTCGCGCGCGGCGTTTTTGATGACGGTGGTGCCCTTGGCAAGTGTCGCCGCCATCATGATGTTCTCGGTCGCTCCGACGGAGGCAAAGCTCAGCTCCACCACCGCGCCTTTCAAGCCCTTGGGTGCCTTGGCGTGCAGATAGCCGTCCTTCAGCTCAATTTCGGCACCCAGCGCTTCCAGCCCGTGAATGTGCAGATCCATCGGGCGTGCACCGATGGCGCAGCCGCCGGGCAGTGACACAACAGCCTGGCCCAGCCGGGCCAGCATCGGACCCAGCACCAGGTTAGACGCGCGCATCTTGCGGACGATGTCATAGTCGGCGACATGGCTGGTCAGGTCGTGGCTCGACATTGCCAGCACCTGGCCATCCTGCAGGCTCGACACTTCGGCGCCCAGCGATTGCAGCAGCAGCGTCATGGTTTTGATGTCGCTGAGCCGTGGCGCGTTGGTCAGCGTCAGCGGCTCCTCGCTCAGCAGCGTGGCCGGCATCAGGGTGAGGCAGGCGTTCTTGGCGCCGGCAATCGGGATCTGCCCGTTCAGCGGGCCGTTGCCCGTTACCAGAATCGAATCCATCTGACGTTATTCTCCGCTCTTGCCCGTGTCCTGGTCCTGCTTGTCTGCCCGCGCCTTGGCCTGTGCCTTGCGCCGGGCCATGTTAGCCTTCAGCGCCGCCTTCAGCCGGTCTTCGCGCGATGCTGCGGAACCGTCGTTTTTAGGTGATTTCTTCTCTGCCATAAGACTTCTGTAACTTAGTGCGAAAAAACCGTCCAGAATGGTCTTGCACCCCCCCGCGTTTATGCCTAAAAGCCCCCTCACCGGCGCTGCTGTAGCTCAGAGGTAGAGCACTCCCTTGGTAAGGGAGAGGTCGAGAGTTCAATTCTCTCCAGCAGCACCATTAATCACTGAAATTGCTAAGAAATTTCGCATCATTGGGTGCAGTGCACGGTCCTGTGTTCATGGGCTGATTTCTGCCATTTCGAGGGCGCGGAGGGTTCTTCAGGCGGCATTTGCAAAAACAGACCCGCATACGCGCCTGACGAATCGATGGCGCGGACCCGGCGGCGCGGCACAGGTGCGCGCTGACCGTTACTGGCGCCGCAAATCATCCGACAGCAAGGGCGTATCCATCGCGGCAGCACCGGTTTTTGTGCGGTGCCATGCCGGCATATGCTGCAATGGCCGCCGAATCGAGTACAGGCCGGTCAGCCCCGGCCTGTCCACACCGCCGCAATTCAGTTTCACCTTTTTGAATATTTATCTTTTTCAAATCAGCAGCCTGCGAAATGATTCAGATCAAGGTGGCCGCAACAGCACATTTGCATGGTGGCGCTGGCAGAGCTGAAGCCGGCCGGCTGAAAAGGTGGATCTGACATCACTGTTAGACAGCCGTCAGTCACATCCGGATCAGCCCGCCACCGCTTGCACAGCAGGCTGCGGTCATGCCGCAGTCCGATTGTGTGAAAACAACAGCCAAGGAGGACTCATATGTCCGAACAGCCAACCAAAGCCGAAGAGAGGAACACCTTTCTGTTCCTTGCCGTGGTCCTGGCGCCGGTTCTGGCAGTGGGAATCGTCGGCGGATACGGCCTGATGATCTGGATCTCGCAGATCTTCCTGGGACCACCCACAGGTTAAGGGCCCAGGCCAATGCCAGCACATGCCAGCACCGCCCCCTCGCGCCGCGCCTTCCTGACCGGAAGAGTGGCCCGCCCGGACCCGGAATTCCGCCCGCCCTGGACGGATGAGGCCCGGGTGCAGGCCCATTGCACCAGCTGCAATGCCTGCGTGGAAAGCTGCCCGGAGAACATTATCGAGTTCGACAGCCGCAACCGCCCGCGGATCAATTTCCGCGGCGGCGAATGCACCTTCTGCGCGGCTTGCGCCGAAGCCTGCCCCGAACCTGTGTTCGATCTGGAGCAGCCGGCGGCCTGGCCGGTCACGGTAGAGATCACCGGCAGCTGTCTGAACGCCGCCGGCATCGCCTGCCAGCTGTGCACCGATATCTGCGACCCGCGCGCCTTGCGGATGGACCTGTCGGTCCGCCCGGTCGGCGCCATTCAGGTGGACGCCGGCGCCTGCACCGGTTGCGGCGCCTGCCTGTCCACTTGCCCGAACAGCGCCATCGCGATCACCGATCCCCGCCAGCAAAGGAAGTCCGCGTGACAGAAGAAATCCATATCTCCAGCCTGCTGGTGCGCAGCGACCCGGCGCGGATGGAGGCCGTTCTGGCCGACATCAAATCCATGCCCCGCGCCGAAATTTCGCAAACCGATCCCTCGGGCAAGATTGTGGTCCTGTTCGAGGCCGACAGCGACCGGGCCATCGGCGATGCACTCGCCAAAATTCAGCTTCTCGACGGCGTCGCCAGCGCGGCGCTTGTCTTCCATCAAACCTGCGATGCGCAGGACCTCGCCATTGAAGAAGGAGTCCCCCAATGACCGGACTTACCCGCCGTGACGCCATCAAGGCGCAGGCCGCCGCCGCAGCGGCGCTTGCTGCCGGCCTGCCGGTTCCCGCGGCAGCGCAGAACCTTGTTACCGACGCAAACGTGACTGAGCTGAAATGGTCGAAGGCGGCCTGCCGCTTCTGCGGCACCGGCTGCTCGATCATGGTGGCCACCAAGGCCGGCCGCGTGGTCGCCACCCACGGCGACACCCAGGCAGAGGTCAACCGCGGCCTGAACTGCGTCAAGGGCTACTTCCTCTCGAAGATCATGTATGGCGCCGACCGCCTGACCACGCCGCTTTTGCGCAAAACCAACGGCGAATATGACAAGAACGGCGAATTCACCCCGGTTTCCTGGGATGAAGCCTTCGACATCATGGCTGAGAAGTGGAAGAAGACCCTGGCCGAGAAAGGCCCGGAGGGCATCGGCATGTTCGGTTCCGGCCAGTGGACCGTCTGGGAGGGCTATGCCGCCTCCAAGCTGATGAAGGCGGGCTTCCGCTCCAACAACATCGACCCGAACGCGCGCCACTGTATGGCCTCGGCCGTGGGCGGCTTCATGCGCACCTTCGGCATCGACGAGCCGATGGGCTGCTATGACGATTTCGAGAACGCCGACGCATTCGTGCTGTGGGGCTCGAACATGGCGGAGATGCACCCAATCCTGTGGACCCGCATCACCGACCGCCGCTTCAGCCATCCGCACGTCAAGGTGGCGGTGCTGTCGACCTTCACCCACCGCAGCTTCGACCTGGCGGATATCCCGGCGGTGTTCACCCCGCACACCGACCTGGTGATGCTGAACTACATCGCCAACTACATCATCCAGAACGGCGCGGTGAACGAGGACTTCGTCGCCAAGCACGTCAACTTCAAGCGCGGCAACCAGGACATCGGCTATGGCCTGCGCCCGGAGCACCCGCTGGAGCAGATGGCCGAGAACGCGGACAAGGCCGGCGGCGCCTCGGATATGACGTTTGAGGAATTTGCCGAGTTCGTCTCCGAGTACACGCTTGAAAAAGCGTCGGAAATGTCTGGTGTTCCGGCAGAAACCCTGGAGAAGATCGCCAAGCTCTATGCCGATCCGGATACCAAGGTGATGTCGCTCTGGACCATGGGCGTGAACCAGCACACCCGCGGTGTCTGGGTCAACAACATGATCTACAACATCCACCTGCTGACTGGTAAGATCTCCACTCCCGGCAACTCGCCGTTCTCGCTGACCGGCCAGCCGTCGGCTTGCGGCACCGCGCGCGAGGTCGGCACCTTTGCCCACCGCCTGCCCGCGGACATGGTGGTCAAGAACCCGGAACACCGCGCCTATGCCGAAAAGATCTGGAAACTGCCCGAAGGCACCGTTCCGGGCTGGGTTGGCTCCCACGCGGTGAAACAGAACCGCGACCTGAAGGACGGCAAGATCAACTGCTACTGGGTTCAGGTGAACAACAACATGCAGGCCGCTCCCAACATGATGGAGGAAGGGCTGCCGGGCTACCGCAACCCCGACAACTTCATCGTGGTCTCGGATGCCTATCCGACGGTGACGGCTGAAGCTGCAGACCTGATCCTGCCCGCCGCCATGTGGGTGGAGAAGGAAGGCGCCTACGGCAACGCCGAGCGCCGCACCCAGTTCTGGTACCAGCTGGTCAACGCGCCGGGTGAATCCAAGTCCGACCTGTGGCAACTGGCGGAATTCTCCAAACGCTTCACCACCGATGAGGTCTGGCCGGCGGAAATTCTCGACGCCAACCCCGAATACAAGGGCAAGACCCTGTTCGAGGTGCTGTTTGCCAATGGCAAGGTCGACCAGTTCGAGCTGTCCGAGAAGGCCAAGGAATACGGCAACCACGAATCTGAGGACTTCGGCTTCTACATCCAGAAGGGTCTGTTCGAGGAATACGCAGAGTTCGGCCGCGGCAAGGCGCATGACCTGGCCCCGTTCGACACCTACCACGAGGTGCGCGGCCTGCGCTGGCCCGTGGTGGACGGCAAGGAAACCCGCTGGCGCTTCAAGGAAGGCTCCGACCCCTACGCAAAACCCGGATCGGACTATGATTTCTACGGCAAGCCCGACGGCAAGGCGGTGATCTTTGCGCTGCCCTACGAGCCGCCGGCGGAAAGCCCGGATGACGAATACCCGATGTGGCTGGCCACTGGCCGGGTGCTGGAGCATTGGCACTCTGGCTCCATGACCCAGCGGGTGCCGGAGCTGTACCAGGCCGTCCCGGATGCGCTGTGCTACATGCACCCGGACGATGCCAAGGCGCAGGGCTTCCGGCGCGGCACCGAGGTGC
Organism: Leisingera sp. ANG-M6; assembly: GCF_000813905.1. Lineage (NCBI taxonomy): Bacteria > Pseudomonadati > Pseudomonadota > Alphaproteobacteria > Rhodobacterales > Roseobacteraceae > Leisingera > Leisingera sp. ANG-M6. The sequence goes on from NZ_JWLG01000011.1 coordinate 16,062, forward strand.
GGATCATCTCGCGCCGCGGTGAAATCCGCACAAGGGTTGAGACCCGCGGCCGCAACAAGCCGCCCAAGGGTCTGGTCTTTGTGCCGTGGTTCGATGCCCGCCGGCTGATCAACAAGGTCACGCTGGACGCCACCGATCCGATCTCGAAACAGACGGATTTCAAGAAATGCGCAATCCGTATCGAAGCAGTGTGAGGCCCGTCATGAAACATCTCCGTCTCGCCATCCTGGCTGTTCCGGTTTTTCTGGCCACCGCAGCCTTCGCTCAGAACCAGGTCGCCACGCTGCGCAACACCGCGCCGCTGGACCAAGAGGGCGAAGCTACCCAGATCCCCGGCATCGTCAACACCGACATCCGCCAGGTGCGCAACTACCCGGATCAGCCGCCGCTGATCCCGCACAAGACCGACAACTACCAGGTCGATCTGAACTCCAACAAATGCCTGACCTGCCACAGCCGCACCGCCGTGGAGGTCAGCCAGGCGCCGATGATCTCGGTCACCCACTTCATGAACCGCGAGGGCCAGACCCTCGGCGCGGTCAGCCCGCGCCGCTATTTCTGCAACCAGTGCCACGTGGTGCAGACCAACGCCCGGCCGCTGGTCGAGAATGAGTTCGTCGATGTCGACAAGGTGATCGACTACGTGAAGGCACAGCAGGGCGGGGCGGACTGATGATTGCTTTCCTGAAACGGCTCTGGTGGATCATCAGGCGGCCCAGTGCCTACTTTTCGCTCGGCTTCCTGACCATGGGCGGCTTTGTAATGGGGATCATCTTCTGGGGCGGGTTCAACACCGCGCTTGAAGTCACCAACACAGAGGCCTTCTGCACCAGCTGCCACGAAATGCGCGACAACGTGTTCGAGGAGCTGAAGCCGACGATCCACTATTCCAACCGCTCCGGCGTGCGCGCGTCCTGCCCGGACTGCCACGTGCCGCACAACTGGACCAACAAGATCGCCCGCAAGATGCAGGCCTCCAAGGAGGTCTGGGGCAAGATCTTCGGCACCATCAACACGCGGGAGAAATTCCTGGAGCACCGGCTGGAACTGGCGCAGCACGAATGGGCGCGGCTTGAGGCAAACGACAGCTTGGAATGCCGCAACTGCCACTCGGACGAGTCGATGGACATCACCCGTCAGTCCAAGCGGGCAGCGGACGCGCATGAGCGTTTCCTGTTCACCGGCGAGAAGACCTGCATCAACTGCCACAAGGGTATCGCCCACCAGTTGCCCGACATGGCCGCAGCCGAAGGCGAGGACCACGCAGGCCTGCTGGCCCCGGCGCACGGCGAGGGCCTGCTGGCCAGCACCCGCAGCTACCTGGGCCTGAGCAGCGACTGACGCTGCCAGCGCCGCAAAACACGAAAAGGCCGCTGTCCCGATGGGCAGCGGCCTTTTTTAGTGCCTGATATGCCGAATTTTCCCGGATCGATTGCGATCTGGTTCGGCTGAATGGCTTGTGCGGACCTACAGCGGAATGCTGCCCAGGTGCTCCTCGCCGCGCGCGCGGGCCAGCTGCATCTGCTTCTGCCGCTCGCGGAACCGCACTTTGTCTTCTTCCGAGGTCTGATCAATGCACAGGTGGCAGCTGACACCCTGTTCGAACTCGGGCCGCGCCTTGTCCTCGGGCAGGATCGGGCGGCGGCAGCCGTGGCACAGCTCATGCGGGCCTTCGACCAGCCCGTGGCCGACCGACACCCGGTTGTCGAAGACAAAGCATTCACCTTCCCAGGTGCTGTTGTCCGCCGGCATTTCCTCCAGATAGCGCAGGATACCGCCTTTCAGGTGATAGACATCCTCCACCCCCTGGCCGAGCAGGTAGTTGGTCGACTTCTCGCAGCGGATGCCGCCGGTGCAGAACATCGCAACCCGCTTGTTGTGGAAGCGGTCCTTGTTCTCCTCCCACCAGGCTGGGAAATCGCGGAAGCTCTCGGTCTTGGGGTCGATCGCCCCCTCGAAGGTGCCAATGGCCACTTCGTAATCGTTGCGGGTGTCGATCAGCACCACATCGTCCTGCCGGATCAGGTCGTTCCACTCTTCCGGCTCAACGTAATGCCCGACGGATGCCAGCGGATCGACGTCCGGCTGGCCCATCGTGACGATCTCTTTCTTCAGCCGCACCTTCATCTTGCCAAAGGGCGGCACAGCAGCGGTGGCCTCTTTCCATTCCAGCCCCGCACAGCCCGGCAGCAACTTGATATGCGCCAGCACCGCGTCGATGCCGGCCCGCGGGCCTGCAATGGTGCCATTGATCCCCTCCTGCGCCAGCAGCAATGAGCCTTTGACGTCCTGCGCCTGGCACAGGTCCAGCAGCGCCGGCCGGATCGCGGCAGGATCGGGGAAACGGGTGAAGTGATAGAGGGCAGCAATCGTGTACATGCCCCGCCCTTAGAACCAAGCGCGCGGGTTTTCAAGTCAAAGAACCCGCCCCGCTACACCAATAAAACAAGGGCTTTGGATGCATGTTTTTGTCTTGCGTCTGCGCCATCGTGCAGCAACAGTTCCCATGACCCGCACACACCGCTAGATATTGTGTGCCCAGCATAGGAGATGCCGATGACCCAGGCCCTGATCGTTGTCGATGTGCAAAACGATTTCTGCCCCGGCGGCGCGCTGGCGGTGCCCGGCGGGGATGAGGTCGTGGCCCCGATCAATGCGATGATGGACCGCTTCGATGCGGTCATACTCACGCAGGACTGGCACCCGGCGGGGCATTCCTCTTTTGCCTCCTCGCACCCGGGAAAAGCGCTGTTTGACACCACAGAGATGCCCTATGGCCCCCAGGTTCTGTGGCCGGATCACTGCGTGCAAGGCACTGAGGGGGCGGCCTTTCATAAGGATCTGCGCACCGATGGCGATCTGATTATCCGCAAGGGATTCAGGCCCGTGATCGACAGCTATTCCGGTTTCTTCGAGAACGACCAGACCACGCCCACCGGGCTGGAGGGATACCTGCGCAGCCGCGGTATCACGGATCTGACACTGGCCGGGCTTGCCACCGATTTCTGCGTTGCCTTCACCGCACTGGATGCGGCACGGCTGGGGTTCGGCGTGACCGTGCAACTGTCTGCCTGCCGCGCCATTGATCTGGATGGCTCTCTCAAGGCGGCTTTGGCGCAAATGGAGCAGGCAGGGGTGAAATTGCAATCCTGAGTTGAAGTTTCCAAATATTAACCAGTTACACATAACACTGGCAGGGAGTCCGGACAGCAAGGCTGACTGATGAACATAGGGAAAGGGCCGGCTGACGGCCCATTGGCCAGCTATGAAAGGAAGTACAGCTCGTTTGAGCTGATGATGCGCTATGCCAAGGGGCGCTATAAAACTTTCTGGCCGCGCCAGGTCTTTGTTTTCGGAATTTGCGTGCTGCTCGGCCTGGCGACCGACATGAGGATTGCCGCCCTGGCGTTCACAGCAGCCCTGATTGGTGACATCGCAGATAGTTTCTGCCTGTGGCGCCTTGCAGCCCTGGCGGCCAGAGACATTCCTGAAGCCAGGCTGCGGCTGCTGACGACCCTGTCCGCCGCGGTTTATGGCGCGGGAATGAGCATCTGCGCCACGCTGCCATACTGGCCCTGGGTAGAGGCCGGCGTTGATACCGATCACCATCTCGACATTCTGTTCACCATTGCCTTCCTTGCCGGCATTGCGATGAACGCCGCAATCACCCTGCCGTACCACCGCCCGGCCTCAGTCGTCTGGATGGTTTTCTTTTGTGCGGTGCCTGCTGCGATGCTCGGTGTCGATTTGGTGGAGGGCGGCGGCTTTACCACCGAATGGCAGTTGCATGCTGTTGGTATCGTGACCTTGACCGGTTTCATGTTCTGGCTGGCCGCCTACGGCCGCCGCACCTTTGAAAACACCCGCCAGTACAATCTTGCCACCGCCACCCAGCAGCAGGAGCTGGAGGCGGCAAATGCCCGCTTGCAGGATCAGCGGATGGAGGCCCGGCGCCTGGCGCTGGTCGCTGAAAACGCCAATGACAGCGTGATGCTGATGGACCGGGAGGGGCGGATCACCTGGGTCAATGACAGTTTCACCCGCATCACGGGCTATTCCTTTGACGAGGCGCTGGGCCAAATGCCCGGCGATCTTCTGAACAGCGGTGAAACCGATCCCGGGACAATCAAGATGCTGCAGGACAGTATCCGCTACGCCCAGCCGGTCCGGGTTGAAATCCGCAACCGCCGCAAGGACGGGCGCAAGGTCTGGATCGAAACCAGCCAGGTGCCGATGCTGAACAGCGACGGCAAACTGGAAACCCTGATCGCCGTCGAACGCGACATTACCGCCGCCAAGGAACACGCCCGGCAGCTGGAAAAGGCCCGCATCGCGGCAGAGGAGGGCGCCCGCGCCAAATCGGACTTCCTGGCCACCATGAGCCACGAAATCCGCACCCCGATGAACGGGGTGATCGGCATGGCGCAGCTTCTGCGCGACAGCGGCCTCAGCAAGGAACAGGCGCTTTATGCCGATACCATTCTCAGTTCCGCCGACATGCTGCTGGCTCTGATCAACGATGTGCTCGACTTCTCCAAGATGGACGCGGAGGAACTCACCCTCAGCCCGGTGAACTTCGACCCCCGCAGCTGTTTTGAAACCTCCATCCGCCTGCTGCAGGCCCAGGCGGACGCCAAGGGACTGGACCTGGCGCTGGAGATCCAGGAGGATCTGCCTGCACAGCTGCACGGCGACGACCGGCGAATCCGGCAGATCCTGATGAATCTCGCGGGCAACGCCATCAAGTTCACCAAGCAGGGCCGGGTGGCGGTTGCGCTGGGCGGCACGCCTGCAGCCGGCGGGTATGAGCTGACCTTCACGGTGACAGACACCGGTATCGGCATCGCCGAGGACAAGCTGGGTGAAGTCTTCGAACGGTTCTCGCAGGCAGACGCCGCCATCAGCCGCCGCTTTGGCGGCACCGGTCTCGGGCTGGCGATCTCCCGCCGCCTGGCAGAGGCGATGGGCGGCGGCATTGCGGTGTCCTCAGAATTGGGCACAGGCTCCTGCTTTGCAGTTCGGCTGCACCTGCAGGACGCGCAGGCAGAAAGCGCCGCGCAGACGGAACCTGCAGCGCCAAGCGCCCCAGCGGCGCTGGACGGGCTGCGTGTGCTGGTGGCCGAAGACAACGCCGTGAACCGGCTGCTGGTGGAAAAATTCCTGAACGCATTGCCGGTAGAGCTGACCTTCGCCGAAAATGGCCGCGAGGCGGTGGCAAAGTTTGAGGAATTCGTGCCGGATGTCATCCTGATGGATATGTCGATGCCGGAAATGGACGGGCTGGAAGCCACCCGCGCTATCCGCGCGCTGGCCCGGCCGCAGCCGTTGATTGTGGCGCTGACCGCCAACGCCTTCGACTCCGACCGCAAGGCCTGCCTGGCTGCGGGTATGGACGACTTCATGAGCAAGCCAATCAGCAAGCCCAAGCTGCTGGACCTGCTGGCCCGGCTGGCACCGCAGGCGCAAAGACGCCGCGCGGGCTGACCGCCTTGCCCCGGCTGCCGGGCTGTCCTATCAATCAGTGACCCTTATGCACGAGGCCGACGGTGGATATCGCAACCCGCGTCTACAATCACAAATGGAAGATCGACCCGATCGTCCGGTCGCTGATTGATACTGATTTCTATAAACTTCTGATGTGCCAGTCGGTGTTCCGCAACAAGCCGGACACCACTGTCACCTTCTCGCTAATCAACCGCTCCGCGCAGGTGCCGCTCGCAAAACTGATCGACGAGGGCGAGCTGCGCGAACAGCTGGACCACATCCGTTCGCTGTCCCTTTCCCGCGGCGAAAGCACCTGGCTGCGGGGCAACACCTTCTATGGCAAGCGACAGATGTTCCGCCCTGATTTCATGGAATGGTTCGAGGGGCTGCGCCTGCCGCCCTACCACCTGGAGCGCAAGGGCGATCAGTATGAGCTGACGTTTGAGGGCAAATGGCACGAGGTGATGCTGTGGGAAATCCCGGCGCTCGCAGTGCTGATGGAGCTGCGCAGCCGCGCAGTGATCAACAGCATGGGCCGGTTTGAACTGCAGGTGCTTTACGCCCGCGCCATGACCCGGGTCTGGGAAAAGATCGAACGCCTGCGCGAGGTGGAGGGCCTGACCATCGCCGATTTTGGCACCCGCCGCCGCCACTCCTTCCTCTGGCAGGACTGGTGCGTGCAGGCGATGATCGAGGGGCTGGGAGAGAAATTCACCGGCACCTCCAACTGCCTCATCGCCATGCGCCGCGAGGTGGAGGCGATCGGCACCAACGCGCACGAGCTGCCGATGGTCTATTCCGCGCTGGCCGGCAGTGATGCGGAACTGGCGCAGGCCCCCTATGACGTGCTGTCCGACTGGCATGACGAGCACGAGGGCAACCTGCGCATCATCCTGCCTGACACCTATGGTACTCAGGGCTTCCTCGACCGCGCGCCGGACTGGCTGGCCGGCTGGACCGGTATCCGCATCGACAGCGGCGACCCGGCCAAAGGCGCCGAGGTGGCGATCAACTGGTGGAAGGCGCGCGGCGAGGACCCGGCAGAGAAACGGGTGATCTTTTCAGACGGCCTCGACGTGCAGCAGATCCAGGACCTGCACGCGCAGTTCTCGGGCCGCACCAAGGTTTCCTTTGGCTGGGGCACGCTCTTGACCAACGACTTCCGCAAGCTGGTGCCGGATGACGCGCTGGCGCCGTTCTCGCTGGTGTGCAAGGCGGTTGCGGCCAACGGGCGACCCACGGTGAAGCTGTCCGACAACCCGGAAAAGGCGATGGGTCCGGCAGAGGAAATCGCCCGCTACAAGCGTGTTTTCGGTGTCGGAGAGCAGGAACGGCAGGCGGTAATCGTTTGATAACACTTCGCCGGTCTAGCGGCGGTTTTCCTGCTAAGCAGCATAATTAGTGGCAGCCTCTCTGCCCCAATGTTTCGCGCGCGAAACATTGGCGTAATAGTGCTGACCTAATTTTCTGCCCTAACCGTGATGCGCTGCCACGGTCTTCAGTTGCGAGAAACCGTAGAGCGCCTCAAACCCTTTTTCCCGCCCGTGGCCGGATTTTCCGACCCCGCCAAACGGCAGCTCCACCCCGCCGCCGGCGCCGTAGTTGTTGAGGAAAACCTGGCCCGCGCGCAGTCGTTTCGCCAGCCGCATCTGCCGCGCTCCGTCGCGGGTCCAGACGCTGGCGACCAACCCGTAGTCGGTGGCATTGGCAATCCTCAGTGCGTCCTCCTCGGTGTCAAAGGGGATCAGCACCTGCACCGGGCCAAAAATCTCTTCCCGCGCCAGCACATGATCCTCCGGCACATCGGCAAACAGGGTGGGGCGCACATAGGCGCCGCTTTCCGGGGCGTGCTCCACTATTGCCCCTTGCGCCGCCACCGGCAGGTCCGCGCCTTGTTTCAGATAGTCCTCGACAATCTGCTTCTGCCGGCTGGAAATCAGCGGCCCGACCCGCAGGTCCTCTGACGCCGGCCCCACGGTCAGTGCGCCATAGGCCGCTGCCATCCGTGCCTTCACGTCTTCATACACTCCGCGCTGGACCAGGATACGCGAGGAGGCGGAACAGGTCTGGCCCGCGTTCTGAATGCCGGCGTTTACCAAAAACGGCAGTGCGGCATCCAGATCGGCATCGTCAAACACCAGCTGCGGGGACTTGCCGCCCAGCTCCAGCGTGACCGGCACTACATTGGCCCCTGCCGCCTGCTGGACCAGCGCACCGGTTCTGACCGAGCCGGTGAAGGAGATATGATGCACACCGGGATGCGCCGCCAGTGCCGCCCCGGCTTCAGCCCCCAGGCCCGGTACCACGTTCAGGGCACCCGCGGGCAGCCCGGCCTCCATGGCGATATGGGCGAACGCCAGCGCTGTCAGGCAGGCCTCCTCCGCGGGTTTCAGTACGCAGGCGTTGCCCATCGCCAGTGCGGCGCCGACAGAGCGGCCGATGATCTGCATCGGGTAATTCCAGGGCACGATATGCCCCGTCACCCCATGCGGCTCGCGCAGGGTATAGACGGTGTAGCCATCGAGATAGGGGATGGTCTCCCCCATCACCTTGTCCGCCGCGCCGCCGTAGAACTCGCAATAGCGCGCCAGCGCCACCGCATCGGCGCGCGCCTGGGTCAGCGGCTTGCCCACGTCCATCGCCTCGATCGCGGCCAGCAGGTCCACCCGTTCCAGCACGAATTGGCCGATGCGGGTCAGGATGCGGCCCCGCTCCAATGCAGTCATGCGGCCCCATTCGCCGTCCAGCGCCGCCTCTGCTTCCAGCACCGCGGCCTCGATATCCGCCGCGCCGCCGCGGGGGATCTGGCAGATTTTGCTGCCGTCCGACGGGTTCACCAGCGGCAGAGTGCCGCCGCTGGCCGCGGGCAGCCACTTGCCGCCAATCAGGCAAAGCGCAGGATCGAACCAGAGGGGATCAGACATGTTGGGTGCTCCTTTCGGGATCGGAGAGGTCGGGCAGCACCGGCGCTGCGGCGATCAGCTGGCAGGTGTAGGGGTGCTGGGGATCGCTGAACACGGCTTCGGTTTCGCCCTGCTCCACGATCTCCCCGTTCTGCATCACCAGGCAGCGGTCGGTGACCGTGCGCACCACGCTCAGGTCGTGGCTGATGAACAGATAGGTGAGGGAATAGGCTGCGCACAGCTCCGCCAGCAGGTCGAGGATACGGGCGCGGACCGAAACGTCGAGGGCTGAGACCGCCTCGTCAAAGATGATCAGCTCCGGCCGTGTGATCAGGGCGCGGGCGATGGCGATGCGCTGGCGCTGGCCGCCGGAGAACTGGTGAATGTACTTGCCGGCATCCTCCGGCTTTAGCCCGACTGCGGAGAGTGTTTCGGCAATCAGATCCCTGCGCACCACCCCTGCCGGTGGATCTGGCAATGTGTGGAACGGCTCAGTAATCAGCCGATCCACGCGGTGGCGCGGGTTGAAGCTGCCGTAGGGGTCCTGAAACACCACCTGAATTTTTCGCCGGCTCGCAGGCTTCAGGTGAGTCGTCACGGGTTCCCCGTCCAGCCGGATTTCTCCGCCCTGCAGCGGTTCCAAGCCTAGAATTGCCTTTGTTAGGGTCGATTTTCCGCAGCCCGATTCACCCACCAGCCCCAGCCGCTCGCCGCGGTTCAGGGTGAAGGAGACATCGTTCACGGCGCGGAAGCTGCCAGGTTTGGCAAACAGCGAGGGGCGCGGGGTCTTGTAGTCGCGTATCGCGTTGCGGACCTCCAGCAGCGGTGCCGGGGCAGGTGGTTCCGACAGCGCCACTTGATGGTTTGAGGCTTCAAACAGCATCCGAGTGTAGGGGTGGCGCATGTTGCGCAAAAGCCAGTCCGTTTGGCCGGTCTCCACCACCTCGCCCTGGCGCATGACGACAATCCGGTCCGCCAGATCCGCCACCACCGCCAGGTCATGAGTGATGATCAGCAATCCCATGCCATAGTCCTGCACCAGATCCTTGAGCAGAGCCAGGATCTGCGCCTGGGTGGTCACGTCCAGCGCGGTGGTCGGTTCATCCGCGATCAGCAGTTTCGGGCGCAGGGCGATGGCCATGGCGATCACCACCCGCTGGCGCTGGCCGCCTGACAATTCATGCGGATAGCGCGACAGCGGAAAGCGGTCCTGAGGCAGCCCGACCCGCTCCAGCACCTCGCGGGCGCGGGCCTCGGCCTTCTCGCGCGGCATTGCCTTGTGGATCAGGATGGTTTCCATCACCTGTTCGCCGATGGTCTTCACGGGATTGAGCGCGGTCATCGGCTCTTGGAACACCATGCCGATGGACTGGCCGCGGATGGCGCACATCTGCGCCTCGGACTGCTCCAGCAGCTGGGTGCCGTCCAGGGTGATATAGCCGCGGGCCTCCGCCAGATCCGGCAGCAGCTGCATGATGGCGAGTGCGGTCATCGACTTGCCGGAGCCGCTCTCGCCGGTGACGGCAACAATCTGGCCCGGATCAACGTGAAAGGAGACGTCCTTCAGCACTTGGAAGGCGCCGATGCTGACCGACAGATTGGTGACATCCAACAGGGTCATGCGCGCGCCACCCTCAATTTCGGATCCAGATAGTCGCGCAGGCCGTCGCCCAGCAGGTTCAGCCCCAGCACGGTCAGGATGATGGCCATGCCGGGCACCAGGGCCAGATGCGGGGCAAAGCTGACCATGGTCTGCGCATCGGCCAGCATCCGCCCCCAGCTGGGCGTGGGCGGCTGCGCGCCAAGGCCGACATAGCTGAGGCCCGCCTCCGCCAGAATGCCGAGCGAAAACTGGATGGTGCCCTGCACGATCAGCAGGTTCATGACGTTTGGCAGGATATGCTCAGCTGATATGCGCGCCGAGCCCTTGCCTGCGACCCGCGCGGCCAGGATGAACTCCCGCTCCCACAGGGACAGCGCCGCGCCGCGGGTGATGCGGGCAAAGACGGGGATGTTGAAGATGCCGATGGCGATGATGGCGTTGACGGCGCCTGCGCCCAGAACGGCGGTGATCAGGATGGCGATCACCAGCGAGGGGAAGGCGAAGACCAGATCATTGCCGCGCATGATCAGTTCATCCAGCCACGATCCCTTGCGCGCGGCTGCTGCCAGCCCCAGCGGCACGCCCGCGCCCATGCCAATGCCAACCGCCACCAGGGCGACGGCGATGGAGGTGCGGGCGCCCACCATGATCATCGACATCAGGTCGCGGCCGAAATGATCAGTGCCCAGCCAGTGCTGCGCATTTGGTGTCTGCAGCTTGCCCGGGATGTTCATCGCCGCGTGGTCAAATGGTGTCCAGATGAAAGACAGTGCCGCTAGTAGCAGCACCAGCGATGACAGCACGGCGCCAAGGATCAGGTTGCGGGTCATCTATCGCCTCCAACGGCTTCAATGAACCGAGGGACGCGCCCGAGCCTGGGTGGGTGCGAAGCGCCCTCCCGGGGGGAGGGGAGGGCGCGGCCCGGCGTTGCCGGGCCAAGAGACAGAGGTGGTTTTCCATATTTCCGTGTCATGTCCGGCTCCTCAGACGCGGATCGACCAGCGCATAGGCGAGATCGACCAGGAAATTCACCGTGATGACAGCAAAGACCAAGAGCATCACCACCGACTCCACCACGATCAGATCGCGCGAGGAGATCGCCTGGAATACCAGCCGTCCGAGGCCGGGCAGGTAGAACACCTGCTCAATGATGATGGCGCCTGCCAGCAGGAAGGAGAACTGCAGCCCGATGATGGTCAGCACCGGGATCAGGGCGTTGCGTACCCCGTGCCGCCACAGCGCCTGACGGCGGCTGAGGCCCTTGGCGCGGGCGGTGCGCATGAAATCCTCGCCCAGGATATCCAGCAGCGCTGACCGCATCACCCGGGTCAGGATCGCCGCCTGCGGCAGGGCCAGCGCGATGGCGGGCAGGGTGAGCGCATGGAGGCCCGCTCTAAGCCCCGCGTCCCAGCCCGGAAACCCGCCGGCGCCGAACCAGCGCAGGTTGATGGCAAAGATCAGGACCAGCATCATCGCAAACCAGAAGTTCGGCACCGCGACGCCCAGCTGGGTTGCTCCCATCACCGCCATATCGCCCGGCTTGCCGCGGCGGGCGGCGGCATAGATGCCGGCAGGGAAGGCGATCAGCGTCGACAGCGTCAGCGCATAAAGCGCCAGCGGCAGCGATACCCACAGCCGGTCTGCGATCATTCCCGCCACCGGCGTGCGGTAGGTATAGGAGGTGCCGAAGTCGCCACTCAGCATGCCTGCGGCCCAGCTGAGATAGCGGGCCAGTTTGCCCTGATCCAGCCCCAGCTCTGTCCGCAGGGCGGCGACGGTATCGGGCTGCGCGTTGACCCCCAGCATGAAGGAAGCCGGATCACCCGGAGCCACCTCCACCACGAGGAAAATCACCAGCGAGGCAACAGCCAGGCTGAGGATCAGCGACACCAGGCGTTTCAGGGCATAACGCAGCATGGCTGCCACGTTAGGAGCCGGCGGAGGACGGGTCTAGTCTGCGGCAGAACGAAACCGGAGAAGGCAGGCAAAAAAGGCGCAACGTCAAAGGGTTGAGGTGTGCCCTTTGGCATCCGGCAGAAACCGGCTATCACTGGGCCATGCTGTCCCGCCCCTTGTTCATCGGATCCGAAATCTACCGCGGCTCCTCCTATGGCCGCACCCATCCCTTGCGGGTGCCGCGGGTCTCCACCGTGATGGACCTGTCGCGTGCACTGGGCTGGCTGCCGGATGAGGTCTATGTAAATTCCCCCCGGGCCAGGCCTGCGGCGCTGGCTGCGTGGCATACGCCCGAATATATCGCTGCGCTGCAGGCGGCGGAGGCGGCGCAGGAGGTGAGCGCGGAAGTCCGGGCGCGGCATCATCTCGGCACCATTTCCAATCCTGTATTTCCGGAAGTCTTCCGCCGTCCGGCCACCGCCGCCGGCGGGTCTATTCTGGCGGGGGAGCTGCTGGCCGGGGGCGGTATCGTCTACAACCCGGCGGGCGGCACTCATCACGGGATGCCGGACCGCGCCAACGGGTTTTGCTACTTGAACGATCCGGTGCTGGCGATGCTGTCCCTGCGCCATCACGGCGCGCAACGGATCGCCTATGTGGACATCGACGCCCATCACGCCGACGGGGTGGAGCACGGCTTTGCCGGCGATCCTGACGTGCTGATGATCTCGGTGCACGAGGAAAACCTCTGGCCCAAGACCGGCAGGCTGAGCGATGACGCGGGCGGATCAGCGCTGAACCTGCCGGTGCCGCGCGGCTTCAACGATGATGAAATGGCCCATATCCGCGATGAATTGATCCTGCCCGCGGTAGAGGCGTTTGGCCCGGATGCCATCGTGCTGCAATGCGGGGCGGATGCCGTCACTGAAGACCCGCTGCCGCATCTGGATCTGTCGAACAACGCCCATTGGACGGTGGTGCGGGCGCTGATGGGGATGGCGCCGCGCTATCTGGTGCTGGGCGGCGGCGGCTATAACCCGTGGTCGGTCGGGCGGCTTTGGACCGGGGTCTGGGCCGCGCTGAACGGGTATGATGTGCCGGAGCGATTGCCTGCGGCGGGCGAAGCGGTGCTGCGCGGGCTGGAGTTCAACGGCAACCGGCTGGGCCGCAACCCGCCGGAGCATTGGTTCACGACGTTGCGCGACCAGCCGCGCGGTGGAGAGGTCCGGCAGGAAATCCGGGAGCGGGTGGCCTATCTGCGGAACAGGTATTTCAGGGGCTAGCGCAGCATTGGCAGAATGCCAGGCGCAGACTGTGTCCCGTTAAGACGTGACCAGAAACTTCAGCACCGCAAAGCCGACGATGGCCGCATAGCCGATGGGGTAGATCCACTTCAGCGCGTAGTTGTCGAGCTTCCGGGCCAGGGTCTCGCGCCCGGCCAGTTTAAGCCGGCGCAGCACCACGTTGAAGACGATGACCGCACCGGTGGCAAGGAACATCCACTGCAGGATGAAATCAAGAAAGGTCAGGTATCCCAGCTTAGGCAGGTCCGCTGAAATCGCCCAGTTGAACGCGACAAAGACCAGCAGGTTCGCACCTGAGATTTCGATCCGCTTGCGGTACTCGTCGAGGAAAAAGACCGACCAGCTGACAGCTATCAGCACGAGCATGGGGAGGAACACCCGGATCAGGTAGTAGGTGATGTGCCTGCTGCCTTCGAACACCAGCGTGATCTGGTCGCTGTCATTGCCGGAGATCCCTTCGGCGTTGGACTTGATCAGGCGTGCATTCCCAAGAATCCATTCCTCCTCGCCCAGCAGATCGCCCAGCCCAGAGTGGTCGTTCAGGGGGTAGTAGCTCACGAATTCCGCAGGCAGAACTGAGGCGACTTCGAATTGAAACCGCTGGGTGTCGAACGGGTATTTTCTGAAATCGAAATACGGGGCCTGCAGCGTCAGCGAGGATTTTTCAACATAGACCACATGGCCGTCTGAGCGGACACCGGCTGCGGATTGGTGGATCCAGCGGTTGGATTGCTGGTTCTGGATCACGAAAACCGGGATGACTGCACCGGCAGACTTGGCGTAGTCCGCCAGCGCATCGGGCTGGAATATGCGGTAGTTCCGCCCGAACGCGCCGGCATCGAATGCCAGCGCCGGGTCTGTCCATTCGGCCCGGATGACCGCAACCGCCCCATAGTTTTCAGACTTCTGATCGACGTTGACGATCTGGTCGATCTTGATGCCGATGCCCACTTCCAGCGGGGCTTCGGGTTGTCCGGTCAAACCTTCCAGCCTGCCCGAAAGCTCCTGCTGTGCCCAGGCTGGCCAGGCAAGGCAGGAAAAACACACCGCAGCCAGAGCCAGAAGGCGGATGAGAGGCTGGAAGATACCGGAAACAATCATACTCAAGCTGCCAATTCACAAGGGAAACCGCGAAGCCCGGCCAGCGGGGGCTGCGCGGCAGTACTGTTACTCCGCCCAGCTTAGCGCGCTAAGGTCAATCGCGGCAGTGGGCGCGTTTTCCCACAGCCCTTGCAGCCCTGACTTGGCCACCCCCAGCTTGGCCAGCTGGAACAGGTAGCCGTTCACATAATCCGCCGCGATCACTTCCTGCGCCTCCTGAAGGATGGCGGTGCGGGTGTCCGGATCGGTGGAGGTATTCAGCTTTGTCATCAGCTCCTGGAACGGCTTGCTGTCATACTGGAAGTAATAGTCTGGCCGGGCATAGATGCCGATGTCCATTGGCTCGGTGTGACTGATGATCGTGAGGCCAAAGCTTTTGCCGCGGAACACGCTTTCCAGCCATTGCGCCCATTCGACGTTGATGATCTCGGCCTTGATGCCCACGGCGGCCAGCTGCGCGGCAACGATCTCACCGCCGCGGCGGGAGTAGGAGGTCGGCGGCAGGTGCAGGGTGGTCTCGAACCCATCCGGGAAACCCGCCTCCGCCAGCAGCGCCTTGGCCTGTTCCGGGTCGTATGAGGACATGCCGGTCAGATCCTTGTAGGCCGGGTGGTGCGGCGCGAAATGGGTGCCGATCGGGGTGCCGTATCCGAACATGGCGCCGTCGATGATCGCCTGCCGGTCGATGGCATGGGCCATGGCTTGCCGCACCCGGATGTCATCAAACGGCGGCTGCTTGTTGTTGGTGGACAAGATCGTTTCGCCCTCGGTCGAGCCGACCAGTACCTGGAACCGCGGGTCTGCGTCGAACTGCGGCAGGTTCTCCGGCGCCGGGAAGTTGTCAAAGGCGTCGATATCCTCGGCCATCATTGCGGCGAATGCAGCGGTGGGGTCGGAGATGAACTTGAAGGTGGCAGAGGCCAGTGCGGGCTGATCACCCCAGTAATCCGGATTGCGCGCCAGCGTAATGCGGTCTCCCTGCACCCATTCCTGGAAGGTATAGGCGCCGGTACCGACGGGATTGGTCTTGATGCCGTCAATGCTTTCCGGTGCCACGATCACCGCATCGCCCCAGGCGAGGTTGAACAGCAGGCTGCCGTTCGGTTCCTCCAGGGTGACTTGCACGGTCTGCGGGTCCAGTGCCTCCACCGAGCTGATCCCCTCGAACAGCGCCTTCTGCGCGTTGGTGCTGTCTTCAGCGCGGGCGCGGTCGAGCGAGAACTTCACGTCCGCCGCATCCAGTGCGCTTCCGTCGTGAAAACTCACGCCCTCGCGCAGTTTGAACGTATAGACCGTGCCGTCCTCAGAAATTTCCCAGCTTTCCGCCAGCCCCGGCACCACCGAGCCATCGCCCATGAAGCGCGTGAGCCCCTCGAAGACATTGCTGTAAACCACCGAGTCTATGGCCTGCGCGGCGGCGCTGGTCGGGTCCAGGTGCGGCGGCTCCAGCTGCAGGCCAATGGTGACGCTGTCCTTGGCCCAGGCGCCGCCCGCCAGCAGTGCCAGCGCGGAACTGGCGGCAAAAACAAAGGATCTGAAACCCATCTGAAATCTCCCTGTGTGCAATCTGCGGGCCTGAAAACGGCGCCTATTGGAAACGAGTTTCCCTGTTTCCCGTGCGTAATCAAGGCCGGGCGGCATTTCGCGCACTGGAAGCACGCGGCGTTAATTGGTAATCCGTGTCCACTCTAAGAACCGCGGACAGGACAGCCATGAGCGCGACAGCCAAGAAACAGGCGCCCAACGCCGAAGACATCCGTGCCTGCAAGGGCGGCACTCCTTTGGTGAGCCTGACGGCCTATACCACGCCGATGGCCCGGCTGATGGACAAGCACTGCGACTTCGTGCTGGTCGGCGACAGTGTCGGCATGGTGCTGCACGGGCTGACCTCCACCCTGGGCGTCACAATGGAGATGATGATCCTGCACGGCCAGGCGGTCGCGCGCGGTCTGAACCAGGCGATGCTGGTCATCGACATGCCGTTCGGGTCTTACGAGGAAGGCCCGCAGCAGGCGTTCCGCAACGCCGCCCGGCTGATGGCTGAAACCGGCTGCGCCGCGGTCAAGCTGGAAGGCGGCGTCGAGATGGCCGAAACCATCCGCTTCCTGGTCAAGCGCGGCATCCCGGTGATGGCGCATATTGGCCTCACGCCGCAGTCGATCAACACCCTGGGCGGCTACAAGGTGCAGGGGCGCGATGCGCAGGCTGATGCCGTGCTGGCCGATGCCCGCGCGGTGGCTGAGGCCGGGGCGTTTTCCGTGGTGCTGGAGAAGGTGCCGCAGAAACTGGCCGACAAGATTACCGCAGAGGTTGCAATTCCCACCATTGGCATCGGTGCCAGCGCCGGCTGTGACGGGCAGATCCTGGTGGTTGATGACATGCTGGGCTTCTTCACCGCGTTCAAGCCGAAATTCGTCAAACGCTACGCCGATCTTGGCCCGCTGGCTGAGGCCGGGATTGCCGAATACGCCGCCGAAGTGCGGGCACGCAGCTTCCCCGCAGCGGAGCATGTGTTCGCTGATCAAGCGCCTTCCAAAGGATGAGTGCCGGCATGACTGCTCCGATCCTGCGACGTCTGTCTGATTTGCGCGCCCAGACGGCAGACTGGCGCCGCAACGGTGAAACCATCGGCCTGGTGCCGACCATGGGCGCGCTGCACGCTGGCCATCTGTCGCTGGTGGAGGCCGCCAAACAGGCATGCGACCGCGTGATCGTGACCATCTTCGTGAACCCCAAGCAGTTCAACAATCCGGAAGATCTGGCGAACTACCCGCGTACCGAGAACGAGGACGCGGAGAAGCTTGCGCCCTACGGTGTTGACCTGATCTATGTGCCGGACCCGGACCAGATCTACCCTGACGGCTATGCCACCAATGTCTCGGTCGGCGGCAGCATCACCGCGGTGATGGAAGGCCCCTTCCGGCCCGGCCATTTCGATGGCGTCGCGACGGTGGTCGCCAAGCTGTTCCTGCAAACCAGCGCGGACAAGGCGTTTTTTGGCCAGAAGGATTACCAGCAGCTGATGGTGGTGACCCGCATGGCGCGCGATCTGGACATCCCGATTGAGGTCATTGGCTGCGAAACCGTGCGAGAGCCGTCGGGTCTTGCCATGTCCTCGCGCAACCTGCGGCTTTCGGAGGAGGCTTTGGCCAAAGCCGCCGCCCTTAACGCAGCGATGCGCGAAGCCGCCGCCAAGGCATCGGCGGGCGACTCCTGGGCGCCGCTGGAGGCCGCCGCGCGTCAGGCGCTGGCTGAGGCCGGTTTCGGTGATGTGGAATACTTCGACCTGCGCTGCGCCGAAACGCTGGAGGCGCTGGACACTCCAACCCGTCCGGCACGCCTGCTGGCCGCGGCCTGGAAGGATGGCATCCGCCTGATCGACAATATCGCAGTATCCAAACTAAATTTTTAGTAGGGGCTGGTAGCGGTAGCACCTTTGCGTTTATTGTCCCCGGTCAGAGGAGACTGGAGGGCAGCCGATGACCTATATTCTGGCAATTGATCAGGGCACCACGTCGACCCGGGCAATCCTGTTTGATGCAGGCATGCAGGTCGCGGGCACCGCGCAGCAGGAGTTCACCCAGCATTACCCGCAAGCGGGCTGGGTGGAGCATGACCCGGAGGAGATCTGGGAAACCACCGTTGCGGTCTGCCGCAAGGTGATG
This sequence comes from Leisingera sp. ANG-M6, assembly GCF_000813905.1. Lineage (NCBI taxonomy): Bacteria > Pseudomonadati > Pseudomonadota > Alphaproteobacteria > Rhodobacterales > Roseobacteraceae > Leisingera > Leisingera sp. ANG-M6. The sequence goes on from NZ_JWLG01000011.1 coordinate 34,018, forward strand.
GCGGATCAGGATGTCACCGCCGCGGACATTGCGGGCATCGGCATCACCAACCAGCGCGAAACCACCGTGGTCTGGGACAAAGCCAGCGGCAAGGCGATCCACAACGCCATCGTCTGGCAGGACCGCCGCACTGCCGCCATCTGCGAGCAGCTGCGCGCGGCGGGTCACGCGGAAATGGTAGCGGACCGCACCGGGCTGCTGCTGGATCCATATTTCTCCGGCACCAAGGTAAAATGGATCCTCGACACTGTTCCGGGTGCGCGCGACCGCGCCGCGGCAGGCGATCTGCTGTTTGGCACCGTGGACAGTTTCCTGATCTGGCGCCTGACCGGCGGTGCGTCGCATGTGACGGACGCCACCAATGCCGCGCGCACGCTGATGTATGACATCCGCAAGGGCCGCTGGAGCCGCACCATCAGCGATCTTCTGGACGTGCCGCAGCAGATGCTGCCGGAGGTGAAGGACAGCGCCGCTGATTTCGGCACCACCGATCCGGAAATCCTGGGCGGTCCGGTCCCGATCCTGGGCGTGGCCGGCGATCAGCAGGCGGCCACCATAGGCCAGGCCTGTTTCCAGCCGGGAATGATGAAATCCACTTACGGGACGGGCTGCTTTGCGCTCTTGAACACCGGGGATGAACCGGTTGTGTCCAAGAACCGGATGCTGACGACCATTGCCTATCAGCTCGACGGCAAACCGACCTATGCGCTGGAAGGCTCGATCTTCATCGCCGGCGCCGCGGTGCAATGGCTGCGCGACGGGCTGGGGATCATCGAACAGGCGTCGGAATCGGGTGAACTGGCCCTGCGGGCCGATCCGGGCCAGGACGTGATCCTGGTGCCCGCCTTCACCGGCCTCGGCGCGCCCTATTGGGAGCCGGAATGCCGCGGCGGCATGTTCGGCCTCACCCGCAATTCCGGCCCGGCGGAGTTTGCCCGCGCCGCGCTGCAAAGTGTCGCCTATCAGACCCGCGACCTATATGAGGCGATGCGCGCCGACTGGGAGGACGACAGCCACCACACCGTGACCCTGCGCGTCGATGGCGGCATGAGCGCCAGCGACTGGACCATGCAAAGCCTGTCGGACATCCTGGGCGCCGCCGTCGACCGCCCGGTGATGCAGGAAACCACCGCGCTGGGCGCTGCCTGGCTGGCCGGTATGCGGGCCGGGATCTATCCGGACCAGACGGGGTTTGCGGATACCTGGAAGCTCGATCGCCAGTTCTCGCCGCTGATGCAGCCCGCGGCTCGGCAGGCGGCCTATGCCCGCTGGCAGCGCGCAGTGCAGGCGGTGATTGGCGTGTAACCACAGGGGCAGGGCGGGGGCTCCCGCCTGCTCCGCCGCGTTTGCAGAATGCGCCTCACAGTTGGGCGAGGCGCCGCGGTTTGCGCGGCGTTCTCGTTTTGCTGAGAAGCGGATTGTGTGTGCGGTCTAGCTGACGTGGGCGCCTGCCGGGATGGTAGCAGAGCGGGCATTCAGCTCTTTGATGGAGAAGCCCGCAATGGACTTGTACTTGGCGGCGTGGGCGGCCAGCTCAGCCTTGGGGATGACCTCGCCGATGTCAGCAAAGTCGCCACCGCAGAGATCTTCGACCCGCTGCAGCACCCCGTCCGGCCCGCCGCCCGCGCGGTTGGCGAGGCTCACCGCTGCCGTCACTGGGCGCACCTCTGCCTCATAGGCCTTGAGCGCCGCGGCAGTAACCCCGTGCTCCAGCAGTTTCGCGCCGATCACCCGCGCGTCGACGATGGCCTGGCTGGCGCCGTTCGATCCCACCGGGTAGGTTGGGTGCGCGGCGTCGCCCATCAGGGTGGTGTTGCCTTGGGTCCAGCGCGCCAGCGGGTCGCGGTCCACCATCGGGTATTCATAGACCACTTCCGCCCCGCGGATCAGGGCCGGCACGTCGATCCAATCGAACTGCCAATCCTCGAAATCCGGCAGAAACTCCTGAATGTCCGCAGGCCGGTTCCAGTCCTCCCGGCGCCAAGGGGCGGAGGGATCAAAGCTCTTTTCCGCAATCCAGTTCATGGTGACGCGGCCATCAATATCCGGCGCTGAGATCGGATAGGCCACCAGCCGCAGATGATCGTGGCCGATCATTGCCATTGCTGCGCCGCCCTTGAAAGCGGGCGCTTGGGTGCTGGCCCGCCACAGGATGCGGCCGTTCCAGATCGGCGCGCCCTCATCCGGCGCCATCTGCGCACGCAGGGCGGAGTGGATGCCGTCCGCTGCCACAACCAGGGACCCTTCCAACCGCCGCCCGTCCGCCAGTAGCAGCGCTGCGCCTTCGTTTGTGTTTTCAAACCCTGCCGCCCGTGCGCCGGTCTCAATGCAGTCCGCACCGGCACGCTCTGCCAGGGCGCGGTAGAGCATCATCTGCAGCGCTCCCCGGTGCACCGAATACTGCGGCCAGGCATAGCCCGCACCGGTACCGCGGGGCTCTTCCCAGATCGTCTTGCCCAGCTTGCTGTAAAACCCCAGTTGCCGGGTGCGCACACCGATGGCGTCCAGCTCTGCTTCCAGCCCCAGTTCGAACAGCTCCCGCACCGCGTTGGGCTGCAGGTTGATGCCAACCCCCATCGGCTTCAGCTCCTGCGCGGCCTCGAAGATGCGGATGGGCACTCCGATCTGATGCAGCGTCAGCCCCAGGGTCAGGCCGGCAATTCCACCGCCAGAGATGAGAATGGGCATGGTAAGCATACTCCCTAGTTTTGCGCGCAGATAACCACGGCATACGGGGCGGAGCAAGCAGGCAGGGAAGGAAAGAAGTCAGCGCCGTCCGGCGATGATCAGGTCGGGGCCAAAGATCACATCGGCGTAGTTGTGCAGGTAGATCTTCAACCAGGGGGTGAAGCGCTCCGGATGGCGGCTTACCTCCGCCAGCAGGTCGTGATAGTCGACCCAGCGGGTCTCCATCACCTCATCCGGGTTGGCGGCAATCCGCAGCGGCCGGTGGGCATGGGCGAGGAACACATCCACGGCCTCATGCTCGACCAGCCCGTTGCCGACATCGGCGCGGTATTCCAGGTGGTGGCGGAATTCAGGATAAAGGCCGGTCAGCCCCAGTTCCTCATTCATGCGCCGCACGGCACAGGCCGAGGGCTGTTCGTCCCACATCGGGTGGGTGCAGCAGGTGTTCGCCCACAGGCCCGGCGTGTGGTATTTCCCCATCGCCCGGCGCTGCATCAGGATTTCCACGCCCTTCACCACAAAGACAGAGACCGCCTTGTGCTTCAGTCCGCGCTCATGCGCAGCCAGCTTGTCGACCGGGGTCAATTCACCGTTCACCCAGGCGGGGATCATATGGCTCATGCTGTGTCCGTGGCAGTTTTCTGTTCTGCGGCCTGCCGCATTCCGGCGGGTATAGCAACTACCGCTAACGTTTGCGGGCACGGAAAGCAATTACGCGAAAAGCCGCGGCTAAAATGCCGCGGCTTCAGGGCCGTTTTTGACGGCTTCAGGGCTTATTCGGTGGCGGCTTCTGCACCTTCCTCAGCGGCAGCTTCCTCCGCTGGGGCGGGGCCGTTGCTGGCCAGGAAGGCATATATGTCCTCGCCGCCCTTCTTCAGGCGGAACGACATTTTCGACTTGGCCTTGCTGTCGCCGGTTTCAGCCTGCAGGAATTTCTTAGGGTCTGCCGCGAAGGCGACGAATTTCTCTTCGTCCCACACCAGTCCGGCTTCGCCAGCGGCAACCAGGTCATCGCTGTAGTTGAAGCCATCGACGGTGCCCGCCTGACGGCCTGCCAGGCCCCACAGGTTCGGGCCGGTCTTGCCGCCCTTGACGATCACATCGCCCGCGTCGGACACCACCATGTGGCACGACTTGCACTTGTTGAACCCCTTCTCGCCCTTGGCCGGGTCGCCTTCGGCAAAGGCAGGGGCGGCGAGGAGGCCGAAAATGGCGGCAGTCAAAAGAGGTTTCATATTGCTTGCTCCAGTCTATGAGTTGGCAGGTGTGACTCATGATTTATTAGCCGGCAGTGTCAACCGGCAGTTTGACGCGCATCAAAGTCCCGGCAGGAAGCTGCGGTGTTTCAAGGCTCGGCCCAGCAGGGCAGCAGGTCGCCTGGTTCAGGCCAGGCGAGATAGACCGCGCGTGCGATGGCACGGCTCAGGCACAGCGCGGCAGCATGGCAGAACTGGCCCAGTTCCGCGTCCGGTGCCTCCAGCTCTCTGGCGCCGGTGCTGGCGGCAAAGACCAGATCGCCGTCGCCGGGGCAATGGGCAGGCAGGATGGCGCGGCCGATGCCGTCATGGGCCGCCGTGGCCAGCCGCTGGCATTGCGCCTTGGAGAGTGCCGCGTCGGTGGCAACGATGGCGATGGTGGTATTGGCCCCCTCCGGCGGCAGCGGGGCGCCGCTCAGTTTCTGGATCGCTTCGACCTTGCGGCTCTGCTGGCTGCGGCCCAGCCCGGAGGCGGTATCAGGCCCGATCCCGCCGAATTCATCGCCGATTTCAAACGGCGCGGCCCAGAAATGCCGCTCCCCCGGGGTGGTGACGGCGCCCAGCGGGTTGGCTGCAACCAGGGCGCCCACGGTGACGCCGCTGTCCAGCACCAGCGATGCAGACCCCAACCCGCCCTTCAGCATCGCCGTCAGCGCGCCGGTGCCAGCGCCTGCGGTGCCAAGTTCGAATTCTCCCGCCGCCGCCTCAAAAGCCGCCCGGCCCAGGGCGCGGTAGGGGTTCTGGTCCCAGCCCTTATCCCCGCCGTTCAGCAGGTCAAAAAGAATGGCCCCCGGCACCAGCGGCACCCGCACCGGGCCGACCGGAAAGCCGCGGTCCGCCTCATGCAGCGCGTCCATCACACCGGAACAGGCATCCAGCCCGAAGGCAGAGCCGCCCGACAGCACCAGCGCATCGATCCTGGCGACCGATTTGTCGGGTGCCAGCAGATCGGTCTCCCGCGTGCCCGGCGCACCGCCCATCACATGCACCGAAGCAGTGAAGGGTTTGTCCGCCGTCAGCACCGTGGCGCCGGATTTCAATGCCGCATCCTGGGCGTTGCCGACGAGAATGCCGGGCACGTCGGTGATCAGGTTCCTGGGACCGGGGAGCATGGCGGGACGTCCTTTTTCTGGGGAGCGCGCTGGCGCGCGCGGCCTCCGGCGGGAGTATTTGAAGAAAGATGAAAAGGCCGGGTCAGATCCGCGGCTTGGGGGCTGCGGTTGCTGCATCGCCGGTGTTCGGCTCACCCTTCGGCTCTATCAGCAGCACCTTGCATTCCTGTTCGGCACGGGGGCGGTGTGTGACGCCCTTTGGGACCACGAACAGTTCGCCCGCGCGTACGGTTCGGGGCGGCTCACCCTCGATATCCATGACCATCTCCCCTTCGAGCACCAGAAAGAAGTCGTCGGTGTCCGGGTGATGATGAAAGGGAAATTCGCCCTGAAACTTCACCACCATCACATCGTTGCCGTTGTATTCCGCCACCACATGCGGGTCCCAGTGGCTGGAGAACATCGCCAGCTTTTCTGCCAGATTCACAGGCCTCATATGCAACGCCCTCCGTCTACTTCCATGGCGACGCCGGTGACCATGCTGGCCTCGTCCGAACACAGGAAGCAGGCGGCATTGCCCATGTCCTCCGGCGTCGAAAACCGCCCGATCGGGATGGTGGACAGGAACTTGGCGCGCATCTCCGGGGTGTCCTCGCCCATGAAGGACTTCAGCAGCGGCGTCTCCCCTGCCACCGGGTTGATTGCATTGACCCGCACGCCGTGCGGCGCCAGTTCTACCGCCATGGTCTTGGTGGCGGTGATCATCCAGCCCTTGGAGGCGTTGTACCAGTTGAGATTGGGGCGCGGCGAGACGCCTGCGGTGGAGGCGACATTCAGGATTGCGCCGCGCTGGTTGGCCTTCATATGCGGCACCAGGGCGCGGGCGGTCAGGTAGACCGATTTCACGTTGACGCCCAGCACCCGGTCGAAATCCGCCTCGCTGATCTCCTCCAGCGGGCTGGGCAGGTGAGTGACGCCTGCGTTGTTCACCAGGATATCCAGCTGGCCGAAGGCCGCCAGCGCTGCCTCTGCCATTGCGCTGACCGATGAGCCATCCGCGACATTTACTGTCTGCGTAATAGCATTGCTGCCCAGCTCCGCTGCCATTGCCTCTGCTGCCGCACCATTGATGTCTGCGATCATCACCCGTGCGCCTTCTACCAGGAACTTGCGCACAATGCCCGCGCCAAAGCCCGAGGCGCCGCCCGTCACGATGGCGGTCTTTCCGTCCAGCCGCATGATTTCCCTCCCGCATTGTTTGGCGCCAGCATGGGCGGAGAGGAGAGCAGGTGCAATCCCCGGAAGCGGGGCTGGGTCAATCCGGGTCGATCTTACCGCGCGTCGTTTTCAACTCGCCGCGCTGCTTCTTGGCGTCCAGCCGCCGCCGGACTGAACCGCGGGTCGGTTTGGTGGCGATCCGCCGCTTCGGTGCCACCAGCGCCTTGCGCACCAGCTCCGCCAGCCGCTCGCGCACGATCTCGCGGTTCCTTTGCTGGGACCGCGTTTCGTCGCATTGCAGGATGATGGCGCCGTCCTTGGTCCAGCGCCGCCCGGCCAGCCGTTTCAGCCGCGATTTGACCGCGGGCGCCAACGCAGGCGAGCGCTCGGCCTCGAACCGCAGCTCAACGGCGGTCGCCACCTTGTTCACATTCTGCCCGCCGGGACCCGAGGCGCGGATGAAGCTCTCGGTCATTTCCCAGTCGTGCAGGGTAATCTGGTCGTTGATGCGGATCATGGCTTGGGTGGTTTGCGGAAGGGGATCTTAAAATCGAAAGGGCTGTTCCACACGCGGGGAACAGCCCTTCGAGATGATAGGAGGTGCACCGGTTAGGTCAGCACCAATTCAGTGATCTATACGTACCAAGGGCTGCCTCGGCCGCACTCCTTCTGAACTGTTCCGGCACTGCTCTCCATAGCTTCTCTAGACAATGGGCACCTCCTTTCTGATGTTTCGTGTAAGCCCAGCCTGCCACAGATTCGGCAGATGTCAAAACAAAATCATGTGGTCTTTGCGGAGAGCTTACGCACGATGATGCGGAAGGGCACAAGCGCGAGCAGCGCCAGCGACAGTTTCACCAGCCAGTCGGCGAAGGCCAGCGAGACCCAGTAGGGCACCACCGGCCCCTGTCCGATCAGAGGCAGCATGTCGCCCGCCCAGGATACGTCATTGGCCGGTTCGATCCAGGCGAGCGAGACGGAGAAGGCAACAGTGAAGAAGATCGCGGTGTCCACCGAGGAGCCGATCAGGGTGGAGGCCAGCGGCGCCCGCCACCACTTCCCCTCGCGCAGGGCAGAGAAGATGGCAACGTCCAGCATCTGCGCTGTCAGGAAGGCGAGGCCGGAGCCAAGCGCGATGCGCAGCGTCACCGCCGGGTAGGTGAAACCGTCGCCCTGCAGCATGATCTGGGTGCCGATCAGCGAGCAGATCACCCCGGTGATGAAACCCGCAACCACGACCTTGCGCGCGGCGGCAGCGCCGTAGACACGGTTCATCACATCGGTGACCAGGAAGGCCACCGGATAGGTGAAGGCGCCCCAGGTCAGCCAGTTGCCGAACAGGAATTGCACCAGGACGTTGGAGGCCACCACCACGGCGGCCATGGCAAGAATGCCGGGAATATGCGAGCGGGTCATGCGCAGGATCCGTTTGTTTCGGGGCCGCAGAGAGGGCTCCGCAGCAAAAGACCGGATCCCTTAGACTGCCTGTGCCGGTTTCGCAAGGTTTCCGCACCCGGGGGAGGCTCCCGCCCGCGCCGTGTGCCTTCTGCAAAGGCCCCCTTGCGGTTGGGCGCGGCGCGGGTGTGCTGCGTCAGCGGGGCAGGGCGTACTCCACCAGCTCGGTGCGCTGCACCGGCAGGAAGTTATCGTCGGATACCATGGTGGCGCGCATCCGGCCGCTTGCATCGGTCCAGACCGACAGGCCTTCAAGGTTGTCATGAGTACCGGGGCCGGTTTGCAGCAGCACGGTTTCATTCTCCAGACCGCTGTCGGTGATGTCCCAGCGGCGCAGCCGGGAGCGGAAGCCCAGCAGGGTCAGATCGCGCTCCAGGAGGTAGAACCGCCCGTCGGGGCCGAAATCCGCATCCACCGGCAGGAACCCGCCGCGCGGCGGCAGGCTGAAGGGCCGGCTCCAGCGCCGCCCGTTCCAGCGCCAGACCGGGATCTGTCCGTGTTTGTCATAGGCCCGTTCCGGCAGCGTGTAGAGGTGCCCGCGGGCATTGATCGCCAGGGTCTCCAGTGACTTGTTGGGCGGCAGCTTGCGGAATCCCTTGGGCCGCGGAAGCACCTTGGCGCGGCTGTCGGGGCGGCGGTAGCGGGCGACCCGCGCCGCACCCTCAAAGGAGATGTAGCGGTTGCCGTCCGCGGCGATGGCCAGACCCTCGCTGTCGCCGGCAAAGCCGCGCAGTGTCTTGCCGGTGGAGGCGCGCAGCCGGTGCGCGGTTTTGGCCGTGACGCCGGAAATCCTGCCGTCCTTGCGCTGAATGTCCGTCGTGACCAGTGTCGCCCGGTCGCTCAGCACCACCATGGCGCGGCCGCCATCGGTGATCTTCAGCGCCGAGAAGCCGCCGAACCAGGGCTTTTTCAACGTCCAGGTATAGCTGCCCAGATACTGTGCGGTGCTGTCCGCCGCCAGCGGCCGGCTGGCGGCATAGCCTGCTGCCGCCAGTCCGGCGGCAGCGGCAACAGCCAGGATCAGTTTGATTGCAAAACGGCGGCGCATTGCTGAGGCAGGTCCGAAAGGGTGTAGTCCCGCCGTGGTTTAGGCTTTGGCGCGTTCGGGTCAACCGGTTTCGGCGGTGGCGGGTTCAGAATGTTGTTCACCCACTGCTGCGCATCGGCGCAGCCGTCACCCTTGGGCGGGGCCGCCTGATCGACACAGCCGCGGGCGCCCCGCGGGCAGGCCAGCCGCACATGAAAGTGGTAGTGATGCCCCCACCAGGGCCGGATCTTGCGCAGCCAGCGGCGGTCGCCCTTCTCGTCATTGCACATCTGCACCTTGGCGCCGGGAAAGACGAAAATCCGCGCCACCCGCTTGTCCTGTGCCGCCGCCTTCAGGATCTCGTGATGGGCGCGGCTCCAGCTCGCATTCACATAGGCGCCCTTGGCGCGGCGCATGGAGATCGAAGAGATGTTCTCCCGCGCGCTGCGGCTGAGGTTCAGCCGGTCGGGCGGGCGCATCCAGATGTCGATGTCCAGCCCGATCTGGTGGCTGCGGTGGCCCGACAGCATCGGTCCGCCGCGCGGCTGGCTGATGTCACCGATATAAAGTCCCTTCCAGCCGCGCTGCCTGGCGGCGACGCGGCTCAGGTCTTTCACAAAATCAATAGCCGCTGGATGCCCCCAGTTGCGGTTGCGGCTGAGGCGCATCGCCTGCCAGGTGGGTCCGGTCTCGGGCAGCTGCGCGGCGCCGGCCACGCAGCCCTTGGCGTAGGAGCCGAACGGCGCCGGTTTTTGCTGTGAAGCGCTGGGCTTGGCCCCGAACAGCGCCTTGGCGGGGGTCTGCGCGCTTGCCGGAACACTCAGTCCCGCAACCGCCAGACAGATGGCAAGTAACAGTCTCAACCCTGATCTCCTTCTCCTTGAACCCAGAATAACAGTACCAATCCGATCAGAAACAGGCCGATGACCGGGGTGATCCCCAGCCGGGCGCTGCCGGTGACAGTTGTTGCAACGCCGATCAGCATCGGCGCCAGAAACGCGGTGGCGCGCCCTGACAGGCCATAAAGGCCAAAGCTCTCAGTCGCGTCCTTGGGGCTGGTGTGGCGCACCATCAGGCTGCGGCTGGCCGCCTGCAGGATGCCGCCGAAACCGCCGATCAGCATACCGCAGCCAAAGAATACCGTGTCCGGCAGGGTAGAACCCTCCGCCAGCGCAACGCCGAATATCTGGTGCCGGGACATGGAGACGATGATCAGGCAAACGAAAGACAGGATCAGGATCGAGGTGATGATCACCGGCTTGGGTCCGAACCGCCGGTCGGCCTTGCCGCCGAGCCAGCTGAACACCGTGGCGGCGAAGGCGGCGACAATGCCGAAGATGCCGATCTGGGTGATTTCCCAGCCCAGCACCAGCTTGGCATAGACGCCACCGAAACCGTAGAGCCCGTTCAGCGCATCCCGGTACAGCATCGAGGAGCCGAGGTAGCTTGCCAGGCTCAGCCGGCTGCGCAGGCCGGAGACCAGCTTGACCACCATCTGCCAGGCCTTGCCCAGGCTGGCCTTGCGCCCTGTCGCGCCGCGGTCCTTCACCCAAAGGAAGTAAGGGATCATGAAGACGGCAAACCAGATTGCGGTGAAGGGGCCGACGGCGCGGGTGCCTTCCTTGGCCTCCGCATTCAGGCCCAGGGCCGGGCTGAGGCCAATGAGCGTTTTGCCGGTGCCCTGTTCCACAAACAGCAAGAGCATGATGAACAGTGCGATCACCCCGCCCAGATAGCCAAAGGCAAAACCGGAGCCGGAGATGTCGCCCACGTCCTCGCGGCTTGCCAGTGTCGGCAGCTGCGCATTGACAAAGATCAGGGCAAATTCGGCGCCGATGAAACCAAAGCCGAAACTGACCAGCATCCACCACAGGTTGCTGCCGCCCGGGTCCATGTACCACAGCCCCCAGGCGCCGATCAGATACATCAGCGAAAACATCATGATCCAGGGCAACCGCCTGCCGGTGATATCCGCCAGCGCCCCCAGGAACGGCGCCCCGAAGCCGATGATCAGCCCGGTTATGGTCAGGCACATCGACCACACGGTCTGCGCCTGCGCCTTGGCGCCCTCGCTGTCCAATCCCTGGCCCATGAAATACTCGGCGGCCACGGCGGCAAAAAACGGGCTGAACACAAAGGTGACGAGCAGGGTCTGATAAGGCTGGCTGGCCCAGTCAAAGAACCACCACCCCCAGATCCGCTTGCGCGTGGACACCTGCTGCATACCCGGCCTCTTATTCTTGTTGCCTTCAGGTATGGCAGGCGGGCAGGGGCCTAGGCAAGCCCGTCCTGCATCGGCGGCCAGGGCCGGCCGCCATCCGCCGCGCACCAGTCCCTGATCCAGCCAGGCAGCTCGGGCGAGGCTTCCGTGTCCTGTCCCAGCGCCTCCAGAACCTTCCCGGGCGGCACGATACCGTGCTTGTCCGTCACCGCCGTGCGCAACATAACATGGCTGGCGCAGTCGCCGTTTTTCTTCCACATGGATTGCTCGACATAGATGAACTTTTCATCCCAGCCCGCGGTGCGGCTGCGCATCTCGAACTTCTCGAAGCCGCGGATGCGGCGGCGGTAGCGGACGGAGGACCCTGCCACTGTCAGCCCCCAGCGTTTCTGCCGGAGCGCCTTGATCAGCCCCACCCGCTGCGCCAGCATAGTGCGCCCCAGGTCATACAGCGTCATGGTGCGGCCGTTGTTCAGCTCCATCCACATGTCCAGGTCCCAGGGCCAGCAGATGTGGCTGGAGACATGCATGCCAGTGATCGGCAGCCGCTCCATCCGGCTGGCCAGAACGGTATCCTTGATCAGGCGGAAAATCGGGTACATCGGCGCGCGCTCCTAGTTGCCATGTGCCCGTGATGCCACCCGTTTACAGCGCGTCAACCGCAACCTCGCGGAAGCCTTGCGCATTTCGCTGCGTCTGCTTACCTGTGAGGCTGTTCGAAAGAGGGAAATACCGATGGTCTCGCTGTTCCAAATCCTGATGCTGATCCTGGACGTGGTCTGGTTCTTCATCATTGCCCATGTGATCATGAGCTGGCTGATCAACTTCCAGGTCCTGAACCTTCACCAGCAGCTGGTGGGGCAGATTTGGTACGGCCTGAACCGGATCCTGGAGCCGCTTTACGCGCCGGTGCGCCGCATCCTGCCCAACATGGGCGGCATTGATCTGGCGCCGCTGGCGGTGCTGATCGGCGTCTATGCGCTGCGCATCATCCTGGTGAACAACGTCTCGGCGTTCTACTGATCTGAAAATCTCCGGCCCGGCGTTTCCTGCCGGGCTTTTTACCTGCGGGCCTTGCCGCCTCATGCCTCCTGTGGGATTGTGCCTGCCAAAGAAGAGCAGCACTGACCACGAGGCCCTCCGCCCCCATGACGGATATGACCGCCCTCAGCGGCGCGACTCCCATTCTGCGCGAGATTTTCGGCTTTGACGCCTTCCGCCCGGGGCAGGAGGAGATCGTCGACGCCGTGACCGCCGGGGAAAACGTGCTGGCGATCATGCCCACCGGCGGCGGCAAGTCGCTGTGCTTCCAGCTGCCCGCGCTGCTGCGCGACGGAATCACCGTGGTGATTTCCCCGCTGATTGCGCTGATGCGCGACCAGGTCCGCGCGTTGCAGGAGGCCGGAGTCAACGCCGGTGCGCTTACCTCCGGCAACACCGATGAAGAGACCGAACAGGTCTGGGAGGCAATCGAGGCCGGGCGGCTCAAGCTCCTCTACATGGCCCCCGAACGCCTCGCCTCCGGTGCCGCCATGGGGATGCTGCGCCGCATCGGCGTCAGCCTGATTGCGGTGGACGAGGCCCATTGCGTCAGCCAGTGGGGCCATGACTTCCGCCCCGACTACCTGCGCATCGGCGAGCTGCGCCGCGCCCTGGACGTGCCGCTGGCCGCCTTCACTGCAACAGCAGACCAGGAAACCCAGGAAGAAATCGTCCAGAAACTCTTCGACGGCGAGGCCCCCCGCAGTTTCCTGCGCGGCTTTGACCGGCCTAACATTCACCTCGCCTTCGGGGCCAAGGACAGCCCGCGCCGCCAGATCCTGGAGTTCGCCGCCGCCCGCAAGGGCCAGTCCGGCATCGTCTACTGCGGCACCCGCGCCAAAACCGAAGCGCTGTCTGCTGCGCTGCGCGAAGCAGGCCATTCCGCCTGTTTCTACCACGGCGGCATGGAGGCTGAGGACCGCCGCATCGTCGAGACCCGCTTTGCCCGCGAGGACGGTCTGATCGTGGTCGCAACGGTTGCCTTCGGCATGGGCATCGACAAGCCCGACATTCGCTGGGTCGCCCATGCCGACTTGCCGAAATCCATAGAGGCCTACTACCAGGAAATCGGCCGCGCGGGCCGCGACGGCGCGCCGGCCGAAACCCTGACCCTGTTCGGCCCCGACGACATCCGCCTGCGCCGCGCCCAGATCGACGAGGGCCTCGCCCCGCCCGAACGCCGCGCCGCCGACCATGCGCGGCTCAATGCGCTCTTGGGCCTTGCCGAGGCGTTGCGCTGCCGCCGCCAGAAGCTGCTGGGCTACTTCGGCGAAGAGGCGGCGCCTTGCGGCAATTGCGATCTCTGCGACACGCCCGCTGATGTGTTCGACGGCACTACAGTGGTGCGAAAGGCGCTGTCGGCGGTGCTCAGGACAGAGGAATGGTTCGGCTCCGGCCATCTGATTGACATCCTTCTGGGTGCCGACAACGAGCGGATCCGCGCCAAGCGCCATGACGAACTGTCGGTCTATGGCTGCGGTAAGGAATTCGGCAAGCGCCAGTGGCAGGCGGTGTTCCGGCAGATGATGGGCCATGACCTGTTGCGCCCCGACCCGGAGCGCCACGGCGCCCTGCGCTTTACCGAAGCGGCGCTGCCGATCCTGCGCGGCGAGCAATCCATTGACCTGCGCCGCGACACCATCAAATCCGCAGACCGCCGCCCGGCGGTCAAGGCGCTGGTCTCCGAGGAGGACGCCCCGCTGCTCTCGGCGCTCAAGGCCAAGCGCCGCGCGCTGGCCGAGGCGCAGAAAGTGCCGGCCTATGTGATCTTCCCCGACCGCACCCTGATCGAGATGGCCGAGCTGCGCCCGGAAACCCTCGACCAGATGGCGCGCATCAATGGCGTTGGCGCCAAGAAGCTGGAACGCTACGGCGAAGATTTCCTGGGCGTGATCACCGGTGCGGTTGAGCAGCTGCATCCGGCACGGCGCAAGCTGGCGGGCCGGGACTCCGGTTCCGTTTTTGACGGGCTGCTGGAAGCGCAGGCACAGCTCGCCCGCGGTGCATGCGGCACGCTGAAGCCGCTCAGCTGTTCGGCGTCGCTGCTGGCCAAGGTGGCGCAGCTGCGTGCTGGCGACGAGGCCGGCATCACAAGGCTGTTAGGAGAGCGCCGCGCCGAACGTTTCGCGGCGGCGTTTCTGGACGTCCTGCGCGGCGCGGGCTAGGGTCGCGCCAAGAGCAGAAGGGGGCAGATATGCTGGTAGTAACCTCTCCGGCCAAGAAGCTGGACTGGGCGGAACGGGATCAGGAGATGACCTGGCCCGCGCTGCATGACGACGCGGTGGAATTGGCGGATGTGGCGCGCGAACAATCGGTGGCAGACCTGATGAAGCTGATGCACATCAGCGAGGATCTGGCCAAGCTGAACCATGCCCGTTTCCAGGACTTTGCCGCCGACCCCAAGACAGACGCCACCCGCCCGGCGGCGCTGGCCTTTGCCGGCGACACGTATCAAGGGTTGGAGGCCGCCTCGCTGGACGGTGATGAAATGGCTTGGGCGCAGGAGCATTTCCGCATTCTGTCGGGCCTTTACGGCGTGCTGCGCCCGCTGGACGCGATGCAGCCCTACCGGCTGGAGATGGGCTCGCGCCTCAAGAACCCGCGCGGCAAGAACCTCTATGAATTCTGGGGCAGGCAAATATCCGAGGCGCTGAACGCGCAGGCAGAGGCCGTTGGCGCAGAGGTGCTGGTGAACTGCGCCAGCCAGGAATATTTCGGTGCGGTGGATCTGGCGGCGCTGAAGCTGCGGGTGGTCACCCCGGTGTTCATGGAAGACAAGAACGGCACCCCCAAGGTGGTTAGCTTCTACGCCAAACGCGCCCGCGGAGCGATGGCGCGCTATATCATCCAGCGCCGGCTGACGGATAGCGAAAGCCTCAAGGACTTCGATGCCGGCGGCTATGCCTACCAGCCGCAGATGTCGGAGCCGGACAAGCCTGTCTTCCTGCGCAAATCCTGAGTGAGAGCGGGGAGGCTCCCGCCCGCTCCGGCACATTCAAAGAATGCACCGTTCCGGTTGGGCCCGGCAGCGCGCGGAACGCGCGCAGCCGGGCCCAAGGCCGCATAAGGGCGTCTCCGGCGCAGCCGGTGCGCCCGCGGGGGCGGGAGAACCGTCGGGTGTTCCGGCGCGTCAAGACAGGATTAGATTGTGACGGCCGCAGCCTCAGCTGCTTGTGGCGGACCCAAAGCCTTGCCCACCGAGCCTTGGGACGCGGGCAGAAAGCGGCTGGCAATAGGCCCCCGGGGCCTGCTTAGGGTGCGCCGCCCGCTGCAGCCTGGGCAGGCGGACCATCAGTCTCCACCGGTTTAACGCCTGCGGGCGCATGACTGCGGATCTGGTCGTGGATCAGCGCCTTGCGCAGCGGCTTTGTCAGGTAATGGTCCAGCCCGGCAGCCAGAATACCCTCGGAATCGCCTGCCATTGCATGTGCGGTCAGCGCCACCATCGGCACATGGGTGCCTGTCCCGGCTTCCAGCCTGCGGATTTCCATCGTGGCTTCCTTGCCGTCCATCACCGGCATCGAGATGTCCATGAAGATCAGGTCAGGGCGGAAGGTCTTGAACGCCTCCACCGCCTCCAGCCCGTTGCCGGCGAACTGCAGCTCGATGTTCAGCTCCTTCACGATCTTGCGGAACACCAGCTGGTTGGTCTTGTTGTCCTCCGCCGCCAGAACCCGCATCTTGCGCACGACAGGGGCTGCAGGCGGGGCAGCGGCAGCAGGGACAGCAGGTTGTGCCGGCACCGCCGCAGCAGGTGCAGGAGGCACGGGTGAGGGAGCCGGCACCACAGCCGGTGCCGCAGGAGCAGCTGCGGGGGCTATTGAAGCAGGCGCCGCTGGAGCAGGCGCGGCGGGAACCGGGGCCGGAGCCGCGGCGTCACTGCCGATCCGGGCCAGCTGGCTGAACAGATCGCTGCGCGGTGCGGGGCTTTGCAGCACGCCGCTGACCAGCTGCCGCACATCTGGCCCGATGGCAGCATGCGGGCTGGAGTTCAGAAGCAGCACCGGCACCCGGTCCCAGCCGTAAGCCCTGAGGTCGCGGGCCAGCTGCAAGCCGTCCAAACCAGGCAGGTTATGGCCGCTCAGCACCAGGCTGATGCCGCCCTGCATCGCCGCCAGCGCCTCGGCGGCAGTGCCGGCCGTTGTCACCTGCAGCCCCAGCATCTGCAGGTGCTTCTGCAGGATCTCGCAGTTCAGCGGCACATCATCCACCAGCAGCACATGGCGCAGGCTGCCGGGCAGTTTCGGCAGCGCCTGCTCAGCCGGGCCAGTCACCGGCAGCGGCACCCGGAAGCCAAAGCAGGATCCCTTGCCCTCTTCGCTGTCGACCCAGATCTCGCCGCCCATCATCTCGATCAGGCGTTTGGAGATCGCCAGCCCCAGGCCGGTGCCCTCGAACTTGCGGTTGCGCTCGTCCTCGACCTGGTTGAATTCGCCGAACACATGCTCGATTTTGTCGGCAGGGATGCCGATGCCGGTATCCTCGATAGTGACATGCACCGCGCATTGGCCGTCTTCGGGGGAGGTGATGCCGGTCACCCGCAGAGTGACATGGCCCGTCTTGGTGAATTTCACCGCATTGCCGGCCAGGTTCGTCAGCACCTGCCGGATGCGGCCCGGGTCGCCGGTGAAGCGGGTGGGCAGGAACAGGTCGTAATCCACCAGCAGCGCCAGCCCCTTGTCGCGGGCGGTGGGCTGCAGCAGCATCACCACCTCATGCAGGCTGCGCTCCAGGTCGAACTCCTGCGGGTGCAACTCCAGCTTGTCGGCCTCGATCTTGGAGTAATCCAGAACGTCATTGATAATGACCAGCAGCGCCTCGCCCGAATTCTTGATGGTCTTGGCATAAAGCCGCTGCTCATCGTCCAGTTCGGTGTCGTTCAGAAGTTCTGCCATGCCGACCACGCCGTTCATCGGGGTGCGGATCTCGTGGCTCATATTGGCGAGGAAGGCGGATTTGGCGCGGTTTGCCGCCTCGGCCCGGGCGCGGGCATCCTGCAGTTCCTGCTCATAACGCACGGTTGAGGTGATATCGAGCGCCAGCGTCACCACATCACCGCCATGGCCGCGCTGGTCAATCAGCCGCAAGTAACGCTCATCCCAGAGCTGGACCACAACCGGTTCCGGGGAATCGGACTTCCAGCGCTCTGTCATCATCGCATGCCAGTCGCCGGCCTTCATGCTGCCGGTGCTGATCAGCCCCTCTTCGATCAGCAGCTCCAGGATCCGCGCGTAGGTGATGCCCGGCGTGACCTCTTCCAGCCCGTCAAAGATGTTGAGGTAAGCCGTGTTGGCGCCGATCAGATGGCCCGCCGCGTCAAAGAAGGCAAACCCGTCCTGAAACGCCTGGATCGAATGCCACAGCCGCCGTTCGGCGGTCTCGATCTTCTCGTTGGCGGTATGGAGGTCGGATTTCACCTTGGCGTTTTCGTCACGCACGGTGGCGACCTCGGCCTGGGTCTGGCCGATCTGCTTGGTCAGCGCCAGCGCGTGGCGGCCCAGTTTGCGGTTGGCAGCGGACAGCTCGGCTTGCTTCAGCTCAAGCAGCCGTTCGGCGGCGAGCCTTGCCCGCCGTTCCTCCGCCAGTTTGTCAGCAAGGCTCATCCCTGCAAACTCCGCAATCCATCAGCACAAAATAGCGCCCAGCAATTTCTGCGCGCAGGGCAGCGGCGCTGCTCTCCCTTTTTGTTACGCGGAGGAATCTTGCTATGACGTTAAGCCCGTGCCAGCCTGCCCCCAGTATTGGAGGGTGCCATGCCGCGTCTGTTTGCTTCTGCTTTTCTCTATTTCATTGCTTTTGTTGTGTTTCTGCCGGCTGCCCAGGCGCAGCAGGCGGTTCCCGAGTTTCGTTACCAGGCTTACGCGGATACCGATTTCTTCGGATCCGACCTGCAGCCGCTGTTTGACACCGATGCCGCGTCCTGCGCCCGGGCTTGCTCAGCGCAGGCGGACTGCGCTGGATTCGTGTTCAATCAACGGGCAAACGCCTGTTTCCCCAAATCCGCGCTGGGACAATCCAGCCCTTATGCGGGGGCCCTGTCAGCGGTGAAACAGCCCGCCGCGCCCGGGCTGGCCGCCTCCGCAGCATCGCGTGTCGCGCGGCTGGATTTCCTGTCGGATCAGGAACTGCAGCGCGCCGCCGGATTAGCCCGCACTATGGGACTGGACTACCCGCTGGAAACCAATAACGCGGATGAGGCCCGCACCGCTGCCCGCACCCTGCTTCGGGATGGCGAGTCGCTGGCTGCGCTGCGCTGGATGGCGCAGGCCGCGGTGCTGAGCGATGAGGCTGCGGATTGGACCCAATTTTCAGGATATTTGCTGCGTGCCGCCAAGGACAGCAACAGCCGCAGCCAGCAGCGCCGTTACCGTGTGCAGGCTTATTCCGCGGCGCTGAACGGCTACCTGCGGACAGAGGCACCCGAGGCGCAGGCCCAGGCGCTGCGCCAGGCAGCTGAGTCGGTGGAATCACTGGGCCGCGGGCGGGATATGCTGCCGCTCCTGCATCTGGCGGAGGAGATCATTCCTCTCAAGGCCAACGCCGAGCTGCTGAACCATGCCATCCGGAAATACGGCTTCCGAGTCACCTCCAGCACCGTCGAAAGCGACAGCGCCGCACCGCGCATCTGTGCCGAGTTTTCCGAAGATCTGGAACAGGCTGGCACCGACTACGAAAACTATGTCCGTCTACCTGAGGGCAATCTTGCCGTTACCGCTCAGGGCCGCCAGCTGTGTGTGGACGGGGTGGAGCACGGCAAGCGCTACCGCATCACCCTGCGCCGCGGCTTGCCCGCCGCCAGCGGCGAGCAGCTTCTGAAGGACGTGGAGCTGACCCACTATGTCCGCGACCGCTCCCCGCAGGTCCGCTTCCCGGGCCGCGCCTATGTGCTGCCCGCAGGCGGTCAGGCGGCGCTGCCGGTGGAAACTGTGAATGTCACGGACCTCGACCTGCGCCTGCGCCGGGTCAGCAGCCGCAACGTGCTGCGCACCCTGCAGGAGGGCTATTTCGCCAAGCCGCTCTCCCAGTGGGAGGATGAGCATTTTGCCTCGGATATTGCCGAGGAAATCTGGACCGGCAGTGCCAGCGTTGACACCGCCATCAATCAGGTGATGACCAGCCGCCTGCCACTGGAAGATGCGCTGACTGGGCAGAAGAAGCCGGGGCTTTACGCGCTCACCGCCCGGGTGCCGGGCGCTGATCCTTATGACGATGCAGGCGCCACCCAGTGGTTTGTGCTGACCGGCCTCGGCCTCAGCACCATGTCCGGTAGCGACGGGCTGTATGTGCAGGTGCAGGGGCTGCGCGATGCCAAACCGCAGGCGGATGCCGAGGTCAGCCTGATCTCCGCCGCCAATGAAGTTCTGGCGACCGCCAGCAGCGACGCCAGCGGATATGTGCATTTTGCCCCAGGCCTCACCCGCGGCACCAGCGGCGCGGCACCGGCGCTGATCACCGCGCGGGCAGGGGAGGGGGATTTCACCTTCCTGCCCCTCAATGATGCCGCCTTTGACCTCTCCGACCGCGGCGTTTCGGGCCGTCCCGCCCCGGGGCCGGTGGATGTGTTCCTGGCGACCACCCGCGGCGCCTTCCGCGCCGGGGAAACCGTGCATGCGACCGCGCTGGCCCGCGACAGCAATGCGCAGGCCATCGACGGCTTGCCGCTCACCGCAATCCTTTTGCGCCCGGACGGCGTGGAATACACCCGCCAGACCTCCGCCGCAGGCCATCAGGGCGGCCATGTCTTTGCACTTGCCACCGGCCCCGCCGCCCCGCGCGGCACCTGGCGGATCGAGATCAAGAGCGACCTCAAGGCCCCGGCGCTGGCCAGCCGCCAGATCCTGGTTGAGGATTTTCTGCCTGAGCGCATCGACTTTACCCAGAAGGTCGCCAATGCAGATGCCCTCCAGCCGGGCGGTGCAGCCCAGATTGATCTGCAAGCCGACTACCTGTTCGGCGCCCCCGGCGCAGGTCTCAAGGTAGAGGGCAGCATCCGTCTCACCGCTGCCAATACGCTGACTGAATGGCCGGGCTTCCGCTTCGGCCGCTATGATGAGGCCTCCTCCGCCCAGACCGAATACTTCGGCGGCCAGGAAACCGGCACAGACGGCAGCGCTGTCATTTCCGCCAGCCTCCCCGCTGCCACCCCGGCCGAGGGAAAGCCGCTGCTCGCCACCCTAACCACCCGCGTTGCCGATGGATCCGCCCGCCCGGTGGAACGCACGCTGGAGTTGCCTGTGCGGCCCGCGGGCCCGGTCCTTGGCATCAAGCCGCAGTTTGACGAGGTCGCGGCAGAAGGCTCAGAAGCCGGCTTTGAACTGATCGCCTTGGCCCCCGACCTCACCCCTATGCCGATGCGCGTGAAATGGACCCTGAACCGGGTCGAAACCCGCTATCAATGGTATCAGCTCTACGGCAACTGGAACTGGGAGCCGATCACCCGCCGCACCCGTATCGCCACCGGCGAGGCGCAGCTGGGCAGCGACCCGCTTGCGCTCTCCCAGCCCGTCGACTGGGGCCGTTATGAACTGGTGGTGGAGCGTCTCGACGGCGCATATGCCTCTGCCGCCTATGACTTCTACGCCGGCTGGTATGCGCCCGAAGGCAGTACCGAGACCCCCGCCCGGCTGGACCTGTCGCTGGACCGCGAAAGCTACGCCCCCGGCGACACCGCCCGCCTGCGTATCGTGCCGCAGGCCGCGGGCACGGCGCTGATTTCGGTGGTCTCCAACCACCTGGTCCACCGCATCGCGGTGGAGGTTCCGGCAGGCGAAACCGTGATCCCGCTGGAGGTCACGCAGGACTGGGGCAGCGGCGCCTATGTGACTGCAACCGTGATCCAGCCGGTGGCCGGCGACCGTGGCCGCACCCCGCTGCGCGCCCTGGGACTGGCTCACGCCAGCGTCACCCAGCCCGGCCAGCAGCTGCAGGTCGCGATTGACGTCCCCGAAGTCACCCGCCCGCGCGGCACCCAAGTGGCAAAACTCCGCGTGGACGGCGCGGCTGAGGGCGAGGAGGTCTGGCTGACGGTAGCCGCCGTCGACCTCGGCATCCTCAACCTCACCGGCTTCACCAGCCCCGATCCCAGCGCGCATTACTACGGCCAGCGCCGCCTGGGGATGGAGCTGCGTGACGTCTACGGCCGCCTCATTGACCCCGGCAACGGTGCGATGGGACGGATTCGCTCCGGCGGTGATGCGGACAGCGGCATGAAGATGCAATCGCCGCCGCCAACGCAGGACCTTGTGGCGCTGTTCTCCGGCCCGCTGAAAGTGGACGCCAATGGCGAGGCCGTATTCCCCCTGACGCTCCCCGCCTTCAACGGCACCGTGCGGCTGATGGCGGTCGCCTGGTCGGGCAAGGCTGTGGGACAGGCGGAGGCCGACATGCTGGTGCGCGACCCGGTGGTAGTCACCGCCTCGCTGCCTCGCTTCCTGGCGCCGGGCGATCAAAGCCGCGCCCGCATTGAAATCGTCCACGCAGACGGCCCCGCCGGAGACATGCAGCTGACGGCAGCCACCGCCGGCGGCCTGACGCTCGGCAGCCTGCCAGCCTCCGTCACTCTGGCAGATCAGGGCAAGGCAGTGCTGGAACTCCCCGTCACCGCTGAAACCGTGGGCGACCACGCGCTGACCCTCACCCTCACCACGCCGGACGGGCAGGAGCTGCGGCAAGACCTGCGGATGCCCGTCCGTGCCAATGATCCGGTGACCTCGGAAACCCGCCGTTTCACCCTCGCAGCCGGTGACACCTTCCTGTTCAGCAAGGACGTCTTCGTGGGCCTCCGCCCGGGCACCGCCCGCGCCATTATCTCTTCCGGCCCGCTCGCCAAGTTCGACGTGCCGGGCCTCTTGGCGGAACTGGACCAGTACCCCTACGGCTGCACGGAGCAAGTCACCTCCAAGGCGCTGCCGCTCCTCTACCTCAGCTCTGTCGCCCAGGCCGCAGGTCTGGGTGACGGCCCGGCGGTGGATGCCCGTATCAACGCCGCTATCCGCCAGGTGCTGACCCGCCAGGCCCCCAGCGGAGCCTTCGGCCTCTGGCGCGCCGACAGCGGCGAGTTCTGGCTGGATGCCTATGCCAGCGACTTCCTCAGCCGCGCCCGTGCGCAAGGCTATGAGGTGCCGCAACAGGCCTTTGCCCAGGCAATGGACAACCTGCGCAACCGCATCAACTATGCTGCCGATTTCGACATCGGCGGCGAGGAGATCGCCTATGCCCTCCTGGTGCTGGCGCGGGAGGGCGCGGCCCAGATGGGCGACCTGCGCTACTATGCGGATGTGAAGGGTGAGGGTTTCGCCACCCCCCTCGCCGCTGCCCAATTAGGAGCAGCCCTTGCGGCCTATGGCGACCAGCGCCGCGCTGACCGGATGTTCGCCCGCGCAGCGCAGATGATCGGTGCCGAGAGCCAAGGTGAAGCCCGCCTCTGGCGCGCCGATTTCGGCACCCGCCTGCGCGACACCGCGGGCGTTCTGGCTCTGGCGGCGGAAGCCGGATCAGAGGCCGTGGACCGCGTCGGCCTGTCCGCGCGGCTTTCAAACGCCAGCGGCTATCGCTCCACCCAGGAATCCGCGTGGACCCTGATGGCCGCCCATGCGCTGGCGCAGAATCCCGAGGACTCAGGTCTGCTCGTGAACGGCCAGCCGGTCCAGGGCCCGTTTGTGCAGGCGGCTGACGGTCAGGACGTGCCGGAACTTGCACTGACCGCCGCCAGCGGCAAAACAGCTGAAATAACCCTCACCACCCTTGGCGTGCCAGAGGTTCCGCCGGCCGCAGGCGGCTTCGGCTACACCATCGAGCGCAGCTACTTCACGCTGGAGGGGCAGCCGTTGGAGGTGCAGTCCGTGCAAGCAGGCGCCCGCTTTGTCGCCGTCCTGCGGGTGAAACCGCATGAGAAGACTGGCGCGCGGCTGATGATCAACGACCCGCTGCCTGCGGGATTTGAGATCGACAACCCCAACCTCCTGCGCTCCGGCGATCTGCGCGATCTCGACTGGCTGAACCCGGCTGAGGCGGAACACGCCGAGTTCCGCAGCGACCGCTTCCTGGCGGCGGTGAATGTGCGCGACGCCGGACAGGTGACGCTGGCCTATGTGGTTCGTGCAGTGACATCCGGCGTGTTCCTCCATCCGGCGGCCTCGGTCGAGGACATGTACCGCCCGGCCTACCGCGCCCGTACGGCGGCAGGGCGTGTGGAAGTCAGGTGATACGTTGGCACAAAAAAACTGAGGGCATCGCCCGTCCGCGGGGGGGCGAGTATCGCCCGCCCGGGAGGGCGGACGGGCGATGCCCGACCTATCGGCCAGGCAAGTGGCAAAAATGGAGCGCCTTGGTCCTAGCAGTCCTGATTGCAGTGACGTTCGCCGCCTATCGCGCCTTCGACACTTGGATCGACCGCACAAACCTGCCGCTCACCCTCACCGAAACTTCCACCGAAGTCCTCGACCGCAACGGCAAGCTCTTGCGTGCCTACCCGGTCGGCGACGGCCTTTGGCGCCTTGCCGTGCAGCCCGCAAACGTCGACCCGCGCTTCCTGCAGATGCTCCTGCGCTACGAGGACAAACGCTTCCGGTCCCATGCCGGCGTTGACCCCATCGCCCTCCTGCGCGCCGCAGGCCAGGTGCTGTGGAACGGGCGCACTGTCTCCGGCGGCTCCACCCTCACCATGCAGGTCGCGCGCCTTTTGGAGGACGGAACCACCGGCCGATGGGCTGGCAAACTGCGCCAGATGCGGGTGGCGCTGGCGCTGGAACGCCGCCTGAGCAAGGACGAAATCCTCACCCTCTATCTGACCCACGCCCCCTATGGCGGCGCGGCAGAGGGCATCCGCGCGGCAACCTACAGCTGGTTCGGCAAGGAACCAAAGCGGCTGACGCCCGCCGAGGCCGCGCTGCTGGTCGCCCTGCCGCAGAGTCCCGAACGCCGCCGCCCCGACCGTTTCCCCCAGGCTGCCAGCGATGCCCGTGACCGGGTGCTGAAGCGCATGGAAGCCCAAGGCATCCTCAGTGCAGAACAGGCCGCTGCCGGCCGCCAGACCGTACTGCCTTACAAGATGGCCGCCTTCCCGCGCCTCGCGCCGCATCTGTCGGACCGGGTCGCGGCGCAGCATCCCGGCAAACGCCAGCTGCGCCTCACACTCGACGGCGCAGTGCAATCCCGGATGGAAACCCTGCTGGGTGAAGCCGTGCGCAGCTCAGACCCGCGCCTCTCCGCCGCGCTCATCGCCGCTGACCACCAGACCGGAGAAGTTTTGGCGATGGTCGGCTCACCTGGTTACTCGGATACAAGTCGGCGCGGCTTTGTCGATATGACGCAGGCCATCCGCTCTCCCGGCTCCACTCTGAAACCGCTGATCTACGGTCTCGCCTTCGACCAGGGGCTGGCGCATCCGGAAACTCTGGTCCACGACGGCCCGGTCAATTTCGCAGGCTACGCGCCGCAGAACTTCGACGGCGAATTCCGCGGCGACATAACCGTGCGTGAGGCGCTGCACCTGTCCCTCAACATCCCCGTGGTGAAACTGACGCAAGAGCTTGGCCCGGCCCGGGTGATGGCGTCCTTGCGCGCCAGCGGCGCCAGCCCGGAACTCCCCGGCGGCGCGCCAGGGCTGGCGCTGTCGCTCGGCGGCCTCGGCATCAGCCTGCAGGACATGGTGCAGCTTTACACGGGGCTGGCCGCAGGCGGGCAGGGGCCGCGCCTTCGCATGATGCAGGGCAACGCGCTGCAGCCCGCAGGCCGCCTCACTTCCCCCGAGGCCGCCTGGCAGGTCGCTGACATCCTGCGCGGGCTGCCGGTCCCTGCCAGTGCGCGGGCCGGAACCATCGCCTATAAGACCGGAACCTCCTATGGCCACCGCGATGCCTGGGCGATCGGCTGGGACGGGCGCCACGTGATCGGCGTCTGGATGGGCCGTGCCGACGGCACGCCGGTGCCCGGCATCTTCGGCGGCGATCTGGCCGCGCCGGTGCTGTTCGAAGCCTTCGGGCGACTGAAACCCGCTCTCGACCCGCTGCCGCCGCCACCGCCCGCCACGCTGATCGTCGGCTCCGCAGACCTGCCGCAGCCGCTGCAGCGCTTCCGTCCCCGAGATGCGGCCTTCACGGACACCGCGGATGCGCCCGAACTGATCTTCCCGCCTGAAGGCGCCCGGCTGGCACTGGAGGGCGCGGACCTGACGCTGAAACTCCGCGGCGGCACCGCGCCGTTCCTGGTGATGGCCAACGGTTTGCCGGTGCTATCGGGCCAGCGCCGCCGCGAGTTCTCCCTGCCCAATCCCGGCCCCGGCTTCTCCTCCCTGGTGATTGTCGATGGCGCTGGCCGCTCCGACCGGGTTAACCTGCGGATCGATTGATCCCCTGCATTCCTGCGAGGTCCTTTGGCATGCTGAAACCCCTGCTCGCCGCCTGCACCCTGGCCCTGACGGCTCCTGCGGCCATAGCCGCCTGCGCCACGGATGCAGAAATCTCTGCCTTCACAGAAAGCTACCTGGCCAAGACTCCGGCACGGGCGCTGTCCCCCGGCGGCAGCATGCAGGACGCGCTCTGCTCTCAAGCCAAATTGGCTCTAGCCATGGAACCAATTATGGGACCTGTTGTCGGCTACAAGGCAGGCCTCACCAGCAAGCCGGCGCAGGACCTCTTCGGAGCCACCGAGCCTGTGCAAGGGGTGCTTTATCAAAACATGATGCTGGAAGACGGTGCCACTCTTGACGCCCCCTGGGGTGCCATCCCGATGGTGGAGGCGGACCTCGTGCTGGTGGTTGCGGACGAAGCGATCAACGGTGCCACAACGCCTGCGGAAGCCCTCGCCCATATCTCCGCCATCCGCCCCTTTATCGAACTGCCCGACCTGACGCTTGCCAAGGGCCAGCCCTTCACGGCTGAGACGATCACCGCAATGGGGGTTGGCACCCGTCTCGGCGTCCTCGGCGCGCCACTTCCGGTGGAGGACCCGGCAGCAATGGCCCGGATGCTGGAGGAGATGTCGGTTACAATGCGCGATGCGGCGGGCGGCATTCTGGTTCAGGCGCCGGGCAGGGCGGTACTGGGCAACCCGGTCAATGCCGCCCTGTGGCTGCGCTCCAAGGGGGTGGTGTTCAAAGCCGGAGACTTGATTTCCGTCGGCTCCTTCGGTCCGCTGTTTCCGCCGCAAAAGACCAAGGGCGGGGTCAGCGTGACCTATCAGGGCCTGCCGGGTGACCCGGTTGTTGAGGTGTTTTTCCCGGAATAATCCGCTGCCGTTGGGATGAGGTGTTTCGCTTCGGGCTGTGCCCGAAGCGACCCGCGCCGCGCCTTTGGCGCGGCGCTTGGCCCAACGCTCGCGGGTTTTTGCCAGAAAACCTGCGAAAGGCGGGAGAGCCCCGGCTGCGGCAGCCGCCTAGCGCCGCCCCTCACGCAGCCAGCCTGCGAGGAGGAAGAAGGACGCGAGCAGCAGCGCCAGCCAGCCGGGCAGAAGCGGGCCTTGGGACACTGAAAGCGTCTCATAAGCCTCCCGCGGGGTCAGGCCGATCCAGCCGCGCCCGAAGGCAGGCCGCCCGGCCCGCACGCTGCGCAAGGACGGCATCCCGTCCTCCAGCCGCAGGACGCCGCCGCGCAGGGGTTCCAGCAGCGGTGCCAGCACAGACCCGGTGGCAATGGTTTCCTCAAACTCCTTCGGTGCCGCAGGACCTAGCCCCACCACCGTGCTCTCCTCGCCTTCCTGCAGGTGGTACAGTCCCGGCTCCGGCCCCTCATAGCGGGCTTCCCATTGACCCGGCGCAGTTTGACGCAGATTCAGCGCCACGGTAGAGCCATCGGGCGCAGTGACCGTCACCGGTCCCACCCCACCTGCCAGCGTGCGGCGCAGGATGCGCATCCGCTGGCCCGTCACCTCGGCCCACAGCGCCTCTTCTTCCAGCTCCGGCTCTTTCATCATCCAATGCGCAAGACGGCGCAGCAGCTCCAGCTGCGGCCCGCCGCCTTCATATCCGCGGCTCCACAGCCAGGCGTGGTCCGAAGCCAGCAGGGCCACCCGGCCCTCACCCACCCGGTTCAGCACCAAGAGGGGGCGTTCGCCGGCACCGCTCATCAGCACATGGCCCTCCGGCGTCCGCAGCTCGATCTGGCGCAGCCAGCGGCCCCAGTCTGCAGCGCCCTCAAGGCCCGAAGTCACAGGATGCTGCTTGCCCAGATCGGTCACTTCCGGACGGTAGGCTTCCTCCAGCACCCGCGCCGAGGGTTCAGCGGGCAGGATCAGCGACAGCGGCGAGCGATAGATGCTGTCGGCGCTGGCAAAATCGGGGCCCGCCGCCACCAGCACCGCACCGCCACCCATCGCGTAATTGGCGACATTGTCCAGATAGACCGCCGGCAAGATGCCGCGCCGCTTGTAGCGGTCAAAGATGATCAGGTCGAAATCCTCGATCTTCTCCAGGAACAGCTCGCGGGTGGGGAAGGCGATCAGCGACAGCTCCTCCACCGGCACCCCGTCCTGCTTCTCTGGCGGGCGCAGGATGGTGAAATGCACCAGATCCACAGCGCTGTCGGACTTCAGCAGGTTGCGCCAGGTGCGCCCGCCCGCGTGCGGCTCACCCGACACCAGCAAGACCCTCAGCCGGTCGCGCACCCCGTTGATCTGCACCAGCGCCTGATTGTTGCGCGCGGTCAGCTCGCCCGGCTCCTCCGGCACAGAGAACTGGATCACGTTGCGCCCGCCGTGCTGCAGCACCATCGGAAGTTCGAAATCGACGCCGACGGGGAGGGCAAACCGCTGCGGCGGCCCGCCCGCGACTGAAACCTCAAGATCTGCAAAACCGCCCTCAGCCGGCACCGCGCCCTGATCCTCGATCCTCAGCGTCAGCTTGACCGGCTCGCCGATGATGGCAAAGCCAGGCGCGTTCTTCACGATCAGGCGGCGGTCCCAGTCGTCTTCGCGGCCAGTCAGCAGCAGGTGCATCGGGGCGGGCAGGTTCACCGGCTGATCGGCGTCATGCGCCTGCCCGTCACTCAGGGCAATGATCCCCGCCACCCGCGCTCGCGGCTCATCCGCCAAGGCCTGCGCAACGGCTGCCATCAGCCTTGTGCCCTCGTCGCCCTCGCCATCCGGCACGGTGACCCAGCGCACATCGGTGTTGGGCCGGTCCGCCAGCGCCGCCTTCAACTGACTGCGCGCGCGCTCCGTCTGTTCCAGGCGGTCGCGCAACTGCTGGCTGGCGGTCTGGTCTTCCGTCACGATCACGATATCGCTCAGCGGCGCGCGGTCCTCGCTCTGATGCACCGGACCAGACAGGGCCGCCAGCAGCACCAGTGCGGCCAGCGCCCGCAGCGCCCAGCCGGACAGCCCTTTCCACAGGCCCAGCAGCAAGGCGGCCAGGGTCACCGCGCCGGCAGCCCAGATCACCGGCCAGGGCACCAGCGGGTCAAACAGGATCGTCTGTGTCATCGCGCGCTCCTATTGCCCCAGCCGGTCCAACAGGGCCGGCACATGCACCTGGTCGGATTTGTAGTTGCCGGTCAGCACATGCATCACCAGGTTGACGCCGAACCGGAACGCCAGCTCCCGCTGCCGCTCCCCAGCATAGCCGCGCCCGACCGGCAGCAAGGGCCGGCCGTTCTCATCCACCGCCCAGGCCGCGGCCCAGTCGTTGCCGCCGATCACCACCGGCGTCACCCCGTCGTTGAGGTTGCGGAAGGGGATGCCTTCGGCCTGTTCCGCATCCGGCGGCGCCGCTTCGACCCAGACCGGACCGCGCCCGTGGCGGCCGGGGAAGGCCTGCAGCAGGTAGAAGGCGCGGGTCAGCACATGATCCTCCGGCACCACCTCCAGCGGCGGAATGTCCAGCGGCAGCGCAATCTGCTGCAGCCGCCGCGCCGCCGGGCTGGTCGCGCCAGAGGCCGCCAGATCCGCATCTCGGGTGTCAAACAGGATCATCCCGCCCGACCGCAGATAGGTGTTGAGCTTGCCGTAAGCCTCTGACGAGGGCAGCGGCTGATCGCGGGTGACAGGCCAGTAGAGCAGCGGATAAAACGCCAGCTCATCGCGCTCCAGATCAACACCCGCCGGCGCGGCTGGTTCAACCGAGGTGCGGAAGAACAGCGTGTCCGTCAGCCCGCGCAACCCCGCCGCCGCGACCCGGTCGACCTGCGCGTCGCCGGTCAGCACATGCGCCAGCACCAGTTCCGAGGCAATGGCCGCCGCCCGCAGGTCGTCCTGCGTCTGCGCTTGTGCGGGCGCGGTGGCTTCCTGCGCCCGCAACTCCTGCGCAGGTACCAGCGCCGCCAGACCCAGTGCCGCCGCCAGTGCGGCGGTGCGGGCGCGGCCCAGCAGGCCGGAGACCGCCAGCGTTCCCAGCACATCCAGCGCCAATAGCCCCAGCGCCAGCGTCAGCAGCGCGCCGCCCAGCGGCAGCTCCTGCGGCGCGCCATAACCGCTGACCGCAACCGAGGGTGGCCAGCGTGCTGCCATCAGCTCATCACCCGGGCGCAGCACATTGCGCGCCAGCATCCGCCGCCCGCCGTCATAGACCCCGGGCCGCAGCTCCGGCCCCGCGGGCGCCGCCACCAGATCCGGGCCTGCCACGCCGGGCAGCGTCTCCGCCGCTTCCAGGCGGCCGAAACCGTCCAGCACCTCCACCGGCGTCCAGGTGGTGCCCTCCAGATCCTCCGCCTTGGGCTGCGCTGCAGAGGAGGACACCGCCAGCCGCTCCAGCATCGACACGAACAGGCCCGACAGCGGCAGGCTGCTCCACTCCGCGTTGGCGGTCACGTGAAACAGAACCACCTGGCCCTGGCCCAGCGTCTTGCGTGTGACCAGCGGCGTGCCGTCCGCCAGTTCCGCAATCACCCGGCCGGCCAGCTCCGGGTCCGGCTGCGCCACCACCTGCGAACTGATCGAGACTTCGCCCGGCACCTCCAGCCCGTAGAACGGCGAGCCCTCGCCAAAGGGCGCCAGCGTCTTCGGCTCGCCCCAGCTCATGGCGCCGCCGATGCTGCGCCCGCCAATCCGCAGGCGCACCGGCATCAAGGGTTCTTCACTGTTGCGCGCGGTATCGCTCGCGGCCAGCCGAGGTCCGGCAAAGCGCAGCAGGAGGCCGCCGTTTTCCACCCATTCAATCACCGCCTCTTCCTGCGCGGGCGCCAGCCGCGCCACATCGGCCAGCACGATCACATCGGGGTTGGCAGGCAGCAGATCCCGCAGCGCGCCTTCCAGCAGCTCTGCCGAGGGCGCCAGCGCCTGGCGCAGGTAGTGCAGCGGCGACAGCAGCGCCAATCCCTCGTCGGCACTTTCAGAGGAGACCAGCGCCACCTCGCGCCGCCTTAACGAGTCATCGGTCAGCGCCACTGCACCTGCCGAGGTCACGCCGCGGACTTCAAACCGGGACAGCCGCGCGCGCAATTCGGAGGGAAGTGACAGTTCAGCCGAGGCCGTGCGGGCGCCATCCGCAAACCGCAGCGGCAGCGACGCCAGGCTGCGCTCGGTGCCGCCCGGATCCTTGCCCTGCGCCACCACGGAAATCTCCTGCGCTGGCCCGGCGCGGCTGCGCTGCACCGTCAGCTCAATTGCACTGCCTGTGTAGCTCGCGGGCAGCAGCCCCAGCACCGGCAGCGGCTGTTCATAAACCTCGATCCCGCCGCGCTGTCCCAGCGCCTCGATCAGCCCTTCGCGGCCCGGATAGTCCAGCCCGTCGCTGAACCAGACAGTGTCAAAACCGCCCTCGGCGGCGCCAATCGCCTCCAGCGCCTGCGCCAGCTGCTCCGGCCCCGGCTGCCAGGGCAGCGGCACCAGCCCGGCCAGCTGCCTCTGCCAGCCGCTGGCGGCGCGGAACTGCAGGGCCTCCGGTGCACTGAGGCGCAGCACCGCCACCGGGCGTTCTGCCCGTCCGGCCTCGTCCAGCTGCACCGCGGCCTGGGCGCTGGTCTGTTTCCAGCCCGCCGCGCCGCCCCAGCTGGCGTCCATCACAATCAGCAGCGGCCCGCTGCCGCCGGTGTCTTCGGTCGCGGGGTTCAGCACCGGCCCCGCCAGGCCAATGATCGCCGCTGCCACCGCCAGCAGACGCAGCAGCAGCAGCCACCATGGCGTGCGGTCCGACAGGCTCTCATCATCCTTCAGCCCCAACAGCAGCGTCACCGCCGGGAACGGCTGGCGTTTCGGCGCAGGCGGGATCGCCCGCAACAGCAGCCACAGCACCGGCAGCGCCAGCAAGCCCAGCAAAAGCCAGGGCGCGGTAAAGCCGATGCCTGCAATCATGGTCATGGCGCGGTCCGCTCCAGTGCATGGTAAAGCCACATCAGCGCCGCCTGCGCCGCGTCGCCCGTGTGATGCTGCCCGAACCGCCAGCCGGCCTCGCGGCAGAGGCGTTCCAGCGCGTCCCGCCGCTCTGCCAGCCGGTCCAGATAGCGCTCCTGCAGGGCAGAGGCCTTCAGTGTTTCATGTGTGACACCGCCCGCGATGCTCTGAAACAGCGTGCGGCCTGCGAATGGGAAAGCCTCCTCTGCCGGGTCCAGCACCTGCAGCAGCACGCCACGCACCCCACGCGCAGCAGCCTTGGACAGCGCCTGCTCCACCGGCTCAAAAGGACCCAGAAAATCCGAGATAAACAGCGCCCGCGCATGCGGGATCAGCGCCCGGTGGCCGGGTGGGGCGTAATCCTCAGCGTCGTCATCCGACAGCGCCTCCGCCAGCCGCAGGATCTGCACATTACCGCGCCGCGGCGGCAGCGTGCCGCCGGTGAGGCCCACCCGCTCGCCGCCCTGCACCATCAGCACCGCGGCGGCGAGGCCCAGCAGTCGCGCGCGGTCCGACTTCTGCGGCAGCTTGGGCGTCGAGGCAAACCGCATCGAGGCGCCGGTATCGACCCACAGGTGCACCGTCTGGGCAATCTGCCACTCCCGCTCGCGCACGTACTGCACATCACCCATGGCAGAACGCCGGTGGTCGATCATCCGGCGGCTGTCGCCGGCCTGCGCCGGGCGGTACTGCCAGAAATCATCCCCCGTTCCAGCCCGGCGGCGGCCATGCTCACCCATCAGGACAGAGCCCGCCAGATGCCGCGCCTGCACCAGGAGCGGCGGCAGGGCGCTGGCCTCGGCCTCCGCCCGGTGCCGCAATCCGGTTGCAGCGTCAGAGGCCGCAGGCCTTGTCACGCGGCGGCCCCGGTCCGGGCCAGTTCGCTTGCGGTTTCCTCAATGAGCGCCGCCAGGCTCTCACCCCGTGCGCGCGCGGCAAAGTTCAGCTGCATCCGGTGGCTCAGCACCGGTTTCGCCATGTCCAGCACGTCTTCTGCGTTGGGCGCCAGCCGCCCCTGCAGCAGCGCCCGTGCCCGCACCGCCAGCATCAAGGCCTGCGCCGCCCGCGGGCCCGGCCCCCAGGCCACGGTCTGCGCCACATGGTCCGACACGCCCGGCTCATCCGGGCGGAAGGCCCGCACCAGATCCAGGATCATCTCGACAACCGATTCCCCCACCGGCATCCGCCGCAGCAGGGTCTGCGCCGCGATCAGCTCTCCCGCCGTGAACACCTGATAGGCCTCGTCCTCCTCAACGCCGGTGGTCGCCAGCAGGATATCCCGCTCGGTTGCGCGGTCCGGGTAATTCACGTCGATCTGCAGCAGGAACCGGTCCAGCTGCGCCTCCGGCAGCGGATAGGTGCCCTCCTGCTCGATCGGGTTCTGGGTCGCCAGCACATGGAACGGCGCGCCCAAGGACCGGTCCTCGCCCGCCACTGTCACCACCCGCTCCTGCATCGCCTGCAACAGCGCCGATTGGGTGCGCGGGCTGGCGCGGTTGATCTCATCCGCCATCAGCAGCTGGCAGAACACCGGCCCCGGCACAAAGCGGAACGACCGGTGGCCGTCCTCTGCCGTATCCAGCACTTCCGAGCCCAGAATGTCGGCGGGCATCAGATCCGGCGTGAACTGGATCCGGTTGCCATCCAGCCCCATCACCGTACTCAGGGTTTCCACCAGCCGGGTCTTGCCCAGCCCCGGCAGGCCGATCAGCAGCCCGTGGCCGCCGCACAGCAGCACCGACAGCGTGAGGTCCACCACCCGCTCCTGTCCGATAAAGCGTCTGGTGATCGATTCGCGCGCCTTCTGCAGCTTGGCTTCCAGCGCTTCGATATCCCCCAGCAGATCGTCCGTTTCAGGCATGACATTCCTCGTTTCCCGGATATATGCTGTTACTCTATCGTGCTGACAGGAAATGGCAAAAGCAATGAGCGGACAAAAACCCGTGACCCCCGATGCCGAAGGCATTGCCGCGGCGGCAAAAGCAGCCGGAAAGGGCAAGGGATTGCCGCCCGTCCACCTGTGGAACCCGCCGTTCTGTGGCGATCTGGACATCCGCATCGCACGCGACGGCTGCTGGCATTACCTCGGCACGCCCTTCACCCGGTTCGAGCTGGTCAAGCTGTTTGCCTCCATTCTCAAGCTGGAGGACGGCAAATACTACCTGGTGACCCCGGTCGAGAAAGTCGGCATCACCGTTGAGGACGCGCCCTTTGTTGCGGTGGATTTCGATGTGGCCGGGCAGGGGCGCGATCAGATGATCACCTTCACCACCAACATCGGCGACAGTGCCGCCGCCGGGCCGGACCACATGATCCGGGCAGAGCGCGACCCCGAAACCGGTGAACCATCCCCCTATGTCATGATCCGCGCGGGCCTGGAGGCGCTGATTGACCGCAAGAGCTTTTACCGGCTGGCGGATCTGGGCGAACACTACGGCGACTGGTTCGGTGTCTGGTCCGGCGGCAAGTTCTTCCCGCTGATTCCGTCCGCTGAAATTGAGGTGGAGTAATCTCCCGGCCATCCACAAATCTACCGCCCGGACGAAAGGCCGGGCAGCGCCCGTCCCGCCCCCCAACGGGGCGCGCGCTTCTCGCCCTCCCCACGCGGGACGGGCGCTGCCCTCTTCAGCAATTGGTGATCCGGTCAATCGCGTGTGACGTGCGGCAAAAACCAGCCAGCCTCTGGTTAACGAAAGTTTAATAGGAAAATTCTGCTCTTTTGACGCCTTGGCTGCCCCGCCGCGCGGCGCTAGACCATCAGTCAACAAGGAGAATCCTATGCCCCGCTTCGCGGCCAATATCTCGCTGCTGTTTGCTGAGCTGCCCTATCTCGACCGGTTCCAGGCCGCCGCCGCGGCAGGGTTTGAAGCGGTAGAGATCCTCTACCCTTACGAACTCGCCGCCAAGGAAACCCAGCGCGCACTGATGGCCAACGGGCTGCGGCTCCTGCTGATCAACGCGCCGCCGCCCAACTATACCGGCGGCATGCCCGGCTATGCGGCGGTGCCCGAAGGCGTCGACCGCTTCCAGCGCGACATCCGCCGGGTGCTGCGCTACGCCGAGGCGCTGAAGGCGGGCAAGATCCACGTGATGGCCGGCTACGCCAAGGGCGCGGATGCGCAGCGGACCTTCATCGAAAACCTGCAATGGGCCGCCGACCGCGCGCCGGAACAGCAGTTCACCATTGAACCGCTGAACAGCGGCGACCAGCCCGGCTATTTCCTTGACGACTACAACCTGGCAATCGACGTGCTGGAAGCGGTCGACCGCCCCAATGTCGGCCTGCAGTATGACGCCTACCACGCGCAGATGATCCACGGCGACGCGCTCAAAGTGTGGGAGACCTTCGGCCCCCGCGCCGTGCATGTGCAGATCGGCGCCGCGCCGGGACGTTGCGAGCCGGGCACCGGGCCGGTGGACTTTCAAGAGTTGTTCGAAGCCATCGACGCCAGCGGCTATGGCGGCTGGGTCAGCGCTGAATACACCCCTTCGACCCGCCGCACCGAGGACAGCCTGGGCTGGATGGGCTGACCGCCCGCCCGGCCAGCCTGCGCAGATACCTGTGCAGCGGCGCAGATTGTTCCGCATTCAGGGCACCGCATATCTCCGGCAGCACCCCGTATCCGCTGCCAAGGAGGCTGCCATGATCCCCGCCCGCTTTGCCCCGCTTCTGTCCGGCTTCCTGATGTCGCTGATGATGTCCTCGATCGTGTCGGGCATCTCCACCCTGCGGGTTGCCGGCGCAGGCGAGGGCTTTGCCGCCGCCTGGCTCACCGCCTGGGCCTACAGCTGGCCGGTGGCTTTTCCGGTTGTGCTGATGGTGGCACCGCTGGTGCGCCGGATCGTGGCTATCGCCATCCGCCCGCCGGATGCGGCATGATGCCCGCGGCAGGCTGGAATACACATTCGTGAATTGAAATGTGTAATCCAGCAAGGCATAAGATGCCGTAACATTAAAAGGACCCCGCCCATGCTCCCCGCCCGTTTTGCACCCGTGCTGTTCAGCCTGATCCTGTCGGGGATGATGTCCTTCATCGTGACCGGCGTCGCCACCTGGAAGGCGCTGGGTTTCGGCACAGGGTTCGGCGGCGCCTGGATGCAGGCCTGGAGCCTGAGCTGGCCGATTGCCTTCGCTGTCGCCTTCACCGCCGCACCCTTGGTGCGCAGGCTGGTCGCGAAACTAGTCAAAGAGCCGGCCAGCAACTGAGACCGGGCGCTATGAGGGCAGGGGAAACTCCCGCCCGCTGCAAGCAGCATCAAAGATGCCGCAGCAGCCGTTGGGCGTGGCGCCGCTGGCGCGGCGCAAGGGTTTTGCTGAGAAGCCCCTCACGGGCAGGTCTGCCCTTGAGGGGCGTTGCCGATTGTTTTCAGGCGGGCCGCGTCAAGGGCAAGCCGCGCTGACCGCGCGGAGACCTTAGGCTCCGCCCGTTCACAAGCGAAACGCTCCCCCAGAGCGTTTCCAGGAAGCTTGTTCACTCCCTTGACCCGGTGAGGCGAGGGCGCGGCGCAATCCGCGCCGCGCCAGCGGCGCCATGCCCAACGGGATGAGATCGCCAGTTCGAAGCCGGGCGGGAGCGTCCCGCCGGCTTTGCGGGGCGGTTCTTAGTGCGCTTCGGCCCAATTGGAACCGCGGCCTGCGTCCACCACCAGTTTCACATCCAGATGCACCGCCGGATCGGCGGCGTTCTCCATCACCTGGCGGGCGGTTTCGATGGTCTCCTCCACCGCCGCCTCCGGCACCTCAAACAGCAGTTCGTCGTGCACCTGCAACAGCATCCGCGCGGGCAGATGGGCAATTGCCTCCGGCATCCGGATCATCGCCCGGCGGATCACGTCTGCCGCGGTGCCCTGGATCGGCGCGTTGATCGCCGCGCGCTTGGCAAAGCCCGCCTTCGGCCCCTTGGCGTTGATCTCCGCGGTGTGGATTTTGCGCCCGAACAGGGTCTGGACGTATCCGTGCTCCTTGGCGAACTCCACCGTCGAATCCATATACTTGCGGATGCCCGGGAAGCGCTCGAAATAGCGGTCAATGAACCCCTGGGCATCCTTGCGCGGAATGCGCAGGTTGCGCGCAAGGCCAAAGCCCGAGATGCCGTAGATCACACCAAAGTTGATCGCCTTGGCCTGACGGCGGATTTCCGGCGTCATCTCCTCCAGCGGCACCTCGAACATCTCGGACGCGGTCATCGCGTGAATGTCGACGCCTTCGGCAAAGGCCTGCTTTAGCGCGTCGATTCCGGCCATATGCGCCAGAATGCGCAACTCGATCTGGCTGTAGTCGAGCGACAGCAGAACATTGCCCTCTTCCGCCACAAAGGCCTCGCGGATGCGGCGGCCTTCCTCGGTGCGCACCGGAATGTTCTGCAGGTTCGGATCGGTGGAGGCCATGCGGCCGGTGCTCGCCCCGGTCTGGGCATAAGACGTATGCACCCGGCCGGTGTCCGGGTTGATGTGGTCCTGCAGCGCATCGGTGTAGGTCGACTTCAGCTTGGACAGCTGCCGCCAGTCCAGCACCCGCGCGGGCAGGTCGTGTTCGGTTGCCAGATCCTCCAGGATATCCGCCCCGGTGGCATAGGCGCCTGTTTTGCCCTTCTTGCCACCTTCCAGCCCCATCTTGTCAAACAGGATCTCGCCCAGCTGCTTGGGCGAGCCGACGTTGAAGGTCTCCCCCGCCAGCTCGTGGATTTCGGCTTCTAAGCCAGCCATCTTCTGGGCAAAGGCATTGGACATGCGCGAGAGCGTGTCGCGGTCCACCTTGATGCCGTTGCGCTCCATATCCGCCAGCACCGGCACCAGCGGCCGTTCCAGCGTCTCGTAGACCGTTGTCACCCGTTCCTGGTGCAGCTGCGGCTTGAAGACCTGCCACAGGCGCAGGGTGATGTCGGCGTCTTCCGCCGCATAAGGCACCGCGTCCTCGATCGGCACCCGGTCAAAGGTGATCGCCGATTTGCCGCTGCCCAAGAGCGGCTTGATCGGGATCGGCGTGTGATCCAGATAGCGTTCGGACAGCGCATCCATGCCATGCCCGTGCATGCCGGCATGCAGCGCATAGGACATCAGCATGGTGTCATCCACCGGCGCCACATCCACGCCGTAGCGGTGCAGGATCTTGGCGTCGTATTTCATGTTCTGGCCGATTTTCATGATCGCCGGGTCTTCCAGAACCGGTTTCAGCATGGCGACCGCTTCCTCCAGCGGCATCTGCCCCTCGGACAGCCCATCGCCGCCGAACAGATCATCGCCCCCGGCCTTATGCGCCAGCGGGATATAGCAGGCCTCACCCGCCTCCACACACAGCGAGATGCCGACCAGATCGACGACCATTTCATCCAGGCCGGTGGTCTCGGTATCCACCGCCACCCAGCCGCGCTCGCGGATGCGGTCAACCCAGACCTGCAGCGCCGCTGCGTCGCGGACGCATTCGTATTTCTCCTTGTCGAACGGCACCGCCTCCGGCGCCGCTGCCGCACTGGCCGCCGCTGCGGCGGGGGCTTCCGGGATCGCCGGCGCCTCCATGCCCAGCTGATCGGCCATGCGCTTGGACAGTGTGCGGAACTCCATCTCAGACAGGAAGGTCAGCAGAGTCTCCGCGTCCGGCTCCTTCACTTCCAGATCGTCCAGGGTGAAGTCCAGCTCCATATTGCAGTCGAGCTGCACCAGCTTCTTCGACAGCTCGATCTGGTCGCGCTTCTCGATCAGCGTCTGGCGGCGCTTGGGCTGCTTGATCTCTTCGGCGCGGTCCAGAAGCTCTTCCAAAGAGCCGAATTCGTTGATCAGCAGCGCGGCGGTCTTGATCCCGATCCCCGGCGCCCCCGGCACGTTGTCAACCGAGTCGCCAGCCAGCGCCTGCACATCCACCACCCGGTCGGGGCCGACACCGAATTTCTCCACCACGCCGTCGCTGTCGATGCGCTTGTTCTTCATCGCGTCCAGCATCTCGACGCCGCCGCCGACCAGCTGCATCAGGTCCTTGTCCGACGAAATGATCGTCACCCGCCCGCCTGCATCGCGCGCCTGATGCGCCAGGGTTGCGATGATGTCGTCGGCCTCGAAGCCTTCGATCTCCTTGCAGGCGATGTTGAAGGCGCGGGTGGCGTCGCGGGTCAGCGGGAACTGCGGCACCAGATCCTCCGGCGCCGGCGGGCGGTTGGCCTTGTACAAATCGTACATCTCGTTGCGGAAGGACTTGCCGGAATAGTCGAAAATCACCGCCACATGGGTCGGCGCATCCGGGCCCTTGTTGTCCTCCACCTGCTTGAACAGCATGTTGCAGAAGCCCGCCACGGCGCCGATCGGCAGCCCGTCGGACTTGCGCGTGAGCGGCGGCAGCGCGTGATAGGCGCGGAAGATGAAGGCCGAGCCGTCGATCAGATGCAGATGGCAGCCCTTGCCGAATTGTGTTCCGCTCATTGTGCTGCTCCCCGGTTCATTCGCGCATGGTGGTTTGGACAGTGTTATTCAGTATCCAGCCGCCTTCCGCAATCGCCCTGTTGCCCTCTGCTGCCAGCATTCCAGCCACGCAGATGTGATCCGCCCCGGCGTCCGCGCGATTGCGTGACCGCTGCAACCGCAGCTAACTGGGGCGATGCAACGGTTTGCCCTGTTTTCCCTGTTCCTGCTTCTGGCCGCCTGCCGCGAGGACGCCTGGATGCTGTCTGCTGACGAAATGCAGGCTCTCTTGGAGCAGGACCGCAAGATCGCCTTCACCCGGCTGGCGTTTTCCGGCACGGCGGTCCTGCGGACTGACGGCACCTTTGAGGTCACAATCCCGCGGCTGGGAGAGGACACCGGCACCTGGCGGCTGGACGGCGACCGGATCTGCAGCCGCTGGGCAGAGTTCCGCAAAGGGCAGGACCTGTGCGCCCTGGCCGGTGAGCTGCCCGACGGCACCTACCGCAGCTTTCTTGCCGACTCCGGCACCCGGCTGGGCGATTTCTGGTTCATTGATTGATCCGGCCCTGGGTCAAAACACCCCCATTGCCAGCCCCGCGCCCAGTGCCAGCCCCAGCTCGCGGCAGGCCTCAAGCTGATCCTCAGGGATCACTTTTTCTGCCAGAATGGCCTCCGGCGTCTGCGCGTGGGTGCAGATAATCAGCGGCTTCTGCACCTCTTTCAGGCGCCAGCCGGTGGCAATCCGCGCGCATTGCCGCGCCGCGTTTTCGCCGTCGGAGCCGGCACAGACCATCTGCGCATAAGGCCGCCCCTCGATCTGTCCCAGCACCGGGTAATAGCAGCGGTCAAAGAACTCTTTCATCTGGCCGGACAGCGCCGCCAGATTCTCCGGTGCGCAGAAGATATAGCCGTCCACTGCCAGCAGATCCTCCGGCCCGGCATCTTCGGCCCGCTTCAAAACGGTCTCGACCTCATCGCGTGCGGCCTCAAACGCGGCCTCCGCCATCCGGCGGCTGCCGCCAGTGCGTGAGTGGTAGACGATCAGAAGCTGTGCCATCAGCCGCAGCCTGCGCCGTCAGAACCGAGGCCGCAAGACCGGATCACTCCGCCGCCTTGGCCGCGTCCTCGTAGATGAACTTGCAGTCGC
The DNA here is from genome assembly GCF_000813905.1 of Leisingera sp. ANG-M6. Taxonomy (NCBI): domain Bacteria; kingdom Pseudomonadati; phylum Pseudomonadota; class Alphaproteobacteria; order Rhodobacterales; family Roseobacteraceae; genus Leisingera; species Leisingera sp. ANG-M6. The sequence goes on from NZ_JWLG01000011.1 coordinate 73,775, forward strand.
AATAGGGGCATTCGACCCAGCCCTGCTCCTCCGGGATCTGCAGATAGACCCGCGGATGCCCCAGCGCGCCCTCGCTGCCGTCGCAGGCCACCTTGCGGCTGTTCACGGTCCTGGTTTCCGGCGCTTCGATGCTCATGGCTGGCAGTCCTTTCACTTTTCGGCTAGGCGCTTTTATGAGCCAAGGAAAAACCGGGGGCAAGTGCGGCGATGAGTGCGGACGCAATCCAGATCAAAGCTTTGCGCAAAATCTACAAGGGCCATAAGGGCCAGCCGGAGAAACACGCGCTGAAGGGCGTTGACCTGACGGTGCCGCGCGGTTCTGTCTTTGGCCTCCTGGGGCCGAACGGCGCAGGCAAATCGACGATGATCAACATCCTCGCAGGCCTCGTGCGCAAGACCTCCGGCTCAGTCTCGATCTGGGGCTTCGACCAGGACGCAAACCCGCGCCAGAGCCGCGCTGCAATCGGCGTGATGCCGCAGGAGCTGAACCTGGATCCGTTCTTCACCCCGCGCGGCGCGCTGGAGGTGCAGGCCGGCCTTTACGGCGTGCCCAAGCACGAGCGCCACAGCGACGAAATCCTGCGGATGATCGGGCTCACGGACAAGGCAGAGGCCTATGCCCGCACCCTGTCAGGCGGCATGCGGCGGCGGCTGCTGCTGGGCAAGGCGCTGGTCCACCGCCCCTCGGTGCTGGTGCTGGACGAACCCACCGCGGGCGTCGACATAGAGCTGCGCCAGATGCTGTGGCAGAACATCCGCAAGCTGAACGCGCAAGGCATGACCATCATCCTCACCACCCATTACCTGGAGGAGGCCGAGGAGATGTGCGACGAGATCGCCATCATCAACCAGGGCGAGGTGGTGGCGCGCGACAGCAAATCCAGCCTGCTGGGCCGGCTCGACGCCAAAACCATGGTGGTGCAGCCCGCGGTGCCGGTCACGGTGCTGCCGCAAGGAGACGGCATCGAGGCCGAGCTGCGCGAAGACGGCGCCGTCGCGCTGCGCTACCGCAGCCGGACGACCAGCGCCGAAGAGGTGCTGGCCGCGGTCCACGCGGCGGGCATCAGCATCCGCGACGTCAAGACCGAGGAAGCGGACCTGGAGGATGTGTTCCTGTCGCTGACCAAGGCAGGGTAAGGGGCACCTCTGCCTGGTGACTGCCGGGCGGACAGACCGCGCTTTCGCTGCAAACTGTCCCAATGGCGGCAAACTGCGCATTGCTTCTGCGGCCTTCCACTAAAGGGGAGGAGGCGGACGTTCTCTACTTTCAGCATTTACGGCAGCTTCAACTAACCGCGCTGCAGCGCCGTTAGCATTCTGCAAACCGCAGAAACCCGAGCGGCAATCAGAGAGTAAACTCAGAAAAGCAGGATTGCGGTACCTACAGAGATCAAAACAAAAAGACAAAAGCCCCAACAAAGCAGAATTTTTAATCTTCGTGAGACGAGCAGCATGTTCAGAGGCAAGTGCGGACGTCGTTCCATTTTCCTGTCACCGGGACTCAGTTTCAATAGCGCCCTTTGTCGAACCTTTTGATCCGGTGTGAACCACGATCCCGCCCACAGTGATGAAAGCTATCGCAGCGAAGATTTCCCAGCCTGGCTGGCCCAACCCGAGCGCGAGCATGAGTATGGTAGAGAATACCGGAGCTGAGTACCCCAGGACGCCAAGCAGAGCAGCATGACCCTGACGCATACCCAGATCCCAAAGAAAAAACGCTCCGCCGGCAGGACCCAGGCCAAGCGCTGAGATGACCCAAACATCCGAGGTGTTCAGCGTCGGCAGGTTCGCACCCTTTGTTATCCACCAAAGGCCGCAAATAAGAGACGACGCAAAGCAGATTGTCGTCATTGCAGAGATAGCGTCTGACTGATCATGGCGGCGAAGGTTTGAGAACAGCGCCCAGAGAATTGCTCCAACAAAGGCAAGACCGTACCCGAAGGTCTCAGATAGCTGGAGCGCAAACCCATCTTTGCCTATCAGGATTAACACCCCGGCAAAACCAAGCGCGGCTCCAATGTAACCCGAGAACCCGCTGTGCAGTTGGAAGAACAAGTTGCCAAGAATGATCAGGCAAGCAGGCCATAGGTAATTGATCAGCGACACCGGGATCGGCGCCGCATGATGGAAGGCTTCCAGATAGGCCAAATGGTAGGCGGCCAAAAGCCCGGCAAACAGGATGGTGCGCCGGTCTAGCAGACGCAAAGGCTTCCGGCCCGTAACGGCACATATTGCAAGCCCCATGCCCGCTGCGATCGCAAAGCAGAACGTCAAGACCAGATAGGGCGGCAGGGAGGCTGAAAAGGCGCCAAGAACCCCCAATGTGCCCCAAGAAAGAATGGCCAAAGTGCCCAATCCTGTGTGCCTGGCTGACATCAGAAGACCTCGCTTCCCAGAACCGCGTCATGCGAGGGTTGCAGCAGGATAGTCTCACCTGCCTCGTTCGGGACACCCATAACAAGGATTTCAGATTTGAAACCTGCAATGTTGCGCGGCGGCATGTTGACGATGCAAACGACATGACGTCCGAGCAGCTCTTCCTCGGAGTAATTCTTGATCTGAGCGCTGGACCAGCGCTGACCCAGCTCACCAAAATTAACACAAACCTTGTAAGAGGGGTTGCGGGCGCGGGCGAAGTCCTTGACCTCGACGATCTTGCCCAGGCGCATTTCCACCTTGGCGAAGTCGTCATAGTCGATCTCTTCTTTTTTCATTTCTTTGTTCCTTACGACAGAGCTTCCAGGATGGCGGCTTCGGACCCGGAAGTATCAGCGGTACCGCCGAGGTCCCGGGTCTTGGTTTCAGATCGCTCCAGCGACGTCTCGATAGCGCGTTCGATTTCTGCGGCGGCCTCGGCCTCGCCTAAGTGCTCCAGCATCATTGCTGCCGTCCACACTGCGGCAACGGGGTTGGCCACGCCCTTGCCGGCGATATCGGGAGCGGACCCGTGAACCGGTTCAAACATCGAGGGATACTTGCCCTCAGGATTGATGTTGGCAGAGGGCGCAATACCGATTGAGCCAGCGACAGCCGGCCCCAGGTCGGACAGGATGTCGCCAAAAAGGTTCGAGGCCACAACCACGTCGAACCAATCCGGATGAAGGACAAAATTCGCGGTCATGATGTCGATATGAAACTGGGCCGTACCGATACCCGGATGACGCTCTGCGGCGGCGGCAAAACGCTCGTCCCAGAACGGCATTGTGTGAATGATACCGTTCGACTTGGTGGCAGAGGACACATGTTTGCGTTTTCGGGTTTTTGCCACGTTGAACGCATAGTCCATGATCCGGTCCGTGCCGCGCCGGGTCAGGATGCTTTCCTGAATGGCGGCCTCGTTTTCCGTGCCTTGATAGACGCGTCCGCCGATCTCGGAGTATTCCCCTTCGACGTTTTCGCGCACGATGACCATGTCGATGTCATCCGCACCGCGCCCTGCCAGGGGCGAGCTGATGCCCTTCAGCAGGCGCACGGGACGGACATTGGCATACTGATCCAATTCGCGGCGCAGTGGGATCAACAGACCCCAAAGCGACACGTGATCCGGAACGCCGGGGAAGCCAACAGCCCCCAGGTAGATGCTGTCAAATGCCTTCATCTGCTCGATGCCATCTTCGGGCATCATCCGGCCCGTCTCGTGATAGCGTTCGCAGGACCAGTCGAATTCGGTCCAGTCCACAGTGAAGTTGTGCTTCTGCGCCACAAGGTCAATGACGCGCTGACCGACCGGCAGAACCTCTTTGCCGATCCCGTCTCCTGGGATGGCAGCGATATGATATGTTTTTGTCATAGCCAGGTTTCCTTACGCAATGCCGCCGATGTGCAGGGTTTTGACTTCCAGGTATTCATCGATACCCTGATGCGCACCCTCACGGCCCAGACCGCTTTCCTTGATGCCGCCAAAGGGCGCGACCTCAGTGGCGAAGCCTCCAACATTGATACCAATCATGCCGGTTTCCAGCTCTTCGCTGACACGGAACGTACGGGTCAGATCGTTAGTATAGAAATAGGCTGCCAGCCCGTATGGAGTGGCATTGGCCGCTGCAAGCGCTTCACTTTCCGTTTCGAATTTGAAGAGAGGCGCAACGGGGCCAAATGTCTCTTCGTCGGCCACAAGCATGTCTGAAGTCACGCCGGTGACAACCGCTGGGCTGATGAAGCGGGTGCTTGTGTCTTCCTGCGTCCCTCCGACAAGGACAGTGCCGCCTTTTGCGGTGGCATCATCAAGGTGGGACTTGATTTTGCAGACGGCCGCTGCGTTGATCATGGGGCCGATTTCGACACCATCGGCAAAACCGTCTCCCAGCTTCATGCCGCCCACCACGGCTGCCAGCTTCTCAGCGAAAGCATCATAGACGCCGGCCTGGACAAAGATCCGGTTGGCACAGACGCAGGTCTGCCCGCCATTGCGAAACTTCGAGGCCATGACACCTTCGACAGCAAGATCCAGATCGGCATCGTCGAAGATGATGAAAGGGGCGTTTCCACCCAGCTCCAAGCTCAGGCGTTTCATAGTGCCTGCGCATTGCTCCATCAGCAGCTTGCCCACGCGAGTGGAGCCGGTGAAGGACAGCTTGCGCACGGCAGGGCTGCCGGTTAGTGCGCCGCCGACACCGGCAGGATCCCCTGTGACAATATTGACCGCCCCGGCGGGAAAGCCTGCCCGCTCAGCCAGAACGCCCAGAGCGAGGGCTGTGAAAGGTGTGAACTCCGAGGGCTTGATGACCACTGGGCATCCAGCGGCCAGAGCCGGGGCAATTTTCCGAGTGATCATCGCCGCCGGGAAATTCCAGGGTGTGATGATTGCACAGACGCCGACAGGCTGTTTCTGAACAATGATACGACGGTCCTGAACCGGGCTGGGGATGGTTTCGCCATAGACGCGTTTACCCTCTTCGGCGAACCATTTCACGAAAGATGCGGCATAGGCGATTTCGCCTTTGGCTTCAGCGAAAGGTTTGCCCTGTTCCAGGGTCATGAGCGTAGCCAGGTCATCCTGAGCTTCCATGATCAGGTTGAACCACTTCTCCAGCAGCGCGCCACGATGTGCTGCTGTGGTTTTGCGGAAGGTCGCAAAGCAAGCCTCGGCGGCTGCAATTGCGCGGTCCGTTTCGCCGGAACTGCAGTTCGGCACAGTGCCGACAACAGAAAGTGTTGAGGGGTTGTCAACTTCGATCGTCGCGCCGTTGTCGGCGTTGATCCATTGTCCTGCGACCAGATTTTGCTGTCGAAACAGAGTGATGTCTTGAAGGTTCATATTTTCCAACTCCAGCAGTTGGAAAAATCCTATCGGGTTTCTGAGGGTGGAAATCTTGAATTTGCCAGCCGGGCGGCAATCTGTGCTGAATTGAGCGATGCTTCAGCATTTTGTGCTGAGGCTTAGTCCCGGTCAACCAGGTCCTGAATTGGCACGCTGTGCTTTTCGACAACCGGCTTTATCACGATATAGGAGAAATACTTATCGATGCCGAGGTTCCGCTCCAGAAGATCTTCCATGATCTCCTGATACTGTGACACACCGCGCGCGACAAACTTCAACAGGTAGTCGTACCCCCCGCTCAGCAAGTAGCAATCCACTACGTTGTCATGCTTGCGGATTTCGTTCTCGAACCGCACGAAGTCCTTGCGGCGGTGGTCAGCAAGTGTGACTTCGGTGAAAACCGTTACGTGCTCAGCCAGTTTCTTGAGGTTGATGACGGCCCGGTAATTCTGGATGTAGCCCGCTTTCTCAAGCCGCTTCACCCTTTGCAGGCAGGGGCTGGGAGACAAGCCCACAGCCTCTGCCAAATTCACATTGGTAATGTTGCCCTGCGTCTGCAGGGTGGAAAGAATATTGATGTCGATCCGGTCGAGCTTCGGCGTCCCCACCATATTCTTTCCTCCCGTTTCTTAGCCCGCCAACTCTGCCTGATGGGCCTTTGCCATGTCCATCATGCTGTTGAATTGGAAGTTATATTTCGGCATCTCGCCAGGGTTCATGGTAGCACCAAAACCTTCCTGGTCGTGGCGGCGGTAGATCCAGCAATTGGCCAGCCCGTATTTGTTGGCGGGTGCGTGGTCGTGGAACATGCTTTCAGCGGTATGCAGAATTTCGTTCTTCTGAATGCCCTGACGCGCGAGCATTTCGAGCATGTAGTCGAAATTGCGGTCGAACGGCTTGTAGCTGCCCACGTCCTCTGCGGTGTAGACGCCGTCGAAATGCACACCCAGGCGAGTGTTGGCCCCCGAGAAGGTGAGGTTGTCAGTGTTGGTCAGTACCACCAGTTTGAAGTGTTTCTTCAGGTAGGTCAGAGCCTCGATGGTATCGTCGAAAGCCGGCCAGTGACGCGCTGACCTTCCGTAGGCCTCACATTCTTCCCAGGTGACTTCGACGCCCCATTCCTCCGCCAGGCGGCGGTACACCACGGGCAGCAGCTCGTAATACTTCTTCGAGGGGGTGTAACGCTGCGTTGTGCTTTCGTAGAAGGCGTGGGCCTCAAGAATGTCGTCGCGCGTCAGGCTGCGGCTCACTCGGTCCGTCAGGGGTTTCAAGCCGGTGACCATTCCGGTTTCCCAGTCGAGCAAGGTGCCATAGACGTCAAAGGTCAATGCTTTGAAATCGCTCAGTTTCATGTCTTATCCTTTCAGATCCAGAAGGGTGTTCAGGGTCGCACGAAGACGGGTAATCAGCAGATCCACCTCAGTCTCAGTGATGCAGATGGGCGGGGCAAGGCCGATCACGTCATCCGCAAATGCGCGGAAAATGACGCCGTTTTCGTAGCCTGCTGTGGCAAGGCGGGCGGCAACGTTCATTTCCTTGGCTGGTTTCGCCTTAGTGGATTTGTCAGTGACGATTTCCACAGCTGCCAGCAGTCCCTTGGCCCGGACATCACCGACCAGCGGATGATCCAGCAGGGTTTTCAGCTGTGCCTCGAAGTAGGCGCCAACCTTCTTCGAGTTTTCGATCATACCGCCTTCGTAGAGCTTGATGACCTCGAGAGCGACAGCTGCGCTGACAGGATGCCCCGAATAGGTGAAACCGTGCCCAAACGGCACGCCTTCCGGCGCGGCATCAGCAATGGTCTGATAGACGCCATCCGAAACAAACACCGCACCCATAGGCGCATAGCCCGAGGTCAGGCCTTTGGCGGTTGTCAGGAAATCAGGCGTCAGCCCTTCGTGCTCGCAGCCGAACATCGGCCCGGTCCGGCCAAAGCCCGTGATGACTTCATCCACTATGAACAGGATGCCCAGCTCGCGGCAGGTGTCCTGCATCGCCTTGGCATAACCTTCCGGCGGCACGATCACACCGCCTGAGCCCTGGACCAGTTCCATGATGAACGCAGCGGTGTTTTCCGCGCCAAGCTTGGCCACCTTGGCTTTCAGGTTGGCTACGCCCTGGGCAATGATGTCCGCGTCAGAGAGTGCGTCGTTGCGATACGGATAGGGCGATGCAATGTGGTGCTGCCATTGCATCGGCAGGTCGAACTTGTCGTGAAACACCGGCAGCGCGGTCAGCCCGGCACCGTTTGAGCTGGAGCCATGGTAGCCCTTTTCCAGCGCAATAAAGTGCTTTTTGCTGCTTTCGCCACGGGCATTGAAGTAGTAGCGCACCATACGGATCACGGTATCCACTGCATCCGAGCCGCCCAGGGTAAAGAACACGTGGTCCAGATCGCCAGGAGACAACTCGGCGAGCTTGGCCGCCAGTTCAATTGCCGGCTCGCTGCCAAAGTGAAAATACCCGGTTGCATAGGGCAGCCGCTGCATTTGTTCAGTGGCAGCAGCGACCACATTCTCATGGCCGTACCCTGCGTTCACGCACCACAGGCCTGCAAAGCCGTCGAGCAGTTCATTGCCTTCTGAATCGGTCAGGAACACCCCTTTGCCGGACTGCATGACAGTGACACCACGTTCCTCATGGGCCCGGATAGGCACAACAGGATGGAAGTAATGGGCGCGGTCTTTTTCGATAAGAGAATTGGAGAGCATCGGTTTCTTTCCCGTATGAGCTTTCTATCGAGGGTAAGGGAAACCGGCGGAAGGAAAGTGCGTTTTGCAGCCGGGAACGGCATTTTCAGCCGTCATTTTCAGTTTGGCAGCATTTTGTGCTGCGGCTACCACGCTGTCTTTGCAGGGATTAAAGTGGATCGTGCTCTGAGAAGCCAGTTTTGCAGCATATCCTGGAAGTATGCCGGATCATCGCGCCATTGGCTTTGGAATGCCATGCCGCGAACAAGGCACATGAATTCGTTCATCATGGCTTGCCGAATGTCTGCGCGGCAGCCGAACGCCGCGAGTTCGACGTGCCAGACGTCATTAAGCGCCTCATTGAATTTTTGGGATTCTGCGGCGACATAGGTCAGCTCGGTTTCATCCACACGGGCTTCGGACAAGTAATCCATGGACACCTGAAAAATTCCGCTTTGGTACCTTTCCCAGATGTATTCGGTCAGTGCCTTCAGGCGGTTCTGGCCAGGTTGCAGTGTCCGGGTGAAACTGCGTAAAAGATATGCCTCCTTGCGAAGCATCTCGGCATAGGCTGCCTGGATCAGTTCCCTGCGTGAGGGGAAGTGGTGCAGCATCGCTCCGCGCGAAACATTGGCCTGGCGGGCGATGTCCTGTGTTGATGTGTGCGCCAGTCCCCGATCAACGATCAGGAACTGTGCTGCTTCCAAAATTCGGGCCTGGGTTGCCGCGGATCTCTCGGCCTGTGTTCGCCTTGGTTTTCTGGCAGCCTTCATCCTTCAGCCTGCCAGGAACGCCGGGAGCCAAAGAGCGATTTGCGGAAAGACGACCATCAGTAGGACGGCAAAACACATCAACAGGAAGAAAGGGATAGCGTAAAGAGCCACCTTGTGGATCGGCACGCCGGAGAAACCCTGTATGACGAACAGGTTGAAACCGACCGGTGGTGTCATCTGGCCCAGCTCGATCATGATCACGAGGAAAATGCCGTACCAGATCGGATCAAAACCGGCGGCGACAACGACGGGCAATGTGATTGGCAGGCTCATCACAATGATCGAAATTCCATCCAGGAAGAACCCGAGCAGAATGTAGAAAAGCGCCAGGGACGCGATCAGGATATAGGGAGACAGGTTCAGGGCATCGATCGCTACGGCGATATTGCGCGGGATGTGCATGTAGCCGATGGCGGACGACAGAAAGGCTGCGCACATCAGGATCGCACAGACCATGCAGGAAGTTTTGAGCGCATTGATCAGCGATTCCGCCAGCATTGTGCGTGACAATTGCCGGCTGAACGCTGCGAAACAAAGTGCAGCGAAGACACCGATGGCTGCTGCTTCAGACGGTGTTGCCCATCCGGTGTAGATCGACCCCAGAACTACAAGGATAAGGCCAAAAACCGGAGCAAGGTTGCCCAGAATAGCACTTGGGCGCGCATCTTCCTTGCTGATCGTGTCTTTAGGTGCCAGCGATGGGGTGACCGCGCATCTTGCAGCCAGATAGACAGCATAAAATGCTGCGATCATGACGCCTGGAACCACACCTGCGATAAAGAGCTTTGCAATCGAAACCTCGGCCAGAACCCCGTAGATGATCAGGACAATGGAGGGGGGAATGAGGAGACCAAGGCTTCCGGCACCAGCAAGGGAGCCAAGCGCGAGGCTTTGAGAATATCCACGCTGGTTCAGCTCATTTGTGGTGATCCGGCCGACAGTGGCAGTCGTCGCCGCGCTGGATCCGGAAACGGCGGCAAAGAGAGCTGACCCTAAAACATTGGTGTGCAGCAGTCCTCCAGGGATTTTGGAAACGAGCGGAGAGAGGCCTTTATAGAGCCGTTCGGAAATGTCCGTCCGGAACATGATTTCCCCCATCCAGATGAACATCGGAACAGCGGCGAGTTCCCAAGAGGAGGCGCTGCGCACAATGATCCGGCTGGCAATCGCTCCGATCTTGTCAGGCGGGAAGCCCATAAAGGCCAAAAGTGAGACTGCCGCAGCAGTGGCAAGGGCAAGAAAAACCCACATTCCAGAAGCCAGGATAGCAAGCAGCAGGATGAAGACGGCAAGTGCAGTGGTAACGGGGTCCATGGTTAGCTCTCCTGTGTCTTAGAGATGAAGGGGCGGATGGCGAGGGCCGACAATTGCAGCACCAGCAGGCAAGCGCCGGCAAAGACAATGGCATCCGGTATCCAAAGGGGAACTTCGGCGACGCTTTCGCTGACTGCGCCCCGCTTCCAGTTCTTGCTGAGGTTGCGCCAAAGGAATGTGCAGAAGTACGCACCTAGGCCTGCAGCACAGGCAGCCACTATGAATTCGATCGCTTGCTTAATTCTATACGGGAGCCTGAGAGTGAGCAGGTTCACCTGGATCATGCCTCCATCCCGGAGTGTCCAAGACAGCGACAGGAAGGTGATAGACAGAACCGCAAAGCCAATGAACTCATCCAGGACGTGGGTCGACGTATCGAACAAAGTCCTCATGACGGTTTCCAGCAGGATGTGTGAAACGGCGTAGATGAGGATGGCGCCCGCGCAAATCAGGGCGGAAAAGGACAAGGCATCAATCGCACGCAGAAGAAGTCGCATGGTATTCTCCGGGATCGCCGGTGGCATCTGGGGACGCCACCGGCTTACTGAGTGTTATTGAGCTTTCGCTGCATTGAAGGCGTTAATCAGGGCTTGACCCCGGTCGCCGGCGGTTTCCAGCCAGTCGTTCAGTGCAGCTTCCCCTGCTGCTTGCAGGGCAGTCCGGTAGGCGTCGTCATCTGATGTGACCACCGATACTTTGTTCTCGGCCAGCTGACCGTAAGTTGCTGCAAGACGATCCGGGATGGCTGCCCAGTTCTGATCGCGGGTTTCGGCGGCTGCTTCGAGGACAGCAGCCTGCTGCTCTGCACTGAGACCATCGAAGATGTCCTTCGAGATGTGGACGAAGTTCAGAGGGATCGCATAGTTGTAGATCTCGGTGAACGTATCGAAGTGTTCCCAAAAGCTGCCTGAAACGCCGCCCTCAGCTGACGTCAGGACTGCATCAATTGCTCCGGTCGAGATCGAAGGAACAACGTCAGCCCAGGACAGGCGAACTGCAGCCGCGCCCAGTTCGTTAAGAGCTGTGGTGCCATTCTTGTCATAGGTTCGGATCTTCAGACCCGCCAATGCATCTGTGGAATTCTTCGGGTCACGGGCCCAAATGCCCGACGGCGGCCAGGGAGAGGCATAAAGCAGGATCTGGTCGTTCTCTTCGAAGACCTTTTTGAACTCGGGTTCAGCCACTTTGTACAGCAATTCCGCCTCTTCCACCGTGGTTACGAAGAACGGCAGGGAAGAGATCAAGAACAGCGGATCAATGCCGCCAAGCGCGCCGCCATAGGTGTCGGCGATTTCAAGGGCCCCTTCGCCCACGGCGTCAAAGTGATCGGCCGACTTGTAGCCGAGGGCGCCGCCATAGTGGACAACGACTTCGACAGACCCGCCGGTTTTTTCGGCGACCAATGAGGCAAAGCGCGCATCGCCAACCCCATGGATAGAAGTGGCCGAATACTCATTGGAAAGGTTCAGCGTGACATTCTCCGCGATTGCAGCGGTGCCAGTGACAGCGAACGAAAGTGCCGCCACGCTTGCGAGAAGCATGTGTTTCATTTGGTTTCTCCTTGTTGGTTTGGTTTTGTTTTGGACGTCAGCTGCCCAGAGTCATTGACGCGATGTCATGGGGCATGTCGGTCAGCAGCTCGTAGCCGTCCGGGGTGATCAGAACGGTATCCGAGTGGCGGAACCCGCCTTGGCCACGCCAGTAGATGCCCGGCTCGATGCTGATCACCATGTTCTCCTGCAGGATGTCGTCACTGCCTTCGGCAACCCAGGGGCCTTCGTGACCTCCCATGCCGATCCCATGCCCAGTGCGGTGCAGAAGATTGTTCCCAAAGCCCTCGGCGCGAAGAAACTCCATCACCTTGTGGTCGACTTCGTGGCAGCTGACGCCCGGGCGCAAAGCTGCGAAGCCAATCCTTCCGGCCTCGACCATGGTGATGAAGACCTCGGCATCTTCTTTGCGGGGAGAGGTCACAAAGAAGGTGCGTTCAGTTTCCGCGGAATAGCCATTCACACGCAGGAAAGAGAGGCCGACATTCGGCCCTTCGATCAGGGTGTCCGAGGGCTCTGGAAAGCGGTGCGGCTGGGCACTGTAGGGTGCGGCCCAAATGCCCTGCCAGATGTTTGAAATGTAGGGGTCAAGATACCCCTCTTTTTGCGCGATCTCCTCCCGCAACAGGCTGTTAGCCTTGTCCGTGTCTGCGATGCGGCCACCGTGGCAGGCCAAGTCCATCGCAAGCTGCAGGCCTCGGTCGGAATACTTCGCCGCCTTGCGGATAGCAGCAACCTCGTAAGAGCTTTTGACCATGCGAAGCTGTTCGACAAAAGGCAGGACCTGAGGCGACCAGTTGGAAAGCGCCACCAGAAGCTCGCCGGTGATCGACATCTCGACGCCGATGTTTGCATCGGCGGGCAGCACAGATTGCAGCGCTTCGATGTAGCTGCCGCCGGCCGGTGCGGGATAGTCAATGTATTCAACGATCCGGTGCGGCACAGCGATAGTCGCCATGTTCTCGGCTTCGATCCTGGGCGTTAGAAAGACCGGTTGGTTCCCAGGACGGACGACAATGAAGAACGGCCGTTCAAAGGGCTCGTATCGGAAACCAGTGAAGTAAAAGATGCTGTCTTTCGTCGAAATCAGAAAGGCGTCCAGGCCTGCCTTCTTGATTTTCTCTTCGAGAGCGGAGAAGCGATTTTGGTGTTCGAGCATGGTCTTCCTCAACTAACAATCAGGACTGACTGTTTATTTATTGAGACCTGTTCTACCCGGCGTTTTCTGCTCTTCTTGACGGGGTTTCAGCACAGGATGCTCTGAGGACGCCTTTTGCCAGCACAATCTGTTTTTGTCCCGGCGTGCGGGAACAATTGGCAACTCGTGACCGAGCTCTGCCTTAGTCCAAGGCTAAAGTGGAAGTTTGGCTCCTTTGTGCCAAACTTGATCCTCCAAAACTATGAAAGCCGGCGGTTAAGCCGGCTCTCAAAAGGTGTGTCTCGGGGTATCAGTGTTGGTACACTTCGCGGAAGAAGTCATGCCAGCGAAGCGACAACCATTGCTCCGATTACGGCGAGGCCAGCTGCAACAAACCCGAAAAGTTCCGCGGTGTCCTTGAGGTCCTTAGTCATTTTGGTCTCCTATGAATGATCTTGGCAAGCTCTGACGTTGAGCTTGGGGGATCTTTTAAGCTATTGCTTTTGCTTAATAAACATTCAATTCATCATCCCCGATATGCCAGCTGCGCATGCCTTGAGAGAGTGAATTTCGTTACACTCTCCTTTGGCGGAATCTTGTGCTGCAACCATGGTGGTTGGAAGCAAAATCTGCGGGAGCTCTCCACCAAGGCCTCTTTGGAACACTTCTGAACTCAAAGGCTCATTTCCGGGATTCGCTGCCGCTAATGGAAGAGTCGAAAGGCGGAGAAGACAAACAGGCCGCACCTGTGGAGGTGCGGCCCGTACTTTCTTCAAAACTCGGAGCCTGACGTTCAGGAGCCGAATTCGGGGATCACCCCAGAAGCAGTTCTGGCAGCCAAAGGGCGATCTCCGGAATAAATGTTGTCAGTGCCAGAGTAGGAAGCCACGCGAAGATGATGAAAATCAGCGTCGGGAGCAGCATGCTGGAAACTGGCGTCTTGGTGATCTTCGCTCCGAGGTACAACAAGGGGGCAGTAGGAGGAGTAATGTTTGCCATTCCGAGATTGACCCCCAGCACCGCAGCAAAGTGGATTGGGTCCATTCCAACACCTTGCACGATCGGCAGCAGGATCGGCGTCGACAGCAGAAGACCGCTGATATCATCCATAAGCATGCCGATAAGGATCATGACCAGGTTGACCATCAGCAGGATAACAATCGGATTGTCAGACACCGAGTAGACCAGATCTTTGGCGATGTTCGGGATATCTTCGAAGATCAGGAATTTACTGACAATCAGCACCATAAAGATCATCACCATAACAACGCCGATGATTACGCCTGAATCCGTCAGAGCCTCAACCAGAGTACGCCAAGTCAGGCCGCGGTAGACATAGATTGCCACGGGGATGGCATATACAACGGCTACGCCGGCAGCCTCAGTCGGTGTCATGATACCGCCGTAGATGCCGCCCAGAATGATGAGGGGCATCAGCAAAGCCGGAAAAGCCAGAGTGGCCTTTTGGCGAAAGGCCATGCCAAACTCTTGCGGGCGTTCCAACAGTTCGATGTCATCATGTTTGCGCAACATGAACTGGTTCACGATAATCAGCAGGGTTATCAGGATGAGCGCAGGAACAACGGTCGACAAAAAGCACTTGAGCACTGATTGCTGCGCGACCCAGCCATACAGAATGTGGTTTCCGCTGGGCGGGATCAGAAGGCCCAGGGGGCTGGCGCATACGATCAGTGCAGCCGATTGACCTTCAGGATAGTTCGCGCGCCGAAGATGCGGCATCATGATGCTGCCGATACATGTCAGCGTCGCGTTGGCGGCACCGGAGATTGACCCGAAAATCCCGCAGGCCAGAACTGTTGCCGCGCTCAACCCACCCTTTAGATGTCCAATGAACAGCTCCGCAAGGCTGACAAGCGGGGCCGCAATCCTTCCGCGTTCCATGATTGTCCCGGCAATCATGAAGAGAGGGATGGCCAGCAGCACCAGGGAACGCAGCTTCGTCGACCCTGATGGGAGATAACCAGACACCTCGTGTCCGCCCATTGCCGCAAGGAATAGCAAAACGGCACCGAATGCCACGTAGACACTGACCCCCAAGAGCAGCATGCCGCAGATAATAACCAGACTGCCTGCAATGATCATTGGCCCGCCTCCTCTTCGTTGTTCATTTCCTTCGTGTCAGCGTCGTCCCCAAGCTCAACTTCTTTGCCTGTGATGTGGGCATAGAGAAATGCCCCCGAAAAAACGGTCATGAAAAAGAAGCCCAGGAAGATCGACAGCCGCCAGGCGAAGTAGGGGATTTTCAGCGCTGGAGTGGTTTTCCAGATCGGGTATTTCGCCAGCTCTTCCGCCAGCATCAGATACCCCCAATACAAAATGGCTGCGGTTATGAGAAATTCGATGGTTAGAACAACCAGTCGCCGCCACCATCGCAGTTTCGGGCTCGTGATGATGATCCCGAGAATATCAGCATTGATGTGGTGGCCACGCTCTGACGCCAGTGCGGCGCCGGCGAAGAACCCCCAGAAACAGGCTGTCAGCAGCCATTCTTCATAGGCGAACAAGTCGCCATTGAAGCCATACCTGATGATGACAACCAGAAAGAACGTGACCGACATCAGCAGCCCGCTGAAGATCACGAACCAGCGCATCACTCTCAGGGAACCCTGAAGGGGTGATGCGATACCCTTTGGTAATATCTCGGCTATGTGCGCCATAGAGTTCACCCTGCTGTATGTGCATACATTTGGGCCGGCCTCGCGGCCGGCCCTTGTTGCGTTGTTTGTTGTTTACTTCAGGCTGGACAAAAGGCGTTCGATGTTTGCCTTGCCGACGCTGTCTTCAAGCATGGGCCAGATTTCAGCGCGCACCTTGCCGGCCATTGCTTGCTGCTCCTCCGGCGAAAGTTTGAGAATGGTGTAGCCGCTGTCGACCAGCTTCTGTTCGAACACGGCATCGTTCTCGCGGTTGTAGGCGAAGAAGTCGTCCGATGCCTTGGTGAACGCGGCCTGCACGGCTTCACGCTGCGCTTCGTTCAGCTTTTCCCAGGTCTTTTCCGAAACGTAGTAGGAGGTATTTTCCGGGATCGAATTGTACTGGACGAAATGGGTGCCGACGTCGCTCTTCGCAAAGATCGAGTAGGTTGCAGTCTTTGTGCAGCAGATTGCGCCATCAACGATGCCCGACTGAATTGCAGGGAAGATGTCCCCCCAGGACATGGTGGTCGCCTGATAGCCGAGGGTCTCGACCATAGACTTCACCACATTCGAAGACCAAACACGAATGTTCATGTTCTTGGCGTCGAAGTTGTTCCAGTTCGCCGGCTCTTCAGTGGCCACGATGCCGACAAAGCCTTCAGGGTTCTGGCCGAGCAGGCGCACACCGTGGTCGGAAAGGGTTTCCTGAATGATGGTGTTGAACTCGGAATCGAGGTCGCGCATGACCGAGTTCATTTCATCCCAATCGCTCACCAGAAACGGCATGGACAGGATTTCAAGACGCGGGTCTGTGTCTGCATAGAGGAAGGCTGCGGCAAAATCGATGTTCCCGCGGGCGACATCTTCGAGCAGTGCTTCACCAGACCCAAGCTGGTTGGCCGGGAATACGGATATTTTCAGGCCCACATCCGCAGCCTCGATGTCTGCTTTGACCTGTTCCATCATTTTGGAACCCTGGTGATCGACCGGGAATACCCCGGCGAACTTCAGCCGCATGTCGGCTGCAAAAGCGGGTGTAGCGAGTTGCAGCGCAACAGAACCTGCTGCCAGATATTTCAGGAATGTTTTCATCTTCAGTATCTCTCCTCATGACCGAAGGTTGTCGTGGTCGAGGGTGTTCCCGGTCGCGGCTTCGTCGTGCCCTGCTGTGAGAGCGTCAGCAGTGTGAACAATGTCAGCAGCGGATTGCGGGCCAGCCAGCCGTTGCCACCGCGAGCCAATCCTCTGATTTTGTAAGGTCAGAAAACTGTGGTGCTTCCAGCATCGCCAAAGGTTCCCCTCCTCCTCTTTGGTCCAATCAGAGTAGGATCCGGGCTGTTGATGATTATGCTGAAGGCTGAAGTGAAACGGCAGAAACTGTGGGTTCAACCAGCTTCCGCAGTGCAATCTGTGGCACTTCGCCGTCCGCTGCTGGTTTGGCGATTCCTGAGCTTGTATTGTTTGAACAGTAAGTCTGACCTAAGTGGGCTGCCTTTTCACAGCGAAGTTTAGAGGCCTTGGCTTAAGGAGCTTTCACTGATCCTGAAGACGGCACGCAGTTTGATGGTCTAAAATGCAGGCAATGCGGCACAGAATGCCTAATCCGGACAGGAAAACGAAATTTCATGAAGCGCGCGCGCCTTAGCATGCCAGTCGAACACAAGAGGGCGCGTGATGACACCATATGAGCAAGTCCTGGCAGCGTTGCCGGCAGAAATCGTAGTGAGCGATAAGGACATTATCGACGGATACACAACTGATTTCCGGAAGAAGTACAGGGGCGAAAGCCCAGCACTGTTGCGGCCCCGCTCGACCGAGGAGGTCTCCTCAATCGTCAAGCTTTGCAACAAGCACAAAGTTGCCCTTGTCCCGGTTGGGGGCAACACCGGTTACTGCGGTGGCGCTACTCCTGACGAAAGCGGCCAACAGCTGTTGATCAGCTTGCAGCGCATGAAGACGATTCGGGAGGTGGATACCGACAATCTTTCAGTCACCGTGGATGCGGGGTGCATTCTATCTGAGATCCACGAAGCGGCAGAACAGGAGAACCTGATGTTCCCCCTGTCGCTGGGCTCTCAGCAGTCATGCCAAATCGGCGGGAACATTTCCACCAATGCCGGAGGGGTTTCTGCCGTTCGGTATGGGATTACCCGGGATTTGGTTTTGGGCCTCGAGGTTGTGCTGCCGGATGGCCAGGTACTCAGCAACCTGTCCCCGTTGAGGAAGGACAACCGGGGCTACGCCCTGCATCAGCTTCTGATCGGCGCGGAAGGCTCGCTGGGCATTGTGACGGGCGCTTCACTGCGTTTGTTCCTTCCCCCTGTCAATCGGGTCACAGCCTTTCTGGCGATCAGCGGTATCAGTGATTTGATGCCGCTCTTGGCAAAGGCCCAGCAGTACTCTGGCGAAGCAGTCACGTCGTTCGAATACATCTCTGGAGCTTCCCTCGACCTGCTCTTCGCTGGCAAGCCTGAGTTGCGGCGGCCGGTTCAAACCCCGTCCAAGCACTATGTTCTCATCGAAGCCGCAACGTCCTCTCCTGTTCTGGCGATGGACCAGGCCATTGAAGCCTTCTTTGAGGAAGGGATGTCTGAAGAGATGATCCTGGATGGCGTGATTGCGGCAAGCGAGCAGCAAAGACAGGATTTCTGGAACCTGCGTGAACACATCCCCGAAGGGGAGGTGCTCAGCGGCGGCTCGGTGAAGCATGATGTATCCGTCCGCATCTCCGATATGGCCAGGTTCATTGAACTTGGTACCGAACTTGTCGATCGATACGGGCAAGGAGCCCGCCTCTCAGTTTATGGGCATGTGGGAGATGGTAACGTACACTTCAATGTCCTTGCCCCCGAGGGTGTCAAAGCTCCTACCTTCCTCGAAGAGGTGAGTGCTGAGGTTTCTCCTTGCGTCTATGATCTTGTTGCCAAGCTCGATGGGTCGTTCAGCGCAGAGTATGGCCTCGGGCAGGACAAGCTGCCACTTGATCAAATCTATGGAGACCCGGTCAAACGGCAATTCATGAACGCATTGAAGCATGCCTTTGACCCTCTCAGTGTCATGAACCCAGGCAAAGTGGTTAGTGGCCGCACAGGTACTCATTTGAAATAAAGCTGCTTTTGGGCGACAATGGCTAACCTTACCAGGCTGTGTGTATGAAACGGTAGGCCACACAGTCCAACAATTGGCACTTGAGATATGTCAGCCGCCTATCCCTGAAAGGGACGCCACTAATACAGAAGACGTGAGGGTTCGGTCTTATCCATACATTCATTTCCTAAAGTACTGCATCATGTTCAAACGGCCGGTTGAAGGGGAGGCGAACCGGCTTTTTTTACGATTGGTGGGCGTCTCCTTTGTTCCGAACTTGCTTTGGCCGATGGCGGCTTTCCTCGCTTCCTTCCTGTTACTGGCTTGCGCAGCATTTGGTAGTTTCGGGCTCAGAGCCGTCGTCAACCCGACGGGGCTTTCTATCAGCCCGAAACCCTGACCTCCGCCCTCACCCCCGGTCGATCCGCGCCTGATAGCAGTTGTTGCGCGATGACCGGATGTGGATGTAGTCCACCCGCTCATCGGCAAAAATCGCCTCGGCCCGCCCCATCATCTCCGCCTGCGGGATCACGATGCCGGTGCCGTAAACGATCCGGTGATCGGCGCTGTAGCCCTTGATCAGGTAATCGGGAGAGCCTTCCAGAGCCTCCGGCACCGCCACGCCGTCATGGCGTTCGCAATGATCCGCGCACAGGAAGATCGGCCCGGTCTCGGCATAGGGCTGTGCCTCGGGGAAGGGGCGGTGGGCGAGGATCAGCATTTCCTTGCCTTCAGGGATATATGTCAGGCAGTGGCGGCAGGGGTTGGCGCCGCCGTCGGACACCGCGCGTTCCGGCACTTGGCCGTGGGCGTCAGGGCCGCCATCCTGCAGGGCGCGGACGGTATCGGTGGGCAGGGCGGTGATCTTGGTCATCGGGTTTCTCCTTTGCTGCCAGCACCCTGCCCGAACTGCAGGGCGGCAATCGACCCGGATCTTGCGCATCCTGCATTGGAACAGGGAGAGTGCTCCCGCCCGCCGTGCAGGCATTGAAAATGCCCTGCGGCGGTTGGGCGTAGCGCCGCGCAGGCGCGCGGCGCGGCACCGCATTCCAGCAGGACTCCACATGAGAACAAAACGGGAATATCATACCCTCATGTTTGCCGAATTCGCCTGCCTCTCGAACTTCACCTTCCTCACCGGCGCCTCCCATCCGGAGGAGTATGCGGCGCGCGCGCTGGAACTGGGGCTTGGCGCCTTTGCCATCGCGGATGAGAACTCGGTGGCGGGCATCGTGCGCGCCCATGCACAGTGCCGCGACATCGCGCGAAGGGTGCAGGAGCGGCAGGCCTGGGACCGCACACACACACCCATCGGCCCGCCGCGCCCCGCAGGTATTGCGCAGCCCGCCTCCTTCCCGGTTTACGAAACCGTGCGGCTGATCCCGGCCGCAAAGCTGATCTTCACCGACGCGCCGGAAGTGATCGCGCTGCCGGTGACCCGCGTGGGCTGGGGCAGCCTGACCCGGCTGCTCTCAACCGGGCGGCTCAGGGCAGAGAAGGGCAGCTGCACCCTGCATCTCGCTGACCTCCTGGAATTTGCGGACGGCCTCCACCTGCTGCTGCTGCCGCAGGCGGGACATGCGCCCTGCGGCGCGGGCGGATGGGGGCCGCATATGGACGCGCTGACGCGCCGCTTTGCCGGGCGGATGCACCTGTTGATGACGCCAGCCTATGACGGCGGCGACCGGGCCCGCTTTGCCGCGCTTGCAGAGCTGGCGGAACATCTCAACCTGCCCCCCTTGGCCAGCGCCGCGCCCAAAATGCACCATGGCAGCCGCCGCCGCCTGGGCGATGTGCTGAGTGCCATCCGGCTGCGCTGCAAGGTGGAGGAGCTGGGCCGCGCCGCCATGGCCAACGCGGAGCAGCGCCTGCGCTCGGAGGCCGAGATGCGCCGCCTGTTCCGCGGTTATGAACACGCGGTGGATAATGCCGCCCATCTGGCAGCGCAGCTGACCTTCTCGCTGGATGAGCTGCGCTATGACTACCCGGACGAGGGGCGCGAGAGCGAAACCCCGCCCCAGCGGCTGCGGCGGCTGGCCGAGGAGGGCCTCAGCTGGCGCTACCCCGGCGGCGCGCCGCAGCGGGTGCGCGCCCTGCTGGAGCATGAACTCGCCCTGATCGCCAAGCTGAAATACGATCCCTATTTCCTCACCGTGCGCGACATCGTCGCCTTTGCCCGCTCCCGCGGCATTCTCTGCCAGGGGCGCGGCTCGGCGGCAAACTCGGTGGTCTGCTACTGCTTGGGTGTCACCTCCGTCAGCCCGGAACTGGGCACCATGGTGTTCGAGCGCTTCGTCAGTGAAGCCCGCGACGAGCCGCCCGACATCGACGTGGATTTCGAGCACGAGCGGCGCGAGGAGGTGATCCAGTGGATCTATGAACGCTACGGCCGCCACCGGGCGGGCCTCTGCGCCACGGTGATCCACTACCGCGGCAAGCGCGCCATCCGCGAGGTGGGCCGCGCCATGGGCCTGACGGAGGACACCATCTCCGCCATGTCCTCGCAGCTCTGGGGGTTTTTCAGCGCCAAGGGGGTGGAGGCCGAGCGGATGCGCGAGATCGGCCTGGACCCGAACAGCCGCCGCCTGCAGCTGACCCTGCAGCTGGTGGAGCAGATCATCGGCTTCCCCCGCCACCTCAGCCAGCATGTGGGCGGTTTCATCATCACCCAAGGGCGGCTCGATGAACTGGTGCCCATTGAAAATGCCACCATGGAGGGGCGGACGGTCATCTGCTGGGACAAGGATGACATCGACACGCTGGGCATCCTCAAGGTCGATGTGCTGTCGCTGGGCATGCTCACCTGCATCCGCAAGGCGTTTGATCTGATGCGCCAGCACCACCAGCTGGACTACAGCCTGGCCACCCTGCCGCCGGAGGACCCGGCGGTCTACAACATGCTGTGCCGCGCCGACAGCATCGGCGTCTTCCAGGTCGAGAGCCGGGCGCAGATGAACTTCCTGCCCCGGATGCGGCCGCGCAATTTCTATGACCTGGTGATCGAGGTCGCCATCGTCCGCCCCGGCCCGATCCAGGGCGACATGGTGCACCCCTATATCCGCCGCAGGAACGGCGAGGAGCCGGTGCATTTCCCCTCCGACGCGCTGGGCGAGGTGCTGGGCAAGACCCTCGGCGTGCCGCTGTTTCAGGAGCAGGCGATGCAGATCGCCATCGTCGGCGCCGGCTTCACGCCGGAACAGGCCGACCGGCTGCGGCGGTCGCTGGCGACCTTCAAGAAACACGGCAACGTCAGCGAATTCCGCTCTCTGTTCCTGCGCGGCATGGCCAGGAACGGCTATGACGCGGAGTTCTCCGAACGCTGCTTTTCCCAGATCGAGGGCTTCGGTTCCTACGGCTTTCCCGAAAGTCATGCCGCCAGTTTCGCGCTGCTGGTCTATGCCTCGGCCTGGATCAAATGCCACCATCCGGGGATATTTGCCTGTGCGCTGCTGAATGCGCAGCCGATGGGCTTCTACGCCCCCGCCCAGATCGTCCGTGATGCTCGCGAGCACGGGGTGGCGGTGCGCCCGGTCTGTATCAACAACTCCTACTGGGACAACGTGATGGAGCCCGACGGCCACGGCGGCCTGGCGCTGCGGCTGGGGTTCCGGCAGGTGAAGGGCCTGCGGGACGAGGACGCCGCCTGGCTGACCGCCGCGCGCGGCAACGGCTATCACGAGGTGGAGGACGTCTGGCGCAAGGCCGGCATCGCGCCGCCGGTAATCGAGCGGCTGGCCGAAGCGGATGCCTTTGCCGCCCTTGGCCTCAACCGGCGCGAGGCGCTGTGGGCCGCCAAGGCGATCACCGCCCGCAAGCCCCTGCCGCTGTTTGCCCGCGAGCTGGAAGGTGAGGGGATTTATGAGCCGGAGGCGGACCTGCCGCAGATGGGCCTGGGCGAGGAAGTGGTGGAGGATTACGTCGCCATGCGGCTGAGCTTGCGGGCGCATCCGGTGGCGCTGATCCGGCATCTGCTGACGCCGCAGGACATGGGCGGCGGCGCGGAGGGGGGCCGGGGGATTGAGTATTTGGGGAAAGATGAAGCAGGGAATGGTGTTTGATACCTTGGTACCTTGATAACTATTTGAACTCCTCATATATCAGCCTTCTGAAAGGAGGGGGCGATGAAATCAGTAACCCGTGTGCAAACCGGCTTGCGCCTGGAGGCGCGGCTGCTGAAGACCATGAAGGCGCTGGCGGAATATCTGGATATCTCGGTGGCGGAGCTGGTCGAGGGCATGGCGCTGCACGCCTTTGAAGGCAAGGCGCCCTTCTCGGAAGAAACCCTGAGCAAGATCGAGGCGCTGCGGGCCGTCTACGGGCTGGACCTGACCGCCGCCGACAGCCATAGCCTGACGGAGGATCCGCAATGAGCGAACGCACCGACTATGCCGTGATGGCAGAAGAGCTGGTTGCGGGCAACTTGCAGCCGCAGGGCTTCAGCCACCGCGCGCACTTGGGCGTGGCCTATGAAATCCTCTCCCGCCAAGAGGTGTTCGAGGGCATGGCGGTCTATGCCCGCGGCTTGCGCCGGCTGACCGAGGCCGCTGGTGTGCCGGAGAAGTTCAACGCAACGGTGACGCTGGCGTTCCTGAGCCTGACGGCAGAGCGGATGGCGCAGCGTGATTACCCGGACACGGACGCCTTTCTGGACGGCAACGTCGACCTGCTGCGGCCCGGTGTGCTGGGCCGCTACTTCCCGGCGGACACGCTGGCCAGCGATCTGGCGCGGCGGGTGCCGGTGCTGGTGCCGCAGAACGCCGGCAGCGGGGATGCCGCGCCGGCCCGGAGTTGAGTATTTGACGAAAGATGAAGCGGCATTGCCGGGGTGCCGCGCCGTGATAACGCCAACTGTGGCAGGAAAGCCGGTTCACCCCGGCGCGGCAAGGCGTTAGAAGGCTTGCGAACATTGCCCAACCTTGCCCTGCCCCGGAGCTGATCCATGACCGCACCCAAACCCGTTGTCCTGTGCATTCTTGATGGCTGGGGCAGCGGCGAACCCGGCAAGGCAAACGCGCCCTATCTGGCGCAGACCCCAACTTTTGATGCGATCATGGCCAAGGGGCCGAGCGCCAGGCTGATCACCCATGGGCCGGATGTGGGCCTGCCGACCGGGCAGATGGGCAACTCCGAGGTGGGGCACACCAACATCGGCGCGGGCCGGGTGGTGGCGATGGACCTGGGCCAGATCGACCTGGCGATCGAGGACGGCAGCTTTTTTGAAAACGCGGCGCTGCAGGCGTTTATCGCGCAGCTGAAGGAAAGCGGCGGCGCGGCGCATCTGATGGGGCTGGTCTCCGACGGCGGCGTGCATGGGCATATCAACCACATCCTGGCGGCGGTGAAAGCCATTCATGAGGCCGGCGTGCCGGTCTGGCTGCATGCGATCACCGACGGCCGTGACGTGGCGCCGAAATCGGCCTTCCGCCATTTCCGCCGGCTGGAGGAAAAACTGCCGGAAGGTGTGCGGATTGCCACCGTCACCGGGCGCTATTTTGCAATGGACCGCGACAACCGCTGGGGCCGCGTCAGCGAAGCCTATGACGCGATGATCCACGCCAAGGGCCGGCCCGGCCAGACAGCGCACAGCGCGGTGGACCACGCCTATAACCAGTCGGAGACGGATGAGTTCATCGGCGCCACCGTGCTGCAAGGCTATGACGGCGTGAAGGACGGCGACGGGTTCTTCTGCCTGAACTTCCGCGCCGACCGCGCGCGGGAGATCCTGCGCGCCATCGGTGAGCCGGGTTTTGAAGAATTCGACACCGGCGTGCGCCCGAAACTGGCGGCGCTGATGGGCATGGTGGAATACTCCGATGCCCACAATGATTACATGACCACCGCCTATCCGAAGGCGGCAATTGTCAACACGCTGGGCGCCTGGGTCGCCAAGCACGGCAAGACCCAGTTCCGTCTGGCCGAAACCGAAAAATACCCGCATGTGACGTTCTTCCTCAATGGCGGCAAAGAAGAGCCGGAAGAGGGCGAAGACCGTTTCATGCCGAAGTCTCCCAACGTGGCGACCTATGATCTGCAGCCGGAGATGTCGGCGCCGGAAGTGACGGAGAAATTCGTCGAGGCGATCGAGGCAGGCTATGACCTCATCGTGACCAACTACGCCAACCCCGACATGGTGGGCCACACCGGCGATCTGAAGGCGGCGATCCGCGCCTGCGAGGCGGTGGACCAGGGGCTGGCCAAGGTGGTTGCGGCGCTGGAGAAGGCAGGCGGTGCGATGATCGTCACCGCCGACCACGGCAACTGCGAGGTGATGGTGGACCCGGAAACCGGCGGCGCCCACACTGCCCACACGCTGAACCTGGTGCCGGTGGCGCTGGTCGGCGGGCCGGAGGGCGCGGCTTTGCGCGATGGCCGCCTGGCCGATCTGGCACCGACCATTCTGGAGCTGATGGGGCTGGAGAAACCGGCGGAGATGACCGGGGAGAGCCTGCTGTCATGATCCGGCGTGCGGGCCTGATGCTGCTGGCCCTGCTGGCCGCGCCGCTGCAGGCGGCAGCGGACCCGGCGGATGCCGCGCGCGACGCGGCAGAACAGCTGGAAGCGGCCTCTGTCCAGCTGCAGGAGGCCGACAGTTCCCGCGACCGGGTGAAGGCGCTGACCTCCACCGTGCAGGCCTATGAAGCCGGCCTTGCGGCGATGCGCGACGGCCTGCGCCGGGTGGCGCGGCGCGAGGGGCAGCTGAGCGCGCAATTGGCGGCGCGGCAGGAGGAGGTCTCGGGCCTTCTGGGCATCATCCAGACCATTGAAACCTCGCCGCCGCCGGTGCTGATGGTGCATCCCTCCGGGCCGCTGGGCGCGGCGCGGTCTGCGATGATGCTGGCAGAGGTGACGCCGGCGCTGCAGGCGCGGGCGCAGATGCTGAAGGCGGATCTGGACGAAGTGCAATCCTTGCGCCTGCTGCAGCAGAATGCGGCCAGGACGCTGGAGGAGGGGCTGGCCGGCGTGCAGAGCGCGCGGGTGCAGCTGTCCACCGCCATTGCCGACCGCACCACCCTGCCGAAACGGTTCACCGAGGATCCGGTGCGCACCGCGATCCTGATCTCCTCGACCGAGACGCTGTCGGGTTTTGCCGACGGGCTGGCCGAGATTGCCGGCGGAGAAATCTCCGCCAGCGAGGCCGACATCAGCGGTTTGCGCGGCACGCTGCCGTTGCCGGTGGAGGGGCTGGTGCTGCGCGGTTACGGCGAACGCGATGCCGCGGGCATTGCCCGGCCCGGCTGGCTGATTGCCGCCCGCCCGCGGGCGCTGGTCACATCGCCCACCGCGGCCACCATCCGCTATCGCGGGCCGCTGCTGGACCTGGGCAACGTGGTGATTCTGGAACCGCAGCCGGAGACGCTGTTTGTGCTGTCGGGCCTGGCCGAGGTGTTCGGCGAGGCGGGCCAGGTGATCCCCGAGGGCACACCGGTCGGATTGATGAGCGGAGAAAACCCGAAACCGGACGCAATTCTGTCAACAAGCGGTGAAGGGGGTGGAACTGACCGGACAGAAACGCTCTATATAGAAGTCAGAATGGACAACAGCCCGGTGGACCCCGAAACGTGGTTCCGCACTGGAAAAGGTGGATGAAGGCTTGATGAAAAAATTTGCGATGGCCGCCGTTGGCGGTACGCTGGCAGGGATCGTAGCGACAACCTATGTGGCAGGCCCCTTGCTGGCGCAGGAAGGCGCGCGCGAGGCTAACGTCTATGAGCAGCTGGACCTGTTCGGCGATATCTTTGAGCGCATCCGGGCGCAGTATGTCGAGGAAGTCGACGAGAAGGAGCTGATCGAGGCGGCGATCGGCGGCATGCTGGCGTCGCTGGATCCGCATTCCAGCTATCTGTCGCCGGATGATGCGGCCAGCATGCGGGTGCAGACCCGCGGCGAGTTCGGCGGCCTCGGGATCGAGGTCACTCAGGAGGAGGGCTTTGTCAAAGTTGTCTCCCCCATTGACGGCACCCCGGCGGATGAAGCCGGGATGGAAGCCGGCGATTTCATCACCCACGTGGACGGCGAAAGCGTTCTGGGCCTGTCGCTGGACGACGCGGTGGAGCTGATGCGCGGACCGGTTGGATCGGAGATCGTGATCACCGTTGTGCGCGAGGGCGAGGCGGAGCCGTTTGACGTGTCGATCATCCGCGACACCATCAAGCTGACTGCGGTACGCGGCCGCACCGAGGGCGACACCGTGGTGATGCGGATCACCACCTTCAACGACCAGACCACGCCGAACCTTGAGGAAAACCTGAAGAAGCAGATCGAGGAAGCCGGCGGCATGGAGAACGTCAACGGCATCGTGCTGGACCTGCGCAACAATCCGGGCGGCCTGCTGACCCAGGCGATCAAGGTGGCCGACAGCTTCCTGGAGTCGGGTGAGATCGTCTCCACCCGCGGCCGCGATCCGGAAGACGGCGAGCGGTTCAACGCCACCCCGGGCGACCTGGCAGAGGGCAAGCCGATTGTGGTGCTGATCAACGGCGGCTCGGCCTCGGCGTCAGAAATCGTTGCAGGTGCGCTGCAGGACCACCGCCGCGCTATCGTGGTGGGCACCAAGTCCTTCGGCAAGGGCTCGGTCCAGACCGTGATGCCGCTGAAGGGCGAGGGTGCGATGCGCCTGACCACCGCGCGCTATTACACGCCGTCGGGCCGGTCGATCCAGGCGCTGGGCGTGTCCCCCGACATCGTGGTGGCTCAGCCGCGCCGGGTGGCTGCGGCTGAGGAGGAGAATGACTCGCCCGCCCGCCGTTCCCGTTCGGAAGCCGACCTGCGCGGCAGCCTGAACAACGACAGCCTGTCCGAGGATGAAATCCGCCAGATCGAGGAAGAACGCGAGAAGGCCGAGAAAGCCGCGGAACTGCGCGAGCAGGATTACCAGCTGGCCTATGCCATCGACATCCTGAAAGGGATGGTGGCGCTGGGGCCGAAGTAAGCCCGCGCAAACACGCATCAGGAAGGGGCCGTCCGGTTGGGCGGCCTTTTTCATTTTTGCTGTGCCGCCGGGTCTGGCGGGGTTTGGGTGCTGTACCGTTGTTGCGCTGTGTCCCAGTTAAGGGGGCGGCGCCGCCGGGGTGGAGGTGGACAGACCCCGCCGGGGGCCTGCTCGGACAGGATATCCTGGACGACCCCCTTTTTTATCAGGGCCGGTCTCCGGGGTGTCGCGCAGGCAGCCTCACAGATGCCTGCGCCTCGTATCATGGCCCATGCGCGGAGCCATGGCGGGGGATCGCGATCTTTTGGGAGTATGGCAGAGGGGAATGAGAATTGCGTGAAGGGGGCGTACGGTGGGTACGCAACACCTTGGCGGAAGTGAGCTTTTCCGCCCGGAACAAGGCGCGCAGCGCCGCCGGGCGAGCGCCTGCCCGCCCGCACGGGCTGGCGCTTTCGAGAGGGTAATGCTCCCTTGAGAACTCGTACGGACGCGGCTGGGATAAACTGCCCCACGCAAGCGTTGCAGCGCCACCCCGCGGGCAGGCGCCCGCCCGGCTGGGTCGCAATGATTTGAAAATCAACGCCCGATATCCGGCGTACTGACGGGGCGGGCTGGTCTATGCTCCGCCCATGATGTTTGACCTGCCTGATTCCCGCACGCTTTACCAAGCGTTGCTAGACCGTGATGCCGCCTATGAAGGGCGCGCCTATGTCGGTGTGACTTCCACCGGCATCTTCTGCCGGCTGACTTGCCCGGCGCGCAAACCGAAGTATGAGAACTGCCGGTTTTTTGCCACGCCGGGCGAGTGCATCGAGGCGGGCTTCCGCGCCTGCAAGCGCTGCAAGCCCTTGGCCGCCGCCGCGGGCGATGATCCGATGGTGCAGGACCTGCTGGCGCGGCTGGAGGCGCGGCCTGCCTATCGCTGGGGCGAGGATGATCTGCTGCGGCTGGGGCTGGATGCCTCCACTGTGCGGCGCGCGTTCAAGCGGCATTTCGGCATGACCTTCCTGGAGATGGCGCGGCAGCGCCGCTTGCGTGAGGGGTTCACAGCGCTGAAAGCCGGCGAGCCGGTGATTGCGGCGCAGATTGATGCCGGTTTTGAAAGCGCCAGTGCCTTCCGCGCGGCATTCGCGAAACTGGTGGGGATTGCACCGGGGGCGTTCCGCAAGGATGCGCTGCTGCTGGCGGATTGGATTGACACGCCCTTGGGCGCGATGATTGCGATCAGCTGCGCCCATCAGCTGCACCTGCTGGAATTTGCCGACCGCAAGGCGCTGCCGCGGGAGGTGGCCAAGCTGCAAAAGGCGCAGCCCGGCGGATTGGGCTTTGGCCGTCCCGCACCGACCGCGCAGATTGCAGAGGAGCTGCGCCACTTCTTTGCCGGTGAGGGCGCGGATTTCCGGACCCCGCTGGCGCTGCACGGCACCGCGTTCGAGCGCGAGGTCTGGCGCTATCTGCTGACCATCCCGGCGGGGGAGACGCGCAGCTATTCGCAGATTGCGCGCGAGCTGGGGCGGGCCTCCGCCACGCGGGCGGTGGCGCGCGCCAACGGCAGCAACCAGTTGGCGCTGGTGGTGCCCTGCCACCGGGTGCTGTCGGCGGATGGATCGCTGACCGGCTATGGCGGCGGCTTGTGGCGCAAGCAGCGGCTTATTGAAATTGAAACAGGCTACAGACAGAGGATTTCAGCATGACTTATTCCGAGCGCGCCAAGGCATTTGCGGCGCTGCACCAGCCGGGTGATCCGGTGGTGCTCTACAACATCTGGGATGCGGGCAGCGCCAAGGCGATTGCCGGGGCGGGCGCCAAGGCCCTGGCGACCGGCAGCTTTCCGGTGGCGGCGGCGCAGGGGTTCCCGGATGGCGAACAGGTGCCGCTGGATTTTGTGCTGGGCAATGCGGAGCGCATCGTCGCCGCTACCGACCTGCCGGTGACGATTGATTTCGAGGGCGGTTATGCGCGGGAACCGGAGCAGTTGACCGCCAATGTGAAACGGCTGGCAGAGACCGGCGCGGTGGGGCTGAACTTTGAAGATCAGGTGGTCGGTGGCGAGGGCTTTTACAGCATCGAGGAGCAGGCGCGGCGGGTGGCTGCGGTGCGGGCGGCCCATGCGGACATCTTTGTGAATGCGCGTACAGATCTGTTTCTGAAGGAAAAGGATGCCGCCAAACACGCCGTCCTGCTCGGCGAAGCGCTGGAGCGCGCGGCGGCTTATGCCGAGGCTGGCGGCAACGGGTTCTTTGTGCCGGGGCTGACCGATCCCGATCTGATTGCGCGGGTCTGCGAGGGCTGTTCGCTGCCAGTCAACACGATGATGCGCGGCATCACGCTGGAGACCGCGCGGCAGGCCGGTGTGGCACGCTGCAGCTATGGTCCGATTCCGCACGCCAAGCTGATGCAGGTGCTGGCGGAGCATTTCCAGGCGCTGGAATAAACCCTTAGGGCCAGGCCCTTACATCGTTTCCAGGCAGTGGCGGCGGAAGGCGCGCTTCAGCATGTCGAGCTCAGCGCGCAGCAATTCGACTTCAGCTCGCAGGTCGTCGGCCACTGCCTCCCCTGCGATCAGGGTGAAATCGCCCAGCCGGGTGCTGTCTGCGGCATCAAAGATCACAAAGGTCTGCACCCCGTCGGCCACAGCCTCTGGCGGCACCGGCACGGCCACCAGCCAGTCGCGCTCTGCCGTGCCTTCCGTCAGGATCACGTTTTCGACCGGTTGATCCTGAAACATCACGGTGATGTCCGGCTTGGCACCGCTGACCGGGGCATTGCCGATCTTGCCTTCCCAGATACCGTTGCGGAAGCGGATTTTGGTCAGTGTCAGGTCGCTCATGTCAAATCCCTCATGGGGCTGGCTCCTCAGATCGCCGCGCGGCGGTGGCGCGAGAACGTCAGGTCGCGCAGGATCACCTGGTTCAGGTCCGGCGCCTCAAAGATCAGGTCGAGCCAGATCTTCTCGATCCGCTTTTCGTTCAGCTTGGAATAGGCCAGGTCGAACTCCACCACGATGTTCTTTTCCTCCTGCGGCAGCTCGCGCACCAGCTGTTCGGTGTTGGGGCCGTGCTGGATGTTGAGCCGGGCGAAGATCTCAATCGGCTTTTCGGATTCGATGATGCTGTCGATGCGCAGAAGGTGCTGGCGGGTGATGCCCTGCACAGCCTCCGGCGGCAGGTCGATCACCAGCGACAGGAAGGAGCCGTCGAATTTGAACACATCCATGCGCAGGCCGAAGGGGGCGAGGTCTTCCTCGCGGGTATTCCGGAGCTGGCGCAGGGTCAGTTCGGAGAAGGCGCAGTCGTGAAACAGCTGCACCTCATCGCCCAGCCGCGCCTTGGGTGGTACCGAGGCGAGGCCGCGTTCGGGCAGGGGGCCGCGCCACATTTCCGGGCGCCAGGACCAGTCGGTGCCATGCGGGCGCGGAAAGAAGGAGGAGCCGATCTGCGGCAGCGCCAGGCGGCCGTCGGCGGTATGGATCAGCCGGTCCAGATGGGTGCGCAACTGGCGGGCCTGGTTGCGCTGGCGGCGCAGTTCCGACAGCGGCGCGCGCGAGGACTCCTCTGCCGCGGCGCGCCAGCGTCGCAGGCTGCGCAGGTGAAGCAACCGGTCCATGATCCTGCCCATCGTGCTCTCTCTTGCCTGTTATTGGGTCTTCTTTGCCCGTGCTGCCCCGCTGCGGGGCTGGCGGCAGTGTAACCGCGCGGGCCTATTGAAATAAACCGGCAATCCGCTGGTGGAGCCTGCGTTTTTTGCGCGGCTCCGTGTTGTCTTTGGTGTTCTGTGCCAGCATCTGCACCGGGCGGGGCTGCGGGCGCAGGCCGGGTGCGGGTACTGCGGCGGCCGGGCGCGGCGCCGCCGCCGCGGTCTCCAGCGACGGCAGGGTGGAGGCCTCCAGCGTGCGGTGAGTCATCTCGTTCAGGAGCGCGGCGCCGTGGCTGCCAAGCGCCTGGCTGCCCTCTGGCGCGTAAAGCGCCAGCGCAACCAGGTGGCGGTCCAGCACGAATGCACCGCGCCAGTGCACCGGGCTGGCGCTGTCAGCGACGGCGCCGGGGAACTCCAGCTTGACCAGCGGCAAGAGCTGATCCTCGCGGGTTTCCAGCACCTTTGCGTCCGGGAACATGGCGGCGATGTCAGCCGCCTGCGGCGCGGTAGCGGCTGCTTTGGCGGGGCCGATGGAGGCGGTGAGCACCGCGGACTTGCGGGCGCCGAACCAGTTCTGGCGGCCCATCCGGCTGCAATGTGCGAGGAGAGCAAAACCGCCGTCCTTGTCCGGCTGGCTGCTGCGCCGGTCAAAGCAATAGGCATCGGGTGCGGCCAGCAGCACATCACCGCCGCCAAAAGACATCACCTGAACCCCGGCCTGCGGCGCCTGGCTGGCGGTGCGGGAGGCAAAGGGCATGCCTTGGGGGGACGGGCTGCATCCCGCCAGAGCGAGGGCTGCGAGCACAATCGCCGCCGCCGCACCGCACCGCATGGGCGCCTTTCCGCCGGGCGCGGCAAAAGGCACGGATTTCCCGTTGCTTGTTCTGGTCACTGCTGGTCCTGCCGGTCTTGTTTTTTGCAGGAATCATTACGGAGCAGGGGGCGGGGCGGCAAGCCTGAACCGCCACCAGGCGTGCCTGCCTTGCCTTGGCGTTGCAGCAATGCATAACGTGGGCCGGATTGCCGCCGGCTCCTGATGCGGCGCGGAGGACCTATGCACGACTGGCACAGCTACAGAGCGCATGAGGCGATGGTGCGCTTTGCCCGGCAACAGCCGGCGCTGTGGCGCCTGATGCTGGGGCTGGTGCTGGTGGCCTCGGTCAGCTTTGCCCTGACGGCGGCGCTGCAGGTGATCCTGGCCGGGCTGTTTCCGGGCGATTGGCTGCAGGGGCTGGCGGATGGCAGCACGCCGGGCGCGATGCTGGTGCTGCTGGGCAGCTTTGCCTTTCTGTCGCTGGGCGTGGCGATGGCGGCGCGGCTGTTCCACCAGCGCGGCTTTGCCACCGTGACCGGCCATCTGCGTCCGCTGGTGCATCAGTTCGGACGGGTCAGCCTGTACCTGCTGGGCCTCAGCCTGCTGCTGATGGCCTTGCCGCCCTATGACATGGGGCCGCCGATGACCCAGAACCTGCCGTTCTGGACCTGGCTGGGCATTCTGCCGCTTTCTATCGTTGCAGTGCTGGTGCAGACCGGATCGGAGGAAATCCTGTTCCGCGGCTATATCCAGCAGGCGCTGGCAGCGCGGTTCCGTCATCCTGCGGTCTGGCTGCTGGTGCCCTCGGCGCTGTTTGCGCTGGGCCACTACCTGCCGGCAGAGGCCGGGGGCAATGCGCTGGTGATCACCGTCTGGGCCGGGCTATTTGGGGTGCTGATGGCGGACCTGACGGCACGGGCCGGCACGTTGGGACCCGCGATGGCGGTGCATTTCTTCAACAACGTCACGGCGCTGCTGCTGTTCGGCTCGCCCACCAGCCTGAACGGGCTGGCGCTCTATCTGATCCCCTTTGATCTGGCGGACGTGCAGGCGCTGCGGCCATGGATGGCGGTGGATTTCCTTCTGATGGGTGTCAGCTGGCTCTGCGCAAGGCTTGCCATACGCCGCTGATTGCAATTGCGGCAAATGCGCCTTATCTGGGGGACAAACCGCGCCCCCGGAGAGGCAAGCAATATGAACTGGATCACCAACTACGTCCGGCCCAAGATCAACTCGATCTTTTCGCGCCGCGAAGTGCCCGAGAACCTTTGGCAGAAATGCGATGAATGCGGCACCATGCTGTTTCACCGCGAGCTGAGCGACAATCAGAACGTCTGCACCAGCTGCGGCCATCACATGAACATCACCCCGCGCGACCGTTTCACCGCGCTGTTCGACGGCGGTGTGTTCACCGAGGTCGCGGTGCCGGAGCCACTGGCCGATCCCTTGAAGTTCAAGGATCAGAAAAAATACCCCGAGCGGATCAAGGCGGCACAGAAGAAGACCGGCGAGAAAGACGCGATGCTGGTGGCCGCCGGTGAGATTGGCCGCACGCCGATCATCGCTGCCGCGCAGGACTTCTCCTATATGGGCGGCTCGATGGGCATGTATGTGGGCAACGCGATCATCGCCGCCGCTGAGGAAGCCGTGAAGCTGGGCCGCCCGCTGGTGCTGTTCTCGGCGGCTGGCGGCGCGCGGATGCAGGAAGGCATCCTGTCGCTGATGCAGATGCCGCGCACCACTGTTGCGGTGGAGATGCTGAAAGAAGCGGGGCTGCCCTATATCGTGGTGCTGACCCATCCGACCACCGGCGGGGTGACGGCGTCCTATGCGATGCTGGGCG
This sequence comes from Leisingera sp. ANG-M6, assembly GCF_000813905.1. Classification (NCBI taxonomy): domain Bacteria; kingdom Pseudomonadati; phylum Pseudomonadota; class Alphaproteobacteria; order Rhodobacterales; family Roseobacteraceae; genus Leisingera; species Leisingera sp. ANG-M6. The sequence continues at coordinate 107,466 of NZ_JWLG01000011.1, forward strand.
ATGTGCATATCGCCGAGCCGAACGCGCTCATTTGCTTTGCCGGCCCGCGGGTGATCGAGCAGACCATCCGCGAGAAGCTGCCCGATGGCTTCCAGCGCGCCGAGTACCTGCTGGATCACGGCATGCTGGACCGGGTGACCCCGCGCACCGAAATGCGCGAAGAGCTGATCACCATTATCCGCATGCTGATGGGCCTGCCGCCGCAGGTGGCGGGCGATCTGCCCGCGCCGGAAGCGGAAGAGGCGCCCAAGGCCGCAAACGCGCCGGCGGATGGCGCAGTCAGCGAAGAAGCTGCCGAGTAACTTCGATTAAATACCTATGCCTGGCCGAAGGCCGGGCAGCGCCCGTCCCGCCCCCCACGGGGCGGGCGCTTCGCTTCCACCCCGCCGGGACGGGCGCTGCCCTTTGCGTTTGAGGCAAGCCGGCTGAACAGGACCCAGGCTGATGACCCAGACCTCCGACGCGATCCTCGCCCGCATGATGGCGCTGCACCCCAAGATCATCGACCTGACGCTGGACCGGGTCTGGCGGCTGCTGGCCGCACTGGACAACCCGCAGGAAAACCTGCCGCCGGTGATCCACCTGGCGGGCACCAACGGCAAGGGCTCCACCCAGGCGATGATCCGGGCAGGGCTTGAGGGCATGGGCAAGAGCGTGCACGCCTATACCTCGCCGCATCTGGCGCGCTTCCATGAGCGGATCCGGCTGGCGGGCGAGCTGATCTCGGAGCAGCATCTGACCGAAGTGCTGGACGAGTGCTATGCCAGGAACGGCGGCGAGAACATCACCTATTTCGAGATCACCACGGTGGCGGGGCTCTTGGCGTTTTCGCGCACGCCTGCGGATTATACCCTGCTGGAGGTTGGCCTGGGCGGACGCCTGGACGCCACCAACGTGATCACGCCGGAGGTTTCGGTAATCACCCCGATCTCGATCGACCACGAGCAGTTTCTGGGCAACACGCTGGCCAAGATCGCAGGCGAAAAGGCGGGCATCATCAAGCGCGGCGTGCCGGTTGTGGTCGGCCCGCAGCCCGAGGAGGCAATGGAAGTGATCGAGGCCACTGCCGCCCGCCTGGGCGCGCCGCTGATTGCCTATGGCCAGCACTGGCACGTCTGGGAGGAGCGCGGCCGGCTGGTGTTCCAGGACGAAAACGGCCTCTTGGATCTGCCGCTGCCGGCGCTCTTGGGCGCGCATCAGATCCAGAACGCCGGTGCCGCACTGGCAGCGCTGCGCCATCTGGGCGCCGATGAGGCCGCCTGCGAGGCCGCTATGGCGAACGCCGAATGGCCCGCGCGGATGCAGAAACTGAAAACAGGTCCGCTGATCGAGGCCGCACCGGAGGCAGAGCTATGGCTGGACGGCGGCCACAACGCCGCGGCGGGCATTGCGCTGGCGGATGTGCTGGCAAAACTGCCGGCGCGCCCGACGCATCTGGTCTGCGGCATGCTGAACACCAAGGACGTGAGCGGCTACATGGCCCCGCTGGCGCCGCATGTGGCAAGCCTGACCGCGATTTCGATTCCCGATGAGATCAACACGCTGAGCGCCGAAGAAACCGAGGCCGCGGCTAAATCCGTGGGCATCGAGGCTGGCACGGCGGAGAGCACCCTGGCGGCGCTGCAGGCGATCACCGCCAAGGATCCGCAGGCGCGGGTGCTGATCTGCGGGTCGCTTTACCTGGCGGGCCATATCCTGCGCGAAAACGGCTGAATTACCCCGGGGCGGGGGAGCTCTCCCGCCCGGTTTCGATCTGAAGATCTCATCCCCTTGGGCACGGCGCCGCTGGCGCGGCGCGGCCTGCTGCTTCTTTCTGGTTTGAAGTACCCCGGGGGTGAGGCCAAAGGCCGAGGGGGCAGCGCCCCCTTCTTCCCTCCGCCCCCTAGTCCAGAACGTAGTCCACGGGTTCCAGCCTTGGCGGCGCCTCGCGGCCCAGAGCGTTGCAGACCGAAATTTCCATCACCCGGCACATGGCGCTGAGCGGTACTGAGTTGGCCTGCTTGCGGAACGGGTGTTCCAGCTCATGGGTGACCTCGGCCAGGCCGAAGAACACATAGGCCACAACCGCGGCGACCAGCGGCTCGAACCAGCCGGCGCTGTCCAGGAGGGCGAAGGGCAGCAGCAGGCAGTAGAGATAGGTGGTGCGCCAGACCAGCAGCGAATAGACGAAGGGCAGGGGCGTTGTCAGCAGCCGCTCGTTCCCGGCCTGGGCGGTGGGGAATGCTGCCAGGCGTTCGGCCAGGGCGCGCTGGCCGAAGCCGTCGATGCGGCCGTCCTCTGCCATCTCGCGCAGGCGGGCGGCGATGTCGCGCAGGGCGGCGTTGGGGCTGTTTTCCGCCTGCATCAGCTGCTCAGCTGCCTCCGGCCCGACCCAATGCTCCACCGTCTCCCGTACCTCATCGCCGCGCAGCTGGGCGCGGTGCAGATGGTGAAAGGCGAGGATGCGGGTCAGGATGAAGTCCTCGTCGGGGCCTTTGCCCGCGAAGATCCGCAGCTCCTGCGCCAGGCTGCGCACGTCTGAGACCATGCGGCCCCAGATCCGCCGCGCCTCCCACCAGCGGTCATAGGCGGCGTTGTTGCGGAAGCTGAGGAACAGCGAAAGCGACAGGCCGAAGACACCCATCGCGGCGATGGAAATCTGCGGCATCGCAATGACATAGCGGTCCAGCACCAGCACCAGGAGCGCCCAGAGCGCGGCGCCGATGATGTTGGGCAGGATGCGCGGCACCACCGATCCGTTCAGGATCAGGAAGATTTCCCGCCGCCGGGGCGTATCGCGGACGATCATGGGGTTTCGCTGCCCCAGTCCTTGTCCTGCATCTCGCGCAGGCGCGAGGCGGTGCGTTCGAATTCAAAGGTGCCCTCGCCCTCGACATAGAGCATTTCGGGCTGCGCCGCCGCGGAGCAGATCAGCCGCACCTTGGCCTCGTACAATGCGTCGATCAGGGTCACAAACCGTTTGGCCTCGTTGAAGTTGTTGCGGGAAAGGCGGGGAATGTCCTCCAGCAGCAGCACCTTCACCTTGTCGGCAATGACCAGATAGTCGCCCGGCCCCAGCATCTTGCCGCAGAGGTCATAGAAGCTGGCGCGCGCCACGCCGTTGCGGAAGGCGGGCAGGGTGACCTCGCGGCCGGTCACCTCCAGCGTCAGCGGCTGTGCCGCGCCGCCGCCGGTGAGATCCTGCCAGATCTCCCGCATCCGGGCGCGGGATTCGGCATTTGACGGTGTGAAATAGACCGGCGCGCCAGTCAGCCGGTGCTGGCGGTAGTCGGTCTTGCTGACCATCTCATGCACCGCCATGTGCTCCTTGATCAGGTCGATGAAGGGCAGGAACAGCTGCCGGTTCAGCCCGTCCTTGTAGAGGTCATCCGGCACCCGGTTGGAGGTGGTGATCACGGTGACTCCGGCGGCAAACAGCGCCTCGAACAAGCGTCCTACGATCATTGCATCGGTAATGTCAGTGATCTGCATCTCGTCAAAGGCCAGAAGGCGCACGGACTCCGCCACCTCTGCCGCTGCCGGAGCCAGCGCGTCCTCGACACCGTCCTGGCGGGCCTGATGCATCCTGGCGTGGATTTCCTGCATGAAGGCATGGAAATGCACCCGCCGTGAGGGGATACCGCCGAGGCTGTCGACAAACAGATCCATCAGCATCGACTTGCCGCGCCCGACCCCGCCCCAGAGATAAAGCCCCTGGACCGGTTCATATTCCGCCTTGCGGAAGAAGCCGCGTTTCACCGGCGGCGCCATTAGCCCTTCGGCGATGCGGTCGAAATGAGGAAGGACGGCTTCCTGTGCCGGGTCGGGCTTCAATTCGCCCGCGTCGATTTTCTGCCGGTAAAGCGCGCTCAAATGGGTCATGGGAAAGGGATAGCGCGGGGCGCGGGGGATGGGAAGCGGGGAGCAACTGGTCTCACATTTCTTATGGCAGAGTTCAGATTGAACGTTTACGCTCGGCTATGCTGCTTAGGGGTTCTTACATCCCCGCAAGACAGGCGTCGTGCACCCGGATTGCCAGAACAGATTATTCAGGAGAAAGGCCTTTTGCTGCGATACTCAAAAGCTAAAGCATATCGTTTGTTTTTTGTTTTTGTCATGTTCAGTCTGACTGCTCTCCTGCTGTTGAAACCTGTTAAAGGCCATGCAGCATCATTTTTTGAAAGTGTGACAGACACGATAGATGACACTTATCTTTTTGAGGGGCACTGGCCGCAAGAAGCCAGGGATGAAACGCTTTACCCGATTGTAACAATTCACAAAGTGATTAATCGGGACGGCAGAACGTACGTATGTGCTGCATACATTTCTGCACACAGTAAGGCGCATTTGTTCTTTAAACGATCTAAGGTCTACGCTGGGAAAAGAAACTTGAAAGCGGCCCTTTGGCGCCTGAAGACGCCTGCCATAGGTCGCTCATATACTGGGACCACAGAGATTCAGGCAATAACAGAATGGTTTTCAGGAAGAACAATCAACTGTGCCCGGGCGCGTGCCCGATGGCGACCGGAGTTTTCCAGCAAACCTTCACGGTTTTCAGTTCCTGAAACGGTTTGGATCAAAGAGCAAAAACGCTGGTGATCAAAATTTCTTAACCTGAGCCGCAAAAATCCTGATTTGACCGCCTGGCAAATTTCCCTGAGAGTTTCGCAGCTTATCAGGAGAGAGCCCATGGACCGTTCCGCGCCGCTGTTTACCCCCGTTCTGATCGTCGGCTGCATCATCATCATGGTGAGCTTTGCGGTGCGCGCCTCCTTCGGCGTCTTTCAGATCCCGATTGCGGATGAATTCGGCTGGCTGCGGTCGGAATTCTCCTTGGCGATTGCCATCCAGAACCTGGCCTGGGGCATCGGGCAGCCGATTTTCGGCGCCATCGCCGAAAAGATCGGCGACCGCAAGGCGATCATCATGGGCGCCATCGTCTATGCCGCCGGTCTGGTGCTGAGCGCGGCGTCGACCACACCGTTTGAGATGCAGGCTTATGAATGGCTGGTGGGCTTTGGCATTGCCGGCACCGGGTTCGGCGTGGTGCTGGCGGTTGTGGGGCGGGCCAGTTCCGACGAGAACCGGTCGATGTCGCTGGCGATTGTCACCGCAGCCGGCTCTGCCGGGCAGATTTTCGGCGCGCCGACGGCGGAGTGGCTGCTGGGCTTCCTGCCCTGGCAGACGATTTTCCTGCTGTTTGCGGGCGTGGTGCTGGCGCTGATTGCGCTGCTGCCCTTGATGCGCGCGCCGGAGGCCGCCAGCAAGGCGGAGCTGGAGGAGAGCATGGGCGCGATCCTGAAAAAGGCGTTCAAGGACCCCTCCTACACGCTGATCTTCCTGGGCTTTTTCAGCTGCGGCTATCAGCTGGCCTTTGTCACCGCGCATTTCCCGGCCTTTGTCACCGAGATGTGCGGGCCGATCCTGCCGGGCGGGGCGCTGCATTCAATCGGCATCACCACCACCTCGGCACTGGGCGCGGCAGCGATTTCGCTGATCGGGGCGGCCAATGTGGGCGGCACGCTGCTGGCGGGGTATCTGGGCAAGCGCTATTCCAAGAAATACCTGCTGGCGGCGATTTACACCGGGCGGACGATTGCGGCGGCGGCGTTTATCATGTTCCCGATCACGCCGCTGAGCGTCATCATCTTCTCGGTCGCGATGGGGTCGTTGTGGCTGGCGACGGTGCCGCTGACCTCGGGTCTGGTCGCGCATATCTATGGTTTGCGCTACATGGGCACGCTTTACGGCATCGTGTTCTTCAGCCACCAGCTGGGCAGCTTCCTGGGCGTGTGGCTGGGCGGTCGGATGTATGACGCCTATGGCGATTACACCTTTGTCTGGTGGATCGGCGTGGCGGTCGGTGCGTTCAGCGCGATTGTGCATTTGCCGGTCAAGGAACGCCCGCTGAATGCGGTAGTCCCCGCGGCGGCGTAACAAAAGCGGCCCGCCTAAGGCGGGCCGTTTCTATGGGTATTTGTGACCAGAAAGAAGCGGGGCCGGGGATGTTTTGTCAGGCCCTGGCCTTCCACTTTTGCAGGATGTGATGGCTGGTCATCAGGTCCAGATGGGCGCCGCCGCCGTTCTTGAACAGGGTGATCCGGGCGGGGTCATAGGCCGGGAACTGGCCGAGGCTGTAGTAATCCGCCAGCACATCGCTGCGCTGGATGGTGCCGGCGGCCAGCGGGATCTTGAACTCGCCGATGTGGTCCAGGGTGGTGTCAAAACTGTCGCAATAGATCTGCGCGCGCTTGAGCGCCTCGTCATCGGCCTCGCGCATGTCGGGGCGGTAGGCGCCGATCAGGTTGAGGTGCTGGCCGGGGCTGAGCCAGTCGCCTTTGATCACTGGGTTTGACGACATGGTGCAGGTGACGATGATATCGGCAGCGCGCACCGCCGGTTCCAGATCGGGGGCAGGGAGGGTGCCGGGGTATTGGGCGCAGAGTTCTTCGGCCTTGGAACCGGTGCGGTTCCAGACGTGGATCTGCGCCTGCGGGAAGCCTGCGCCGAAGGCCTCGATCAAAGAGCCGCCAACTGTGCCAGCGCCGACGATCAGCACCTCCCGTGCGTCCGGGTTGGCCAGCCGCAGGGCACCCAGCAGGCTGTCGCCTGCGGTCTTCCATTTGGTGACCAGGTGGAAGTCGACAAGGGCTTCAAGGGTGCCGTCGGCATCGGAGTAGAGGCAGACAGAGCCGTTGATCATCGGTTTTCCGGCGTCGGGGTTGCGGGGGAAGATGTTGGCGGTTTTCACCGCCAGCCCCAGCCCGTCGATCCAGGCGGAGCGGCTCAGGAGCGTGTCGGACCCGCGGTAGAGGAAAGTGTCGCCGATCTCTGCCTTAGGCAGCTCGTGGCTGGCGGCCAGCGCCTCGGCAAAACTGACCCAGTCGAGCAGGGCTTCGCCCTCTTCAAAGCTGATGAACGGGATGGTCATGGGCCTGTTGTCCTTCTTTTTGCGGGCCGTTTCAGGCGGCGTCCTGGTCTGTCAGCAGCCCTGCCTGCACCAGCCGCGCCGCGAATGGGGCGGGGGCGGTGAACAGATGGGTCTGCCAGCCGCGTGCTTTGGCGGCTTCGATGTTTTCCGGGCGGTCGTCGGTGAACAGCAGCCGGTCCGGCGCCACCCCGGTTTCGCGTTCCAGGATGGCATAGATTTCCGGTTCCGGCTTGATCGTTTTCAGATGCGCAGAGACAAATGTGCGGTCAAAGCCGCGCAGGAACGGGTAGGCGGCGCAGGCGGTCTCAAACGTCTCGGCGCCGAAGTTGCTGAGGGCGAAAACCGGCGTGCCTTTGGCCTGCAGCATCTGCATCAGGCGGACGGAATGGGGGATCTCTCGGGGCACCATCTGCAACCAGTAATCGTGCCACCAGCGGATTTCCTCAGACCAGTCCGGGTGCTGCTCTGCCAGCGCATAGACGCTGCCGCGGAAGGGGTGGCCGCGGTCGACGTTCAGGTTCATTTCGTGCAGCGGCACCTGATCGAACAGCTGCTGGCGGCGGGCCGCGCCGATGCGGCCGTCGTAGAAGCGTTCCGGCTCCCACTCGATCAGCACGCGGCCAATGTCAAAGACGACGGCGTCAATGGGCATCGCGGTCATCCTTCTGCGCGCGGGCGGGGCCGCGGGGCGGGGCGGTTGCGGCGGGTCTCGCGCCAGACGGAGACAAGGCCGGAGGCGATGATCAGCGCGCTGCCAAGCCAGACCTGCAAGTCGGGCCATTCGTTGAAGATCAGCACGCCCCAGAGGACCGACATCGGCATCGCGATGTACTCAAACGGGGCGGCCAGTGCGGCTTCGTTCATGCGGTAGGCCTGGCTGACCAGATAGCCGCCGGCGGAGCCTGCGATGCCGACGCCGATCAGATAGGGCCAGTCTTCCGGCGCGGGCCAGATCCAGGCGCGCAGGATGAAATCGAAGGCGGGGCTGTCGCCGGTGGCAAAACGCCCGTCGCCAAAGATAAGCCCGGCCAGGGCGCTGAGCACCAGAAATCCCAGCATCGGGTAGAAGGCGAGCGTCGCCCCGGCCTCGGACCCGCCGGCGCGGCGGGTCAGCACGTGCAGGGTGGCATAGCCGCAGGCGCCCAGCAGCGGCAGGATGGCGGCGGGCTGGAAGGTGTCCGCACCGGGGCGCATGATGATCAGCACGCCGAGAAAACCCGCAAACACCGCGCCCCAGCGCCAGGGGCCGGGGCGTTCACCGAGGAACAGGGCTGATAGGGCGGTGACGATGAGGGGCGTGGCAAAGGCGATGGCGACGGCTTCGGCCAGCGGCAGCAGGGTGAGGCCGGTGAAGAAGCAGATGTTGGCGAAGAACACCACCAGGCAGCGCAGCAGGTGCAGTTTTGGCTGATGGGTGCGCAGCAGGTGATAGCCGCCCTCCAGCGGCATGATGAGGGCGAGCATGACGGCCACCGCGATGACGGAGCGGAACAGCACCATTTCATAGAGCGGGTAGTCGCCCGACAGGAACTTGAAGATCATGTCGATGACGGAGAAGGCAATCCCTGCCCCGGCCGCGGCAAACAGGCCGGGGACGCTGACCTTCATCTCTGCGCTCATGCCGTTGCTCTCCCGTCTCCTGCCCTTGATCAGTGGCGGATTTGATCTGGCCGGGCAATGGGCGGGGGCGGAAAAATGCAATTTTTCCGGGCAAAATTCCGGGGCGAAATTTTTGCGGCAGAACGCTGGGGTTTGGAGATTGGGGAGGGGGTGGATTTCTTGCTGAGAAGCGGTTCAGGGTCAGGTCTGCCCCTGAACGCGCCTGATCCAGTGTGTCGGCTTGATCCCGCGTCAAGGCCAAGCCGTGCTAAAGCACGGTTCGCTGGCGCGGAGCCTTGACCCGGGAGCTGGCCTGCGGGCGCGTGTATTTGCGTTTGCGAACAGAGGGATCACGCAATGTCATTGGGCACGGCGGGCAGCGGCGCCTAGGTTTGGCTGCAAACCAGCACATGAGGCGGCCATGATCACCTGCTACATCACTTATGAAATTCATCCCGATAGGATTGAGGCCTTTGAGGTCTACGCCAAGGCCTGGATCCCGCTGGTGGAACGCTTTGGCGGCACCCATCACGGCTATTTCCTGCCGCACGAAAGCGCCAATGATCTGGCGGTGGCGCTGTTTTCCTTCCCGTCGCTGGCGGCCTATGAGGACTATCGCGCCAGGAGCTTTGAGGATGAGGATTGCCTGGCGGCGTTCCGGTTCGCCCGGGAGAACGGCATTGTCCGGCGCTATGACCGGACCTTTCTGCGCCCTGTTCTGGAAGGGGATCTGGCGCCGCTGAAGGCCGCGATGGCTTAGCGGTCTGCTTTGGCGGCGCGCAGTTCGCGCTCCAGTGCATCCAGAAACCGCGAGCGGTCGGCCTTGGTGAAGCCCTTGCCGCTGCCGCCGGCGCCCAGCGGGTTGGCGGCGCGCAGGTCGGCCATCAGGTCGCGCATCGCCAGCTGTTGGCCGATGTTGGCTTCCGTGAACCGCTCTCCGTTGTGGCGCAGCACGCGGGCGCCAGCCTCGATGCATTTGGCGGCAAGGGGGATGTCACCCGTCACCACCACATCACCCGGCCCGCAGCGGTCTGCGATCCACATGTCGGCCACATCAGCGCCTTCTGCCACGATCACGGTTTCCACCAGCGGGTTCTGCGAAGGCCGCAGCCCGCCGTTGGAGACCACAAACATGCGCAACCCGTGGCGGGTGGCGACCCGCTCGGCCTCCTGCTTCACGGGGCAGGCGTCAGCGTCGATGTAAAGCGCGGTCACTCCGCGGCCTTCTTCTCGGCCGCGGGGGCCTTCTCCGCCTTGGGCTCAGGCTTGGCCTTTGCCTTGCGGGCAGGTTTCTTCACCTTGAACTCCTCCGGGATCGGCATCCGGTTGAAGGCGTCGAGACCCGCGATCTTATACGCCTCGGCCAGGGTCGGGTAGTTGAAGGTGTTCTGCACGAAGTAGTCCACCGTGCCCTTGAGGTTCAGCACCGCCTGGGCAATGTGGATTAGTTCCGTCGCGCCTTCGCCGACGATCTGCACGCCCAGCACCCGGCGGGTTTTCAGGGAAAACAGCATCTTGAGCATGCCGTGCTCCAGCCCCATGATGTGGCCGCGGGAGGTTTCGCGGAAGCGGGCGACGCCGACCTCGTAAGGGATGCCGCGCTCTTTCAGCTCTTCCTCGGACATGCCGCAGGTGGACATTTCCGGCACCGAGTAGATGCCATAGGGGTACCAGGGGCTTTCTGGCAGCGTCGGGGTTTCCAGCGCGTGGCAGGCGGCGACGCGGCCCTGCTGCAGCGAAGTGGAGGCGAGCGACGGGTGGCCGATCACATCGCCCGCGGCATAGATATGCGGCACCTCGGTCTGGTAGGTCTTGCGGTCCACGCTGAGGCGGCCGCGGTGGTCGGTCTTGAGGCCAACAGCCTCGAGGTTCAGGGCGGAGGTGGCGCCCATCCGTCCGGCCGCAAAGAGCAGCATTTCAGAACGCACATGGCGGCCGTTTTCGAGGATCACCTCAACATGCTCGCCACGGTCCTCGATGCTTTCGACCGCGGAGCCAAGCCGCAGGTCGACGCCGTTTTCGCGGATCTGGTGGGTGAAGTCCTGGATCAGAGTCTTGTCGATGAAGTCGAGGAAGGTCTCGCGCGGTTCAATCAGGGTGACGCGCACGTCCAGAGCCGAGAACATGGTGGCATATTCCACCCCGATCACGCCGGCGCCGATCACGGTGAGGGAGCGCGGGATCTCGGCCATCTCCAGGAATTCGTCGCCGTCGACCACGGTCTTGCCGTTGAAGGGCACATACTCCGGGCGGTAGGTCTTGGTGCCGGTGGAGATCAGGAATTTCTCTGCCGTCAGCCGGGTGGTCTCGCCCGCCTCGGTGGCGACCTCGACCTCGTTCGGGCCGATGAATTTCGCCAGTCCCAGCAGCGTGTCCACGTGGTTGCGGTTGAACTGGTGCTCCAGCACGTCGACCTCGTAATCGAGGGTCATGTGCAGGCGCGCCTTCAGGTCGTTTGCTTCGATCTGGTCCTTGACCCGGTAGGAGCGGCCGTAGAATGAGCGTTCGCGCCAGCCGGAGAGGTTCAGCACGGTTTCGCGCAGGGTCTTTGACGGGATGGTGCCGGTGTGCACCGACACGCCGCCCAGCCGGTCCTTGCGGTCGATCACCAGCACCCGGCGGTGCAGTTTGCCCGCCTGGATGGCGGCGGCGCGGCCCGAGGGGCCGGAGCCGATGATGATCAGGTCATAATCAAAGTCTTCACTCATGGCCGCGTCCTTTGTGTCTTAGTTCTGGTACAGCGCGTCGGCGTGGAAGGAGACATGCTCCTCCATGAAGGTCGACACGAAGAAATAGCTGTGGTCATAGCCCGGCTGCATCCGCAGGGTGGCCTGCTGGCGGCGTTCGGCAACGGCGTGGGCCAGCGCCTCGGGCTTCAGGAGGTCGATGAACTGGTCGGAGGTGCCGGTGTCGATCAGGACCGGGCCGTCAAAGCCCTTTTCCCGCATCAAGAGGGTGGCGTCATGCTTGGCCCAGGCGGCTTCATCGTCGCCCAGGTAGGCGCTCAGCTGCTTGCGGCCCCAGTCCGATGCGGTCGGGTTGGAAATCGGCGCAAAGGCGGAGACCGACTTGTAGCGGCCAGGCAGGTTCATCGCCAGCGTCAGCGCGCCGTGGCCGCCCATGGAGTGGCCGGTGATCGCCTGGCGGTCCAGGTCGATGGCGAATTTTTCACCCAAGAGTGCTGGCAGCTCCTCGGCCACATAGTCCCACATGCGGAAATGCGGCGCCCAGGGGTTCTGGGTGGCGTTCACATAGAAGCCCGCGCCCTGGCCCAGGTCATAGGCGTCATCATCGGCCACGCCTTCGCCGCGGGGGCTGGTGTCGGGGAAGACAATGGCGATGCCCTGCTCGGCACACCAGGCCTGGGCGCCTGCCTTGGTCATGGCGTTTTCATGGGTGCAGGTGAGGCCCGAGAGGTACCACAGCACCGGCACCGGGCCGTCCTTGGCCTCCTCCGGCAGGAACAGGCCGAATGTCATGTCGCCGCCGGTGGCGCTGCTGGCGTGTTTGTAGACGCCCTGGGTGCCGCCAAAGGCGCGGTTCTCGGAAACGGTTTCCATGGGTGAGGCTCCTCAAAATCTGTTAGCCCTACCGCTACCTGCTGATGGCCTCAGGGTCCAGCGGATGGGCGGCAGCAATGCCGGTTTTTGCGGCACAAGGATTGCGAATTCGCAAACAATCGGGGCTTTGGCCGCCGGGAGGATGCCGCAGTTGCGCAAGGGGGTGCTGGACAGCCGGTGCGAAAACCGGGACAGTCCGCCGCCAAGGCAAGAGGGAGGCACAGCGCCATGAGCGATTTTCTGAGACTGACACCGGAGGCCGCGGAGGCGGAGGTGGAGCGTCCGGCGCCAGAGAAGGTGCTGGCGGGTGATCCGGTGTTCACCACCTGGAACGCGGAGGAGCGCGACGGTTTGTACTGCGGCATCTGGCAGTCGACACCGGGCAAGTGGCGGATCACTTACGACGAGTGGGAATACTGCCGGATCCTGGAGGGCCGGTCGGTGATCACCAGCGATGACGGCACCGCGTATCCGCTGGCGGCAGGCGACAGCTTCATCCTGCGCCCCGGTTTCTGCGGCACCTGGGAGGTGATCGAGACCACCCGCAAGGATTACGTGATCCGGCTCTGAGGCCGGGCTCTGGCCCTCAAGAGCCGGAGACCCAGGCGATCACCGCCGGCACGGTGACGATTGACACCACGGTGGAGATGAAAATGGCGGCGGAGGCCCGGTGCGGGGCCACGCCGTAGTGCTGCGCCAGCATGTAGACATTGCCCGCCACCGGCAGGGAGGCGGCAGCGATGGCGACCGCGGCGGAGAACGGCGCCGCCGGGATCAGCCACAGCACGGCGATTGCGACACAGGCCGGGTGCAGCACCAGCTTGGCAAAGCTGAGCCAGCCGGAGATGTGCACTCGCTCCGCCGATTTCGAGGCCAGCGAGGCACCGATGGCAAAGAGGGCTCCGGGGGTGGCGGCGCCGCCGAGGATGGTGAGGAAATTGTTTGCGGGTTCCGGGATCGGCAGCGCCGATGCCGACCAGGCAAGGCCCGCAACGATGGACAGGATCATCGGGTTTTTCATGAGGCCCAGCCCGACCAGCCGGAGCGTGGCAAGACCAAGCCCCTGGCCGCGGCCCGCGTTGATCAGGATCACGATCAGCGAGGAGAACACCACCAGATCGACGCTGAGCACCACCATCATCGGCGCCGCGGAGGCCGGGCCGAACAGGATCGCCATCATCGGCAGGCCGAGGAAGCCCACATTGCCGATCGCCGCGCATTGCGCCTCCACCGCGGCGGTGGGCACGTCCAGGCCGCGGGCCATGGCGACAGCTGTCACCAGCAGGTAGACCGCCAGCGTGCCCGCCAAATAGCCGAGGATCAGTGTGGGATCGAAGACCTCGGCAAAGGAGAGGTTGGCGGCAAAGCCGAAGATCATCGCCGACAGCGGGAAGTAGAACACGAAGCGGGTGAGATAGGCGGTGGCTTCCTCGGTGAAAAACCGGCTGCGCCCGGCCCAGTAGCCGAGGCCGATGATTGCAAAGAAGGGCAGGGTGCGGAAGAAGATCTCGGCCATGGTTGGATTGGTAACAAGAGCTGACCAATTGGCAAAGGCTGTTTTTTGGGCAGGCTTGGGACGAGCAGATCTTGATAGGGCAGGGGCGTGCTCCCGCCTGTTCAGCGGCAATCTGAAGAATGCCCTTCACAGTTGGGCGTGGCCCTGTGCTGCGCTCAGGGCAGGGGTTGTGCTGAGATGCGCTCTAAGGGCAGGTGTGCCCTGAGAGAGCCTGGTCAATTGTGATATCGTCCAAGACAGCCTCAAGGGTAAACCGCGCTGGCGCGCGGCGGCTGTGCCGCCCTTGACCCTGTCTTGGCCAAGCGGAGCAGCTCGCAGCGCTTCTAACCGCTGCCGATCAGCGCGCCGGCGCCCAGCACCAGCGCACCGCCCAGCACCACCTGCATAGTGGCGCGCCAGAACGGGGTTTCCATGAACTTGTTCTGGATCCAGGCGATGGCCCAGAGCTCCACAAAGACGATCAGCAGCGCCAGGGTGGTGGCGGTCCAGAATTCCGGGATCAGATAGGGCAGGGCGTGGCCGAGGCCGCCGACGGTGGTCATGATGCCGGAGGCCAGCCCGCGTTTGACAGGGGAGCCGCGGCCAGAGAGCTCGCCGTCGTCGGAGGCCGCTTCGGTGAAGCCCATTGAGATGCCCGCCCCGACCGAGGCCGCCATGCCAACCAGGAAGGTGGTCCAGGTGTCCTGGGTGGCAAAGGCGGTGGCGAAGATCGGCGCCAGGGTGGAGACCGAGCCGTCCATCAGCCCGGCCAGTCCCGGCTGCACCCAGGTCAGCACGAACTGGCGGTGGGCGGCGCGGTCCTCGTCCGCGCGGGTGTCTTCGTCCAGATGCGCCTCCTGCAACTCGCCCGCACGGGCCTGGTGCCCTGCCTCCGCCGCGGCGAGGTCGCCCAGAAGCCTGCGGGTGGCGGCATCCTGCGTGCGGGCGGTGGCGGCGGTGTAGAAGCGTTCGGCGTCGCGCTCCATCGCGCGGGCCTCGTCGCGGATGCGGTCGAGGCTCAGGTTCTCCATCAGCCAGATGGGGCGGCGGGCGTAGTATCCCGCCACATGCTCGCGCCGGATCAGCGGGATTGCGGGGCCGAACCGGCTTTCGTGCAGGGCAATCAGTTGGGCGCGGTGCTCGTCTTCCTCCGCCGCCATCCCGTCAAACAGTGCCGCAGAGGCGGGGTATTCGCTGCGCAGCCGCTCGGCATAGCCGCGGTAGATGCGCGCATCGTCCTCCTCGGAGGAAATTGCCAGGGCCAGGATCTCTTGCCCGGTCAGGTCCGTAAACCGTTTGCGCTGAGTGAAAAAACGCATCTGCCGCCCTTCAATTTAGAATAATTCTAAACATAACGGTTCCGCGAGGGAGCGCAAGATGATGCGGGTTCTGCTGTTGCAATGGGGCGGCGCAGGCTACATTAGGCCCAGAGCCCTACGCAGCCATTGGAGCCCGCATGAACCAGCAAGCCAGCGTCCTGCGCACCGGCCGCAAATTCGATCAGGTCCTGGACGGCGCGCGCGAGGTGTTCCTGGCGGACGGGTTCGAAGGCGCCAGCGTCGACAAGATTGCCAAGGCGGCGGGGGTCTCCAAGGCGACGCTCTACAGCTATTTCCCCGACAAGCGGGTCTTGTTCATGGAAGTGGTGCGGTCAGCCTGCGTGCAGCAGGCGGACGCATCGCTGGATCTGGCGCCGGGCAGCTGCGGGCCGCGGGACGTGCTGCGGGCGGCGGCTGAGCGGGTGCACGGGGTGCTGCTGGGCGGCTTCAGCCTGCAGCTGTTCCGCATCTTCGTGGCTGAGGCCGACCGGTTCCCGGAGCTGGGGCCGATGTTCTACGAAAGCGGTCCGATGGTGCTGCATGGCGAGATCCAGGCCTATATGGAGGCTGCGGCGGTGCGGGGCGAGCTAAAGATCGAAGACGCCGATCTTGCCGCGGCGCAGTTCATCGAGCTGTGTAAGGCGGATGTGTTCCTGCGGTTCCTGTTCAAGATCGACACCGAATTCTCTGAGGCCGAGCGCGAGCGGGTGATCAGCGGCGCGATTGACACCTTCATGGCGCGTTTCGGGGCCTGACTTGCCGCCCCGTGGCAGGGGCTGCTGTCCTGTTAGTGTGTGGTGAAGCTGTTGGGGGTGCTGCGGTAGGTCTCGTGGCAGCTGAGACAG
This sequence comes from Leisingera sp. ANG-M6, assembly GCF_000813905.1. Lineage (NCBI taxonomy): Bacteria > Pseudomonadati > Pseudomonadota > Alphaproteobacteria > Rhodobacterales > Roseobacteraceae > Leisingera > Leisingera sp. ANG-M6. Next base: position 123,194 of record NZ_JWLG01000011.1, read on the forward strand.
CTTTGCATCAGGCCGGGCAGGGTGCGGCGCAGGGCGGGCAGCGAGCGGGTGCTGAGGTTGCGGGCCGCGGCCTCTGCGGTTCCGGCGCGGGTCTTGAAATCCTTCCAGCTGTGCCAGATCAGCGGCCGCGCGTTGGAGCGCGCATCCAGCCGCGGTTTCTTGAAATGCTTGCGAATGCTGCCGGTGGATTTGATCAGCTGGCGCCGGGCGCTGCGCGCCTTGTCCCGGTCGAAGACGATGCGTCCGGCCATCATCCCGGTGAGCACATCCATCGCCGCTTTCTGCCCTGTCATCAGGGCCATCCGCCGGGTCACATGTTTGCTGAGACCGCTGTCTGCCGTGACCGGGGCGGTCACGCCTGCGGCCAGAGCGGCGAGGATCACGAGGAAGGCGAGCCCCTTGAGACGGCGCAGGGTCATTGCGCAGCGCCCCTGCGGATTGACCGAATCGCATTTTGAGAACAAAATAAGAACATCTGCCAAAAAACTCCTGTAACCTGCCGCCTGCCGGCCCTTGCTGCCCGATTTGCCCATGCCCCATCGCCGCATTCTGTCGCTGTGGTTTCCGCGCCTTGGCGCCGAACGCATTTTGCGGGCGGAGCGCGGCGGTATTGCCGGGCCGCTGGCCGTCGTTGAGGAAGTCTCCAACACTCAGGTTATTTCCGCGTTAAACCTGGCCGCCTCGGCAGAGGGGCTGCAGGCCGGCCAGCCCTTGCGCGATGCCCATGCGATGTGCGCGGGCCTGGTGGTGCGGCCGCGCAACCGGGCGGCGGAGATGGCGTTCCTGGCCGCACTCCGGCGCTGGGCGGGCAAGTTCAGCCCCTGGGTGGCGGAGGCGGGGGAGGACGGGCTTACCATCGACCTCACCGGCTGCGCGCATCTGTTCGGCAGCGAGGCGGCGCTGATGGAGACGGCGGGGCAGGATTGCGCGGAGATGGGGCTAAGCGTGCGGATGGGGCTGGCGGACACCCTGGGCGCGGCCTGGGCGCTGGCGCGCTATGCGGGGGAGGAGGCGGCGCCGGAGCGGTCGGGCGACGCCATCGACCAGGAGGCGCGGGCAACCCGTGCCCGGGCGCAGAAACGCCAGAGCGTCAAGCGGCGCCACTGGACCCGCGGCGGCGCGGCGCCGCAGCTGCAGGCGGCGGTGCCGCAGCTGGGGCGGATTGCCGAAGCCGGCCAGGCCTATGGCGCGCTGGCGCCCTTGCCGGTGGCGGCGTTGCGGCTGGACAGCGCCACCGTGGCGCAGCTGAACCGGCTGGGGCTGCGGCGGATCGGCGATCTCTTGGGCCAGCCGCGGGCCAGCCTGGCGCGCCGGTTCGGCCAGGGGCTGGTGCTGCGGCTGGACCAGGCAATGGGCAGCGCGCCGGAGCCGGTCTCGCCCGCGCGCAGCCCGGACCGTTTTGCGGTGCGGCTGACCCTGCCGGAGCCGATCGGGCTGATGGAGGATCTGCTGGCAGGCATCGACCGGATGCTGCCGCGGCTGTGTGCCCGGCTGGAGGCGCGCGGCAAGGGCGCCCGCGTGCTGCGGCTGGAGGCGCACCGCTGCGATCAGGAAATGGAGGCCGTGACCCTGGGCCTGGCCCGTGCCAGCCGCCAGCCTGCCCGCATCCGGCCGCTCTTGGAGATGAAGCTGGAGCAGATCGACGCGGGTTATGGCATCGACATGCTGCGGCTGGAGGTCTTGCAGGCCGAAGCCATTCACGCCGGCACCCCGGCGGGCCATCTGCAGGCAAGTGCCGCGGCGCGGGCGCGGCAGGAGGATGGCGCCGCGCTGGAGGATCTGATCGGCCGGCTGGGCGCGCGGCTGGGGATGGAGGCAATCACCCGCTGCCATCCGGCGGAGAGCCACATTCCGGAAAAAACCTTCACCGTGCAGGCGGCGGCCTGGTCGGAGCCTGCCTCCGGCGATTGGCCCTTGCCGCCGCGCCCGCGGCCGCTGCTGTTGTGGCGGCCTGAGCTGGTCCATGCGCCGGATGTGCCGCAGGTGCCGGAGCAGTTCAGGTGGCGCGGCCGGGACTGGGCGCTGGCAGCGGCGGAAGGCCCGGAGCGGATTGCGCCCGAGTGGTGGCTGGAAGACTCCGAGTGGCGCAGTGGGGTGCGCGATTACTGGGTGGTGGCGACGGGGTGCGGGACGCGGCTGTGGCTGTTCTTTGCCCATGGCGGGGCGCTGTCGCCGGGCTGGTTCTGCCACGGGTCGTTTGCGTGACCGGGCACGCGGAAACGGAGGGATACTTCGGCGCGGGGCGAAGGGTTTTGCTTGGGTGTCCCTGCGCAAACCGCGTAGGGTAGGAGCATGATCACACCGCGTTTCGATATTCTGGGCCAGGCCATCAGCGACGCCAGCCGCACGCAAATGCTGTGCGAGCTGATGGAGGGGCGCGCCTATACCAACAAGGAGCTGGCGGCGGCTGCGGGGGTGACGCCGCAGACCGCCTCGGCGCATTTGCGGCTGCTGCAGGACGCTGGCCTGGTGGTGGCGGAAAAGCGCGGCCGCTGCGTCTATCACCGGCTGGCAGGCGCCGAGGTGGCGCACGCGCTGGAGCAGCTGGCGGCAATTGCGCCTGCCGACAGCCTGCACCGCGCCCAGCAGCGCAAGGCCGGCGGCCTGGCACAGCTGCGCAGCTGTTACGACCACCTGGCAGGCCCGCTGGCGGTGGCGATGACCCGCGCCTTTCTGGACCGCGGCATGCTGGTGGAGGAGCAAGGTGCCTTTCGCGCAGAACCCGCCGGAGAATGGCTGAAACTAGGGGTGGTGCTGCCGGAAAATACCGGCCGCCAGCCCTTCGTTCGACCCTGCCTGGACTGGACCGAGCGCAAGCTGCATGTGGCGGGACCAATGGGGCGGCAGATCCTGGAACACGCCTTGGACAGCGGCTGGGTCAAACGGCACCGGCACAAGCGCGGGCTGATGCTGACGGCGCCCGGACGGGTGGCGCTGGAGCAGATTCTGGGTGTGCAGTGCGGGGCACTGGCGGCGGCCTGAGAGGGTCTGAAAAAGGCTCTGATACAGCCGGAAACGCGCTACTTTCGCCTGTGCGCATCCTGCACCACACGAAAAATCGAACGTTAAAACCCTTGATTTGCCGGGGAAACGGCGCAACCTGTTATCTATGAGCTTTGATCAGGTGCAGCCTTTTCCCGGATCTCCCATACCTCAGCAAGTCGCCTTTGACCGCCGGGAACTGTCGGTCATTATGACTCTCTATGGCCGTATGGTGGCCGCCGGGGAGTGGCGCGATTACGGGATTTCTTCCTTGCGTGATCTGGCAGTTTTCTCCGTCTTCCGGCGCACGGCAGAGCATCCGCTCTACCGGATCGAAAAGCGCCCCAAGCTGCGGCTGCGGCAGGGGCAGTATTCGGTGGTCGGCATGGACGGGCATATCCTGAAGCGCGGGGCGGATCTGAAGACCGTGCTGAGGGTGCTGGAGCGCAAGCTGATCCGCTCCGTGGAGTAGCCGCAAGCTTTGCGGCAGGGCGGGGACCGGAAAATTCGAATTTTCCGGCTAAAAATCTTCGCAAGATTTTTGCCGCCGCTGGCGGGCGCAGGGGCCTACGCCAGCCGTTTATGCGAGGTAAGCGGGCCGTCGCCTTGGGCCTGGATACGCTTTATTGCAGCACCGATGGGTTCGATGGCCACCGCCATGTCATGGGCATTGGCATGGATCAGCGTCTCTGCGTCCCGCACCAGGGCGACATGACCCTTCCAGAACAGGAGATCGCCGCGGCGGTAGTCTGCGTCCGGAACGGGCTCGCCCAGTTCCTCCTCCTGCATGTCGCTGTCACCAGGGCAGGGGGTGCCGCATGCCAGCAGCGCGGCCTGCACAAGGCCGGAACAGTCGATGCCAAACCGGCTGTTGCCGCCCCAAAGGTAGGGGGTGCCGAGGAACAGCTCTGCCACCATCACCGGATCATCGGCATGGGCACCCAAGGGCGACAGGTGGCGGGCGGGGATGAAGCCAAGGCTGGTTTCCACGAACCGCCCAGTGAACTGCCCGGTGCCGCCCATCACCTCCACCCGGCTGCCGTGGCTGAGGGCGCTGGTTTCCGGCGATTTGAAATCATCCGCGGAATAGGCGTGGGTGGCCGGGGCGCTGACCCAGTGGGTGGCCTCGAACGGTGTGGTCAAGGCGGAACTGGGAACATAGCCCACGTAGGAATCCTTGGCGGCCTGCAGGAAGGCCCAGCCGCCACAGTCCTCGTAGACCGTGACCGGTTCGCCGTAGACCAGCTGGCGGTCGCGGGCGCCGTCCGGTGTGCGCAGCAGGTCTGCGACGGGCACGCCGATGCGGGCGGCAATGCCGTCAACTCGTTCCAACCCTTCGGGCGCGTGTGTCAGATGGGCGGCGGCGATGCGATCATTCGCTGGGGTACGGCGGCGGTCAGCCATGGGATCAGAGCTCCAGCATGTCCGGCAGCGCTGTAAACAGCGCGCGGGCGCCCTGCAGGGCGCCGCCCTTGGGGCGGCCGGGTGCTGCGCTGGGGGTCCAGCCGTAGATGTCGAAATGCATGTAGCGGGTGTCCCCGGCAAAGCGGCGCAGGAACAGGGCCGCGGTAATGGAGCCTGCGAACCCGCCTGAGGGTGCGTTGTCGAGATCGGCAATACCGGGTTCGATCATCGTCTCGTAAGGATCGTGGAAGGGCATCCGCCAGACCGGGTCGGCGGTGCGCGCCGCACTGGCCGCAAGCGCCGCGGCATCATTTTCGTGATCCGTATAGTAGGGCGACAGGTCCGGGCCGACCGCAACGCGGGCCGCGCCGGTGAGTGTGGCCATGGAGACCAAGAGGTCCGGCGAGCCCTCTGCCGCCAGCGCCAAGGCGTCGGCCAGAACCAAACGGCCCTCTGCGTCGGTGTTGTTGTTTTCAACCGTCAGCCCCTTGCGCGACATCAGCACATCGCCGGGACGGAAGGCTGAGCCGGAGACGGCGTTTTCCACTGCCGGGATCAGCACCCTGAGCTGCAGGTTCAGCCCGGCGGCCATGATCATGCGGGCCAGCCCCAGCACGTTGGCCGCGCCGCCCATGTCCTTTTTCATCAGCGCCATGCTGTTTCCGGGCTTGAGGTTCAGCCCGCCGGTGTCGAAACAGACGCCCTTGCCCACCAGGGTGAGCTTGGGGCCGGTGCCGCCCCAGCGCACATCGATCAGCCGCGGCGCGCGGGTCGAGGCGCGGCCGACGGTGTGGATCAGCGGGAAGTTCCGAGCCAAGAGGTCCTCGCCCAGGGTGACGGAGATTTCTGCGCCGAATTCCTGCGCGAGGGATTCGGCTGCGGCTTGAAGCTCTGCCGGGCCCATGTCGGAGGCGGGTGTGTTGATCAGGTCGCGGGTCAGGCATTCCGCCGCGGCCAGCGACTCCACGGCGGCGGAATCCACGGCCTCCGGTGTCTGCAGGGCCGCAGTTTCGCCCTTGGCCTCCTTGTAGCGGTCGAAGCGATAGGCCGTGAGCAGCCAGCCCAGCGACTCGCTGGCGGCATCTTCCGCGGGCAGGCCTGAGGCGATGCGGTAGGTTCCGGCGGGCAGTTTCTGCACGGCTTCGGCCAGCACGAAGCGGCGGCGCGCGCGCTGGGCGGCGCTGCCGTAGCCCGCAAGGGCCATTTCGATCCCGCCATCGGCATCCGGCACTGTCAGCGCCTGGCCGCAGGCGCCGGTGAAGCCCTGCGCCGATGCCCAGGCCTGAACGCGCTGCGGCTGGCCTGAGAGCCAGCTGTCCAATTCATCGCTTGCAATAACATGCACAGGGCAGGCGTCAGGGCCGGGCGCGGCAAAGACTGGCGGCATCGAAAAAACTCCGGTTGCAATCACTTCTGATGCGCCAGAGTAGCCGCCGCCGCGCGGCCTGCAAGCCCTGCGGGCTGCACAATTGTCAGATCGTCATGTCCTGCTGGTCCCAGACCGCGGTCAGCGAACGCTCGCCCACCCGCATCAGCCGGAACAGGATGGCGGCGACCGCCGGCCCGTCCTCGGCATCAATCGCCTCGGTCACGTCCTTGGCAATTGTTGCCAGCGCGGTCATGCCGATCTGTTCGGCCATTGCAATCAGCGACCGGGCGCTCTTGCGCAGGTTCATCAAATCGTTCTGCCGCCACAGACGCTCGCAATGCGTCAGGCGGACCGCCATTTCCTCAATCGCCCGGCACACGACGTCCTCAGCACCGGCCTCGCCGAGCTGTTCATAGAGCGCGGAAAGTTTGTCTGGATCTAATCGCACTGTCTCGGAGTGCATCACTGTCAGTATATTGGCCACCACATTCACCCAATTCTTCATGCCCCCACGGCACGCTGCCCAATGTGGAAGCCAGAAGTTTTCAAAAGGTTTCCGCGAGCGGATCAAATCCCTCGAATTTTGAGACAATGCAGGGTAATAGGGCCGTCAACGCGCAACGAACGGAGGATTCGACAATGGAATTTGCCAAACCTCTCCCCAGTTATCTGGTGACCCGCTATCATGGCTGGAAGGCCACATCTTATGAGGAAAACCAGGGCTGGTACCGCCGCCTGGCGACCGAGGGCCAGCGGCCGCGGGCGATGGTGATCTCCTGCTGCGACAGCCGGGTGCATGTGACCTCGATCTTTGGCGCTGACCAGGGCGAGTTTTTCATTCACCGCAATATCGCCAATCTGGTGCCTCCGTTTGCGCCCGATGGCGACCACCACGGCACCTCGGCGGCGGTGGAATATGCGGTCACCGCGCTGAAGGTCTCGCATCTGATCGTGCTGGGCCATTCGCAGTGCGGCGGCGTGCAGGGCTGCATCGACATGTGCAAGGGCCATGCGCCGCAGCTGGAGGAAAAGACCAGCTTTGTCGGGCGCTGGATGGACATTCTGAAGCCGAAATTCGGCGGGGTTGCGGATATTGACGACCCGGTAGAGCAGGCGCGCCAGTTCGAACGGCAGGCGGTTGTCGCCTCGCTGGAGAACCTGATGACCTTCCCGTTCATCGAATCGGCCGTGAAGGCCGGAGAGCTGAGCCTGCACGGTCTGTGGACCGACATCGGCGAGGGCGGGCTGGAATGCTATGACCCCAAGGCGGGTACCTTCGCCCCGGTCTGAGGTCAGGCCGTTTCCTTGCTGATCCCGAATGCAGCCGCCAGATTGGCGGCTGCTTGCGTATAGCCCCCTGCCGCGCCGTCGATAAAGTGGATGTGATCGTCCTCCACCGGAGAGGGCACGATGCAGGTGACCATGGCAGCGTCCTGTTCGTGCAGTCCGAACTGTACCAGACCGGCCGAGGCGGCCTGTTGCAGTTTCTGGCGAATGCGGCGGCTGATCCCGGGCGTGCAGTCCAGTGTCATCTTGAGCCCGTCGTCGAATTTGCGGAAGTCGGAATGCGCCCGCAGCATCGACAGGTAATGCAGCGTGTCAAATGCGCCCACGCGCCGTTTTCCGGTGAAAACCCAGGCGGCAAAGGCGCAATGGCCTAGCAGATAGAGCTTGCGGAGGAACAATGGCAGCCGGCCGCGGGAGGCCTTGGCCTCAAGCGTCAGACCGGCAGGCGGAAACTGCAGCCGGGGGCCTGCCTCGGGAACGGGGTGGCCGCTGTCCTCGAGCTCTGCCGCCAGATCCAGCACATCAGCGGCGAGCCGGGCAAAGTCCTGCGGGCTGGCGCCGGGGGCGGGCTGGGCCACCACAGACAGGATGATGCCGTGTCGGGCGGGGGTGTTGCTCCAGCGGCAGGAGAGGCCTGCGAGGTCGGGCGGGTCCGCCTGCGGGGCAGGGGCAACCGCAAAGGCGCCGGCCTTCATCTGCGCTTCCGCCCAGGCCAGGCCACCGCCGCTGAACATGGCGAAATCGGCGTGGTCCGACACCGCGTAGCGGGCCACCTGCACATCCAGCCCCTCGTCGCGGATCGCAGAGGCCGGAAGGACCGCGGCGCGCAGGGAGATGCCGTATTCATCTTCGGTCCAGCTGCGCAAGGATCCCAGAACGCGCTGTGTTGTGGCCTGATGGCGGGGCGGCACCGCGAAAGAAGCGCCGTCGCCACCGAAGACATAGGGAAACGCCTCGCCCTTAAGCGCGTTACGCATGGCGGCAATCACTGCGGCGCCGACCATGTTCACGGTCTTGTAGCGGCCTGCCTTCACCAGTCCGGTGGAATTCACGATATCGGTGCAGCAAAGCAGCCAATCGCCGGGCAGCGGCGCAAAGACCGAGGGGTCGGAGAGATCGCTGAAATCGCGGACCTTGGGGAGGCTGGCATAGAAAGTGTCCGTCGTCATATGCGTCTTCCCTCTGTGGCACGGTCCCGCGGCCTGCCGTTTCTGTGTAAACAAATTGTGCGCCCGCGCCAAACATGCAAGCTGTACGGCAGTCACGAAAAACTGTGCAGGACTTGGGGGAGAGAAAATGCAGGCAGGATTGATCTTATTGTGCCTGGCCTATGTGCTGAGTCAGTTTTTTCGCGCCTTCCTGGCCGTTTTGTCCGGGGTGCTGGGGCTGGATATCGGTGCTGCGCCGGATGATTTGGCCTTTGCCTCCGGGCTTTGGTTTCTGTCCTTTGCGGCAATGCAGCTGCCGGTAGGCTGGGCGCTGGACCACGTAGGACCCCGCAAAACGGCGTCGCTGCTGCTGCTGCTGGGCGGCGGCGGCGGTGCGGCGCTGTTTGCCGCTGCTACAGCCCCCTGGCATGTCGGTGCCGCCATGTTCCTGATCGGCATCGGCTGTTCGCCGGTGCTGATGGCGTCCTACTATATCTTCGCCCGCCAGTACCCGCCCGCGCGTTTCGCCACATTGGCGGCGCTGATGCTGGGGGTGGGGTCGGCCGGCAACCTGGTGGCGTCTTACCCGACTGCACTGGCGGTTGATCTGTTCGGCTGGCGCGGCACGCTGGCGGGGCTGGCGGTTGTTTCGGGTATCGTCGCGGCGGGGATTTTCATGACCGTCAGTGATCCGGACAAGCCTGAAGGGGAGCACACGGGATCGGTGCTGGACCTGCTGAAGATGCCGGCGATGTGGGCGATCTTCCCGCTGATGCTGGTGGCCTATGCGCCGTCGGGAGCGCTGCGGGGGCTTTGGATCGGGCCTTACTTAAGCGATGTCTACGGACTCAGCACCCAGGCTGTGGGGCTGGCGACGCTGGTGATGGGGGCAGCGATGATTGCCGGCACCTTTGCCTATGGGCCGCTGGACCGGGTGCTGGGCACCCGCAAGTGGCTGATCCTGGGCGGCAACCTGTTGGGCTGCGCGGCCCTGGGCGGGCTGATCCTGGCCACCGGCGCGCCGGTCTGGATGCCGGTGGTCATGATGGCGGCCGTTGGCTTCTTTGGCGCGTCCTTCCCTGTGATCATGGCGCACGGGCGTGCCTTTGTGCCGCCGCATCTGGCCGGGCGGGGGGTGACGCTGCTGAACCTGTTTGGCATCGGCGGGGTGGGAATCATGCAGTTTGCAACGGGCCGTCTCCACGCAAATCTGGCCGGAGCGGACCCATCCTTGCCCTACACGGGTATTTTCACCTTCTTTTTGGTGCTTCTGGGGCTCGGCTGCGCAATTTATCTGCTCAGCCGCGACAGCATGGACTGATCGGCCCCTTTAAACTTGTCCCCATAGGCAGTATCACTCCCGCGCCGGCCATGGGGCCGGGCAATACTGGAGAAACAGACAAATGGGTTACCGCATCGTCGTCGTTGGCGCCACTGGCAACGTGGGCCGCGAAATGCTGAACATCCTGGCCGAGCGCCAGTTTCCTGTGGATGAGATCGCTGCGCTGGCAAGCCGCAAATCTCTCGGCACTGAAGTCAGCTTTGGCGATAAGACACTCACTACCCAGGATCTGGACACCTTCGATTTCACCGGCTGGGACATGGCGCTGTTTGCCGTCGGCTCCGCCGCGACCAAGGATTACGCGCCCAAGGCCGCTGCGGCGGGCTGCACCGTGATCGACAACTCGTCGCTCTACCGTTACGACCCGGACATCCCGCTGATCGTGCCGGAAGTGAACCCGCAGGCGATCCACGGCTATGCCAAGAAAAACATCATCGCCAACCCCAACTGCTCCACCGCGCAGATGGTGGTGGCGCTGAAGCCGCTGCATGACCGCGCCAAGATCAAGCGCGTTGTGGTCTCGACCTACCAGTCGGTGTCCGGCTCCGGCAAGGACGCGATTGATGAGCTGTGGAACCAGACCAAGGGCGTTTACGTCCCTGGGCAGGAAGTGCAGCCCAAGGTCTACCCCAAGCAGATCGCCTTCAACGTCATTCCGCATATCGACGTCTTCATGGAAGACGGCTCGACCAAGGAAGAATGGAAGATGGTTGCCGAGACCAAGAAGATCGTCGATCCGTCGATCAAGGTCACCGCGACCTGCGTCCGGGTGCCGGTGTTTGTCGGCCACTCCGAATCCGTGAACATCGAGTTCGAGGACTTTCTGGACGAGGACGAGGCCCGCGACATCCTGCGCGAGGCGCCCGGCATCATGGTGATCGACAAGCGTGAGGCCGGCGGCTACGTGACCCCGGTGGAATGCGTTGGCGATTTTGCCACCTTCATCAGCCGCATCCGCCAGGATTCGACCATCGAGAACGGCCTGAACCTGTGGTGTGTCAGCGACAACTTGCGTAAGGGCGCGGCGCTGAACGCGGTGCAGATTGCCGAACTGCTGGGCCGCGAGGTCCTGAAGAAGGGCTGAGGCATATATCCTTTTGGTGAGGGGGGTGCTTCGAAAGAGGCGCCCCCTTTGCTTTTGCGCCCCTGCCGGAGGGCGGCGGCCGGGCCTAACCTGATCCTGAACAAAGAAGTGAAGGAGGACAGGCCATGCTGGCGCATAAGGAAATTCCCCCAGTTTTCGTGAACCGGAACGCTGCCCCGGCCCAGACCGCCTGGGCCAGCGCGCGCATCCACAAGCGGCTGGATTCGGAGATGGCGGCGCAGCTGCGGATGCTGCTGGCGGGGATCTTTCATTCCGCCCAAAGCTGGTTGGAGCTGCGCAAGGGGCTGAAGCTGCACGGGTTTTACCTGCGCCGGAAAGGGCTGCGCCTGCTGCTCTGCGATATTCACAGCCATGTGGAGATCTGCTCTTGCCGGTTTCTGGGGTTTCCTGCGGCAGTGCTGGAACAGCGTTTGGGCAGACTTCTGCCGCGGGCCTGAGGCAGGCAACGGCCGGGCTGGCCGGACCTTCTTGGCGGGGGTAGCATGGCATCAGGCGGGACCACCGCCGTGATTTTTGATTGAGAGATGCCAATGCGATTTTCCTTGATGGCTTTTGCCTTTTCTTCAATTGCCGCGGCGGCGGCTGCGGACACTATCCCCGTCAGCAGCACGGTGTCGGAGGTGACGCTGTACCCTGGTCTGGCGGAAATTACCCGCAGCGCAGCGCTGACCCTGCCGGAGGGGCGCCACCGGCTGATCCTGCAGAACGTGCCCAGAACGGCTGCGCTGGAGACACTGCAGGTGGAGATCGCCGGCGCCCGCCGCGTCGCCACCCTGCTGCGTGAGAATTACGTGCCGCCGCGCGATGCGGATGACCCTGAGGTCGAGGCCGCCGAGGCGCGGGTGAGCGAAGTCGAGGCGCGGATTGCCGCGGTGCGGGACGAGGCCGCGCAGGCACGCGCCGGGGTGCGGGCGGCGGAGGCCTCAATCGGGTTCCTGCAGCAGCTGGGCGCAAACGAAGGGCTGGCGGAGGCGGATGCCGCTGCGCTGAGTGAAATTGCCCGGATGATCTCTGCGGAGGCGGCGGGGGCCAGCCAGGCGGCGGTGGAGGCAGAAGCCGAGGCGCGCCGGATAGAACTGCAGCTGGAGGACTTGAAGGAGGAGCTGGCACAGGCGCAGGCGGCACTGGCGGCGATCACGCTCGAGGATGACGACCGGCTGTACATCGCGGTGGATATCGAGGCAGAGCAGGCGGGTGAGGGCGCCGTCAAGGTGAGCTACTATACCGCGGGCGCGGGAAATATCGGCTGGCAGCCGTCTTATGAGATGCACTTGAATACCGTGACGGAGCAGCAGGTGATCCTGAAGCGGGCGGTGATGCTTGTGCAGGACACCGGCGAGAACTGGCAGGATGTGGCACTGACCCTGTCGACCGCGGTGCCCGGTGAGCAGGGCAGCCCGTCTGCGTTGCGCCCCTGGCTGCGCCGGATTGAGGAGCCGCAGCCGCCGCGGGCGCTGAAATCCATGGGGCAGGATGTGGCGGAACTGTCTGCGCTGGCAGAGCCGGTGCTGGAAGCGCCCATTGTTGAGGAATACAGAAGTCCCGGCTGGGGTGCGGATCTGAGCGGTGCGGCGGCGACCTACCGCTTCGGGTTGCCGGTCTCGATTGCCTCCGGCGCCGATTTGCTGCGGCTGGAAATGGACAGCCTGACGGCGGAGGCAAAAGTGCAGGCGGTGGCGGTGCCGTCACGGGATGACACGGCTTATCGGGTCGCGACCTTCACCAACACATTTGCCGAGCAGCTGCTGGCCTCGGATGAGGTGCCGCGGTTTGTCGATGGCAAGCTGGTCACAGTGGAGGACTTCGCCGGGCTGGCGCCGGGGGCGGAGATGGACGCAGGGTTCGGCCCCATCGAAGGGCTTCAGTTGCGCCGCGACGTGCTGGGGCAGAGCGAGGGTGAGCAGGGGCTGATCTCACGCAGCAACGCGCAGGTGCAGAAGGTGGAGATCACGGTGGAGAACCTGACAGCGCAGGACTGGAACGTGCGGGTTCTGGACCAGGTGCCTTATTCGCAGCAGGACGATCTGGAGATCACTTGGAGCGCCACGCCGCGGCCCACGAAGGAAAACGTCGAGAAGCAGCGCGGCATTCTGGCCTGGGATCTGGAGCTGGCGGCTGGTGTGAGCGAGACCATCCAATTGGACACCACGCTCAGCTGGCCCGAGGGTATGCTGCTGCGCTGATGCTGGTTTGGTGTCAGGCAACGGACAGGTGGCTCCCGCCCGTCGTCAGGCATTGAAAATACCTTCCTCCCGTTGGGCGTGGCACCGCGCTTGGCGCGGTGCCACGCCCAAGACAGCTGCCGCTGCGCTGGCAAAGCCGGAGCAGCGGGCAGGCGCGGGAGTGCTTCCTTTGCGATGTACGGCAGGCGGTTAGTCTGCCTTCCACTTGGCCGCTAAATCACGGGCGTTGCGGGCAAGCACCATGACGTCGATGCCGACCGCCAGGAACTGCGCGCCCATGTCCGCATAGGCCTGAGTAGCCTCATCCGTGGTGCCGAGGATGCCGGGGGCGATACCAGCCGCCTTGATGCGGGTGATGGCATCAGCAATTGCGGCGCGCACCTCCGGGTGGGCGGAGTTGCCTTGGTGGCCCATGTCGGTGGACAAATCCGCCGGGCCGATGAAGACGCCGTCGATGCCCTCGACCTGCAGAATTTCGTCCAACGCAGCCATCCCGGCGCGGTTTTCCACTTGCACCAGCAGGCAGACCTCCTGATCGGCGGTCTGGATATACTCGGAGACCGTGCCGAACATGGTGGCGCGGGCCGCCGTGGCACCGACGCCGCGCAGGCCCTTGGGCGGGTAGTGGCAGGCGCGGACCAGCTCGCGGGCCTGTTCGGCGCTTTCGACGATCGGCACCAGCACCGTCTGGGCGCCTGCATCCAGCACTTGCTTGATCATCCAAGTCTCCCCCACCGGCACCCGCACCACCGGGTGGCTGGGCGAGGCCGCCAGCGCCATCAGTTGGTCGCGGATCGAGCGGATGTCGTTGGGGGCATGCTCGCCGTCGATCACCAGCCAGTCGAAGCCGCAGGTGCCCATGATCTCGGCGAGCTGACCGTCGGCAAAGCTCATCCAGCAGCCGATCTGGCGTTTGCCCTGTGTTAGAGCCTGTTTAAAGGGGTTCTTGGGCGCGGGCATGGGGGCCTCCTGTCAGGCGAAATTGATGGATACGGAACCGAAGGGGCCGAAATCTGCGGCGGTCTCCGTGCCCGGCGGGCATTCGATGGGGCGGATGAAAGAGCCCGAGAGCACGATATCCCCGGCCTCGATCTGTTGTCCATATTCCGCCATCCGCCGCGCCAGCCACAGGACCGAAGTCACGGGATCGTTCAAAACACCCGCGCCGAGGCCGGTTTCCTCGACTGTGCCGTTGCGGGAGGCGATGGCGCCGACCCAGCGCAGGTCATGCGCGTCCACCGCGTGGCGCTCCGCCCCCAGAACCACGCCGGCATTGGCGGCGTTGTCGCTGATGGTGTCGGTGATGATGCGGGCCTGGCCGGTGGCGGGGTCGGCGCGCAGGATGCGGGTGTCGAGGATCTCCAGCGACGGGGCCAAAGAACCCGTTGCGGACAGCACGTCCTCGCGGGTGCACTCGGCACCTGCGAGAGGGGATTTCATAATGAACGCAATCTCCGCCTCCACCCGCGGCTGGATGAAGCGGCCAGCAGGAACGGTGGCGCCGTTTTCAAATGCCATGTCGTCCAAGAGCACGCCGCTGTCGGGAGTGGTGATGTTCAGCGCCTGCTGCATGGCGCGGCTGGTGAGGCCGATTTTCCAGCCGATTTTCTTGGCGCCAGAAGCCAGTTTTTGCCTTATCAGAGCCTGTTGTACCGCGTAAGCATCGTCCAGCGTCATGCCGGGATAGGCCAGGGAAAGCAGGCCGCATTGCTGGCCGGTTTGCTCGGCTTTGAACAGACGGTCAGCGGCTTCCTGATGCTGTTTCGGGGTCATGCCTCTCCCCCGCTGAACTCATCTTCAACCGTGTTGCGTAAGGTTCCGATGCCTTCGACCTCAACCTCGACCACGTCACCGGGTTTCAGGTACTTCGGCGGATCAAACCGCGCGCCTGCGCCTGTCGGGGTGCCGGTGATGATCACGTCGCCGGGCTGCAGGGTCGTGAAGGTGGAGATATAGGCGATTTCTTCGCGGATCGGGAACATCATGCGGGCCAGGTTGTCATCCTGGCGGATCTCTCCGTTCACACGGGTGACAATGCGGGCCTCATCCAGCTGCGCGGCGTCGGTGAAAGGCACAAGCCAGGGGCCGATGGCGCCGGAATTGTCCCAGTTCTTGCCTTGTGTCACGTTGAATTTGGCGTGGCGCACCCAGTCTCGGATGGTGCCCTCGTTTGCCAGCGTCAGGGCCGCGATGTGACCATAGGCGTCTTCGGGCTTGATCCGGCGGCCCGGCTTGCCGATCACCACGGCGACCTCGCCCTCGTAGTCCAGGGTGTGGTTTTCCGGCGGGCGGATCAGCGGGCGCCCAGCACCGGTGAAGGAGCGCGGGAAGCGGGGAAACAGGGACATGTGCTTGGGCTGGGCTGAGCCGTCCTTGTACTCCGCATTGCGGTCCGGGAAGTTGACGCCGACGCAGAGGATCTTTTCCGGGTTGGGGATGGGGATCTCATAAGTGAAATCCGTGTGGGTCACGGGTTGGCCTTCGGCGGCCTGAGCCAGCGCGGCCAGGCCGTCCGCGGCAATCACCTCGCGCAGGGTGGGCCAGTCCGGGAACTGTGGTGACAGGGCTATCATGCCCGCATCTGTGACTGCGCCATAGAAGGTTTCGCCGTCGGCGGTGTAGGTGGCAAAGCGCGTCATTACAGGTTCCTTGCGATTTCGGTGATGACGTCGAAGGCCGTCATCACGTCTGCTTCCGTGGTCTCGAATTGACCCGCCTGGAAGCGGATCACCAGCTGGCCGTCGAGGCGGGTCTGGGTCAGGTAGATGCGGCCGTCATCGTTGATTGAGTTGACCAGCCGCAGGTTCAAATCGTCCAGATCCGCGGCGCCCTCGGGCGCGTAGCGGAATGACCAGAGCGACCACATCGGCGCGGAGGTGATCTCGAAATCAGGCTCTGACTGGAGCTTTTCGTGCAGCTGGTTTGACCAGTTGATGTGATTGCGCAACCGCTGGCGCAGCCCTTCGAGGCCGTAGGTGCGGATCAGGAACCAGATCTTGAGCGCGCGGAAGCGGCGGCCCAGCGGCACCGACCATTCGGAATAGTTGATGATGCCGTCATGGCCGTGGGTTTTGAGGTATTCCGGGCTGATGGCGAGGGTTTGCACCAGATCATCCGGGTTCTTCAGGAAGTGGGCGGAGCAGTCGAACTGCACGCCGAGCCATTTGTGCGGGTTGAAGACGATGCTGTCGGCGCGTTCCACCCCCGGCCAGTAGTGGCGGTATTCCGGGCAGATCATCGCAGAACCGGCCCAGGCGGCGTCCACATGGGTGTAGAGGCCGTATTTTTCCGCGATGTCCAGCACCTGGTCCACCGGGTCGGTGGCGCCAACGCCGGTGCCGCCGACGCAGAGAATGACGCCCGCGGGCTGGTGGCCTGCGGCGAGGTCGGCCTGAATTGCTGCCTCCAGCGCATCGGGGTCCATGCCGCGCCAGTCGCCCTTGATGGGGATGCGGATCAGGTTCTGCTGGCCGATGCCCGCGACCCAGATGGCGCGGTCGATGGAGGTGTGGACTTCGGAGGAGCAATAGATGCGCAGCGCCTTCTTGCCGAACAGCCCTTGTTGGTTGCCCTGCCAGTTCAGCGCCTTTTCCCGCATCGTCAGGACGGCGGCGAGGGTGGCGGAGGACGCCGAATCCTGGATGACGCCCTGGAACTGGTCCGGCAGGTCCAGCGCCTGGCGCAGCCAGTCCATCATCCGCGTTTCCATCTCGGTCGCCGCCGGCGAGGTCTGCCACAGCATGCATTGCGGCGCGATGGCGGAGACGAGGAATTCCGCCAGCACCGAGGGCGCGGCGGCGTTGGAGGTGAAATAGGCAAAGAAGCGCGGGTGCTGCCAATGGGTGATGCCGGGCATCACGATGTCCTCGAAATCGCGGAAAATCGCCTCCATCCCCTCGCCATCCTCAGGCGGGGTTTGGGGCAGGGCGTTCAGCACTTCACCGGGCTTGGTTCTGGCGCGCACGGGGCGGTCACCAACGGTCAGGTGGTAGTCCTGGGTCCAATCCGCGACCCGGCGGCCCCATTCGGAGAATTCATCCCATTTCATTTTTCTTACCTTACTTCTACCGGGGCGCGATTGCGCACACCCTCGGGACGGTCGCGATCCTGATGTTTAGGGTGCAATAATCGGCTGCGCGTTCAAGGCGCTGGGTTTCGGAGTGGTGCCTTCAAACACCGAGCCTTCCTCAAACCAGCTGCGCGGCGCCGGGGCGCCCCAAAGGGTCTGGCGCTGCGGGTCGGTGAGCGACCATTTGATCGGCTCCAGATCCGGATCGACGGTCTGGTAGTCAGAGCAGTAGATTTCGATCCGGTGGCCGTCTGGGTCGCGCACATAGAGGAAGAAGGCGTTGGAGATGCCGTGGCGGCCGGGGCCGCGCTCGATGTTATCGACATAACCAGTGGTCGACATCAGGTCCAACAGGTCGATGATATTCAAGGGGTTCGGCACCCAGAAGGCGGTGTGGTGCAGGCGCGGGCCGAGACCATTGGTGAAGGCCACGTCATGAACGCCGCCCTTCCGGTGCATCCAGGCGGCCCAGACCTTGCCGCTCTCGTCATCTTCGGTGAACTCGGTGGTCCGGAAACCCATCTCGTTATAGAAGGCAACTGCGCCGTCCACATCTGCGCTGAACATGTTGAAATGGTCGATGCGCAGCGGTTTTACCCCATTATAGAGCCTGTATTTCTGGTGGATCGGCTCCAGCCGGTCCATTTTGACGTAGAACTCCAGCGGGATGCCCCAGGGGTCGCGGGTGCGCAGGGTTTTGCCCATGTGCGGGCGCTCGACCCATTCCACCGGCAGGTCCTTGGAGATGAAGAACTCCGCCGCCTTGTCTAGGTCCGGCGCGTCATAAAGCTTGAAGCCCAGCACCCCGACCGAGGCCGTGTCCGCCTGTACCAGCACGATGCAGTGGTGGCCGCGTTCCTCCATCGCACGCAGATAGATGCGCTCGCTGTCCTCATGCGTCACCTGCAGGCCGAGCGTATCCACATAGAAGGCGCGGGAGGCGGCGAGGTCGGTCACGGCGTATTCAACGTGGCTGAGCCGCACGATGTTGAAGGGCGGATAGAGGTTCGGGGCGGGGACGGGCATTTGGGGGTCTCCTATTACTGAACCGGAAAGATCACGTTGGTCTGGCCGGTGCCGGAACTGGGGAAATACTCGGTGATCACTTCGCAGGGGGCAGTGTAGCTGTCCCAGCCAAGCGCGCCATACAGCATGGCGGTGTCGTGCATGGAACCTTCGCCGCAGCAGAAGTCGGCGTATTCGCCCAGCATTTTGAGGAAGGTGGCGTGGTCGCCCTTCTGCCACAGTTCCAGCACCCGCAGGTCCATCTGGCGGTTGAACTCGGAACTGATGGTGAAGGTGCCATTGTTGGCGGCATAATCCTTGTTTGCCCAGATCTTGTGGCTGAGCGAGCCGGAGGCGACCAGCAGCACCTTGCTGTCCGAGGCTTCGACCGCCTCGCGGATGGCCTCGCCGATCACCCGGCTTTCGCCGTGATCGTGGACGGTGCACCAGGCGGCGATGGAGACCACCTTGAAATCGCCCTCGCGGCTCATGAAGCGCATCGGCACCAGGGTGCCGTATTCCAGTTCCAGCGAGTCGAGCTGATGCGACAGGGTATAGACGCCCTTGTCCGAGGCCGCCGCCGCGATGGCATCGCCGAGGGTCGGGTTGCCTTCGTACTCATAAGGCAGGTTCTGGATGAACTGGGGGAATTCGTTGGAGGTGAACAGCCCCTTGAACCGGCTATTGGCGTTGATGTGGAAACCTGCGTTGATCACCCAATGGGTGTCGCAGATCACGATGGTATCGGCGCCGAGCTCCTTGGCGCGACGGGCGATTTCCCGGTGGCCGTCGATGGCGGGCTTTCGGGTGCCCTCCAGCCGGCCGGGCTGTTCCGACATCAGCATGGTGGGCACGTGGGTGCATTTGGCGGCGAGAACGATTTCTCCCATGGTCTTCTCCTCAAAGACGGGTTGCGCGTTTCCTTGAGGTCAAGCGCCGAGGCGCGGGATCTTGTGGTGGCCCAGGGCAAAGCCGATGTGTTTCTGTTCCATGTAGAACTCGAAGCTCCAGTCGCCGCCATCGCGGCCGATGCCGCTGGCCTTGACCCCGCCAAAGGGGGTGGGCAGGTGGCGGACGTTTTCTGAGTTCACCCAGATCATCCCGGCCTCCAGCGCGTTTGTGAAGCGCAGGGCGCGGGTGAGGTCGTTGGTCCAGACATAGCCGGTGAGGCCGTACTGGGTGTCATTGGCCAATGACAGAGCCTCATCCTCGTCCTTGAAGCGGATCGCGGTGAGGACGGGCCCAAAGATTTCCTCCTGCGCGATGGTCATATCATTGGTGGCATTTGTGAACAGGGTCGGGCGGACAAACCAGCCCTGATCACCTGCGCGGGTGCCGCCGGCGGCGATGGTGGCGCCGTCCTGTTTGGCGGTCTCGAAGTAGGAGGTGACCTTGTCGAAATGCACCTTGTGGATCAGCGGGCCGACCTCTGTGGCGGGGTCCAGCGGGTGGCCGACGCGGATGTTGTTCACGCGTTCGATCAGCTTGGCCTCGAACTCCTCCGCGATGCTCTCCTGCACCAAGAGGCGCGAGGAGGAGGTGCAGCGCTCGCCGTTCAGCGAGTAGATCATGAAGATCGCGGCATCGAGCGCGCGGTCGAGGTCAGCGTCATCGAAGACCACCACTGGGTTCTTGCCGCCGAGCTCGAAATGCACCCGTTTCAGGGTATCGGCGCCCTGTTTCATGATCATCGATCCGGTTTTGGACTCGCCGACAAAGGCAATGGCCTTGATGTCTGGATGTTCGGTGAGGGCCTTGCCGGCATCCTCGCCAAAGCCGTTCACCAGGTTCCAGACACCGGCGGGCAGACCTGCCTCGTGGGCGATTTCGGCCAGGATGCGGGCGGTGAGCGGCGAGAATTCAGCCGGTTTGTGGACCACGGTGCAGCCGGCGGCCAGCGCGGGTGCGATCTTCCAGGTTGACAGCATGAAAGGCGTGTTCCACGGGGTGATGACGCCGACCGGGCCGATTGGCACCCGGGTGGTCACGTTCATCAGTGTCGGGGATTGCAGCTGCTGGCCGTCGCGGGCGGAGGTGGCCTTGTCGGCAAAGAAGCGGAAGTTCTCAGCACCGCGCAGGGCCGCCTTGGACATGAAGCGCAGGGCTTGGCCAGTGTCCCAGCATTCGCACAGCGCGATTTCCTCGGCGCGTTCGACGATTAGGTCGGCGATGCGGTGCAGGATTTTCTTACGCTCCAGCGCCGGCATGTCGCGCCAGGCGGGGAAGGCCGCCTTGGCGGCCGCTGCCGCGGCGTCGATGTCCTCAGCGCCGCCTTTGGCAACAGAGCAGATCACGCTTTCATCGACGGGTGACGATGTTTTGAAGGTGTTGCTGGAGGCGGCGGGGCGGCTCTCGCCGCCGATCAGGTTCAGGATGCCGGTCTCGCGGAAGCGGGCCAGGTGGCTTTTCAGAGTTTCGATGTTGGTGGTCAGATCGCTCATCACTGGTCCGCCTTTTGCATGTGGTCGCGGATGGTGCCGCATTTCGGGGAAAGCTCCGGGTCGATGTTGCGCATCTCCAGCGACAGCGCGATGGAGTGCTGTCGCATGGCCGGCTCAAGGAAGGATTGCGCTGCCTCGAACACCGCCTGGGCTGCGCGTTTGCGGGTGTCCAGGTCACGGCCCGCGCGCAGCCGGATGGAGATGTCGAGATAGCCGTGCCGGTCATCGCCGTCGGCAATGGAGGTGTGATTGGCCGCAAAGGCACGCACCCGGATGCCCGCAAGGGGGAACACGCCGGTGGCTGCCGCTGCCTGCCGCAGATGGCAGCACAGGGCGGCGATGTCGGTGCGCGCCTCCATATTGGCTGAGTAGTCCAGCGTGATGTGCGGCATCTGCGTTACCTCTCCTGAATTACTTAACATGTTTAGCAATTGTGCGGCGATGAGTCAAGCGGAAGAAACCCAAGCGGCAATTGCGTTTAGCCGGAAGCGGGGTGATAATCGCGTATGATCAGGATGATGCCCTCCACCGACCGTTCGCTGCCCATTGCCCTTTTGAGGGCGCGGGAGCGTGTGATGGGTCCGATCCGTGCCCTGCTGAGCGGCGCGGGGCTTACCGAGCAGCAGTGGCGCGTTTTGCGGGTGGTGCAGGAGAGCGGGCCGATTGATCCAACCCAGATCGCCGACAAGGCCTGCCTGCTGCTGCCCAGCCTGACGCGGATCCTGCAGAAGCTGGAGGAAAAGCAGCTGATCAGCCGGGAGCGCGACAAAGAAGACCGCCGCCGTCAGGTGGTGCGGATTGCGCCTGCAGGGGAGAAGATCATCACCGACAACCTGGAGGCCAGCCTGGAGCTGATGGAGCAGACCCGCCGGAAGATGGGGGTGGAGCGCTATGAGGCTCTGCTGGATCTGCTAAACGAGCTGGACCAGATCGACCTGCCGGAGTGAGTCGGATTTGCCGCATTTGGCGCGGATGCCGGGGTGCGTGACGCAAATGGACCAGATTATTCAGTTTTGTGGCGGGTCAATGATTTTCATACTATTGTCAAATAAAATCAATTGTCTAACTATGGCTTGAGACTGCATTGCTGCAACCTGTGATGCTGCATCTGCACAGGTGATTTCCCGCCTGTGACGCAAATGGCGCTGCCGATGTCCGAAATCCCTCTGTGATGTGACGCATTTCTCGCTCATTCTGCCGGGGACAGTTGATGAGGACATCATGCGGTACTCCGGCCTGAAAGTGATCAAGGAGGCCCTGACGGGCCACAAGGGATGGCGCCCGACCTGGCGTGATCCGGAACCCAAGAAAAGCTACGATGTGGTGATCATCGGCGGCGGCGGGCACGGGCTGGCGACGGCCTATTACCTGGCCAAGAACCACAACATCACCAACGTCGCGGTGATCGAGAAGGGCTGGATCGGCGGCGGCAACGTGGGCCGCAACACCACCATCATCCGCTCCAACTACCTGCTGGACGGCAACGAGCCGTTTTACGAGCTGTCGCTGAAGCTGTGGGAAGGGCTGGAGCAGGACTTCAACTATAACGCCATGGTCAGCCAGCGCGGCATTCTGAACCTGGTGCATACCGATGCGCAGCGTGATGCGGCGCGGCGGCGGGGCAATGCGATGATCCTGAACGGGTCCGACGCGGAGCTGCTGGATACCGATGGCGTGCGGGCGATGTACCCGTTCCTGAATTTCAATGATGCGCGTTTCCCGATCAAGGGCGGCCTCCTGCACCGCCGCGGCGGCACCGTGCGCCACGATGCGGTGGCCTGGGGCTATGCCCGCGGGGCAGACCTGCGCGGCGTGGACATCATCCAGAACTGCGAAGTCACAGGTTTCAAGATCGAAAACGGCAAGTGTCTGGGCGTGGAGACCACCAAGGGTTTCATCGGCGCCAACAAGGTCGCGAGCTGTGTGGCTGGATCTTCCAGCCGGGTGATGGAGAAGGCGGGCATGCGCCTGCCGATCGAGAGCCACGTGCTGCAGGCGTTTGTCTCTGAGGGGCTGAAGCCGGTGCTGGACGGGGTCATCACCTTTGGCGCTGGTCACTTCTATTGCAGCCAGTCGGACAAGGGCGGCCTGGTCTTTGGCGGCGATCTGGACATGTACAACTCCTATGCGCAGCGCGGCAACCTGCCGGTGGTCGAGGACGTGATGGAAGGTGGCATGGCGCTGATCCCGGCGCTGGGCCGGGTGCGGATGCTGCGCAGCTGGGGCGGTATCATGGACATGTCGATGGACGGCTCCCCCTTCATCGACAAGACGCATATCGACGGTCTCTATTTCAACGGCGGCTGGTGCTACGGCGGATTCAAGGCAACCCCGGCCTCGGGCTGGTGCTATGCGCATCTGCTGGCGACCGATACCCCGCACAAGGTGGCAACGGCCTACCGGCTCGACCGGTTCCGCCGCGGCTGCATGATCGACGAAAAGGGCCAGGGCGCCCAGCCGAACCTGCACTGAGGAAAGGAAGACAGCGATGATTATCAACCATCCGATCCTCGGGCCGCGGGATTTCCAGGAGTTCACTTACCTGGGTGATGCGTCCCTGATCGACCGGCCGGACTGGCAGGCTGACAATGCGGCGGATCAGTTCCACGACTACCTGTATCTGCGCGACAACCCGGCGGGCGAACACCGTGAACTGTGGTTCCATGAGCAGGGCGACCGGTCCTGGCTGGTGGTGACCCGCAACACCGTGACCCACGAAATCCTGAATGTCGAACTGGCCCGTGATGTGGCCCGGGCAAGGGGGCGCAGCAAATGACTGACGCAGTGATGAATGCCGGCCGCGTGGCCTTTCAGGCCGACGGCAGCACCGGTGCCCGCAAGGGGGTGCAGGTGAACCGCTTGGACGGGGGGCTGATCAAGGGCGGCAAGCCGCTGAGCTTCACCTTCGATGGCAAGCGTTTCAAGGGATTTGAGGGCGACACATTGGCCTCGGCCCTCTTGGCGAATGGCGTGCGGCTGATGGGCCGGTCGTTCAAATACCACCGTCCGCGGGGCGTGCTGACCTCCGGCTCCGAAGAGCCGAACGCGCTTGTCGAGCTGCGCAGCGGCGGGCGGCAGGAGCCGAACACCCGCGCCACCGTGGCGGAGCTGTATGACGGGCTGGAAGCGAACTCGCAGAACCGCTGGCCGTCGCTGCAGCATGACTTCATGGCGATCAATGACCGGTTCTCGAATTTCCTGACCGCGGGTTTCTACTACAAGACGTTCATGTGGCCTGCAGCGTTCTGGGAAAAACTGTACGAGCCGATCATCCGCAAGGCGGCGGGTCTGGGCAGTATCAGCTTTGAGGCCGATCCGGATGCTTATGACAAGGGTTTCCTGCATTGCGACCTCTTGGTGATCGGGGCCGGCCCCACCGGCCTGATGGCGGCGTTGACCGCGGGCCGGGCGGGCGCGCAGGTGATTATTGCCGACGAGGACTTTCTGCTAGGCGGGCGTCTGAATGCGGAAACCTTCGGTGTTGGCGACCTGACCGGTGCTGCCTGGGTCGAGCAGGCGCAAGCGGAGCTGGCGGCTATGCCGAACGTGCGGGTGATGCCGCGCACCACCATTATCGGCGCCTTTGATCACGGTATCTATGGCGCGGTGGAGCGGACTGCCGACCACGTGCTGGCGCCGGAGGCGGGCAAGCCGCGGCAGATCCTGTGGCGGATCTATTCCAAGCGGGCGATGCTGGCGGCGGGCGCAACTGAACGCCCCATTGCGTTTGAGAACAACGACCGTCCCGGCGTGATGCTGGCCGGTGCCGTGCGCGCCTATGCCAACCGCTGGGCGGTGACGCCGGACCAAACCGTTGCGGTTTTCACCAACAACGACGACGGCCACCGCACTGCCGCCGACCTGATCGCCAAGGGCGTGAAGGTGACGGCGGTGATCGATACCCGCACCGACGCGCCCAAGGTCGAAGGTGCCGAGCTGTTTGCCGGTGCCCAGGTGATCGACACCAAGGGCCGGCTGGGCCTGGAATCCGTCCGCCTTCGTCTGGCTAGCGGTATCACCCGCGACGTGCCTTGCGGCGCGCTGGCGGTCTCCGGCGGCTGGAACCCGAACGTGCATCTGACCTGCCACCAACGCGGCCGCCCGGCCTGGCGCGAGGATATTGCGGCCTTTGTGCCGGCAGGCGAGCTGCCGCAGAACATGGTCGTCGCCGGTGCCGCCAATGGCGATTTCTCCACCGCCGCCGCGCTGCGCGCCGGTGCCGAGGGCGCCGTGGCCGCGCTGTCGAAGCTGGGTATCGAGGCAAAAGCCGGTGAGCTGCCTGAGGCCGAGGATGCGCCTGTCAACGTGACCCCCTTCTGGTACGTGAAGGAAGGCAAGGGCCGCGCCTGGCTGGACCAGCAGAACGACGTCACTGTCAAGGACGTGAAACTGGCGCATCAGGAGAACTTCCGCTCTGTCGAGCATCTGAAGCGCTACACCACCCTTGGCATGGCGACCGATCAGGGCAAGACCTCCAACATGGGCGGCCTGGCGATCATGGCTGAGCTGGCGGGCAAGCAGATCCCCGAGGTCGGCACCACCATGTTCCGCCCGCCGTATACGCCGGTCTCCTTTGGTGTGATGGCAGGCCGGTCCGTCGGTGAGGAATTCCGCCCGACCCGCAAGACCCCCAGTCACAAATGGGCCGAGGAGCAGGGTGCGGTGTTTGTCGAGGTCGGCCAGTGGCTGCGCGCGCAGTGGTTCCCCAAGGCGGGCGAAACCCATTGGCGCCAGTCGGTGGACCGCGAGGTGCTGCAGACCCGCAATTCGGTCGGCATCTGCGACGTGACTACGCTGGGCAAGATCGATGTGCAGGGCAAGGATGCTGCCGAGTTCCTGAACAAGATGTATGCCAATGCCTTTGCCAAACTGCCGGTGGGCAAGGTCCGCTATGGGCTGATGCTGCGCGAGGACGGCATTGCCTATGACGACGGCACCGCGGCGCGGTTTGCCGAGGATCATTTCGTGGTGACCACCACCACCGCCAACGCAGTTCTGGTCTACCGCAACATGGAATTTGCGCGCCAGTGCCTGTTCCCTGACATGGATGTGCAGCTGATCTCGACAACCGAGGCCTGGGCGCAGTTCGCGGTGGCGGGTCCGAATGCCCGCAAGCTGCTGCAAAAAGTCGTGGACCCCGAGTTCGATATCTCGAACGAGGCGTTCCCCTTCATGGGCTGCGGTGAGATCACCGTGGCGGGCGGCTGCCGGGCGCGGCTGTTCCGGATCTCCTTCTCGGGCGAGCTGGCCTATGAGATCGCGGTACCGACCCGCTATGGCGATGCGATGATCCGCAAGCTGATGGAAGCAGGCGAAGAGTTCGGCGCTGTGCCTTACGGCACCGAGGCGCTGGGCGTCATGCGGATCGAGAAGGGCCATGCCGCCGGCAATGAGCTGAACGGCACCACCTCGGCGCTGAACCTCGGCATGGGCAAGATGGTCAGCAAGAAGAAGGACTGCATCGGCAATACCCTGAGCGAACGCGAGGGGATGAACCAGGAGGATGCGCTGAAGCTGGTTGGTTTCAAGCCGGTGAATGCCGCCGATCCGGTGCAGGCCGGGGCGCATCTGATGAATGCCGATGGCGAGGTCAGTGCTGCCACCGATCAGGGCTATATCACCTCGGCGGCCTATTCGCCGGTGCTGGGCTGTTCGATCGGGATCGGTTTCCTGAAGCGCGGCGACAGCCGCAAAGGCGAGGTGATCCGAGCGGTCAACCCGCTGGAGGGCAAGGAAATCCAGGTCGAAGTTGTCAGCGCGCATTTTGTGGATCCGGAAGGGGAGCGTCTCCGTGGGTAAGTTTGATAATCATGGGCTCAAAGCCATCTCTCCGCTGGGCGGGTATGAGCCGCGGGTGGATGTCTTCACGGGTCTCCAGATCCGGGAAGTCACTGACCGGGCGCTGGCCTCCTTGGCGGCGCGTCAAGGCAGCGAAAATGCGGTGAAATCTGCGGCCGCGTCTTATCTGGGCGGTGCCCTTCCTGAACCTGCCGGCTGGGGTGAGCACGGTGTGTTTTCTGCCTGGTGGATGGGGCCGGACCTGTGGATGGTCTCTGCGCCGCATGACAGCCACGAACTGATGGCGGCGGATCTGAAGCGGGCCGTGGGCGAGGCTGGCTCCGTGGTGGAACAGACCGACGGCTGGTGCCGCTTCGATATGGAAGGCCCGCGCTGCTTTGACGTGCTGGAGCGGCTGTGCAATGCCAATGTCCGCGCGGGCAAGGCGGGCGATGCCACCCGCACCTCGATGGAGCATCTGGGCGTGTTCCTGCTGTGCCAGACGCCGGGGCAGGGATATTCGATCATCGGCCCGCGGTCCTCGGCAGCATCGCTGCATCACGCGCTGGTGGCGGCTGCTAAGTCTATGATCTGAAAAAAGAAAAAGGCCGGTGGTTTCCAAAGAAAGCCACCGGCCTTTTTGTGTCTGGTCTTTGCTGCCTGGGAGGGTCAGGCCGAAGGGATGGGCCTGTTGTCCTGGACCCTGAACAGGTTCACCTTGCGGCGTTCCTCCTGTGGGGTGACGCCGAAGCTTTCGCGGTAGTGCTGCGACAGGGTGGAGGAGGTGGCATAGCCCACCGCATTGGCGATCGAGGTGATCGAGTCGCGGGAATACATCACCAGCTGCCGTGCCGCGTTCATCCGCAGGGTGCGGTAATAGATGGCCGGGCTCTGGCCGGTGGCGGCCTTGAAGCTGCGCTCCAGCTGGCGCGGCGAAACGCCGATTTCGCTGGCGGCATCACGGATTGAGACCGGGTGCTCCAGATTGTCGGCAAACAGCTCAACCGCCTTGGCAACCGGCGGCGGCAGGCTGTCGGCGGTGCTGTCGGTCTTGAAGGCGGGGATTTTCTGACGCACGCCCTCGGCCCGGACCATCGGGTGCTGGAACCAGCAGGCGACCTCTGTCATCACGGCGTCGCCCATGGCGCGCTCGATCAGTTTCAGCGACAGGTCGAACATCGCCGCGGCGCCGCTGGCGGTGAACCGGCGGCGGTCCAGCACGATCACGTCATCGACGGTGGCGAGAGACGGGAATTCGGCAGTGAAGGCTGCCTTGTAGCACCAGTGGACCGAACAGCTGTGGCCGTCGAGCAGGCCGGAGCGGGCCAGCGGGAACACGCCGCCGGAGACTGCACCCATGGTGGTGCCGTGCCGGGCCAAGTGGCGCAGCTTGCCGTTGGAGGCCTTGGGGTCCTCAAATTTGCCTTGCGGGCTGGACAAGAGGAACAGGGTGTCGACGCCGTCGGCCTCATCCAGGGCGCAGTCGGGCTGGAAGGCCACATTGGCGGAGGCGTTCACGCTGCTGCCGGTTTCGGACACCAGTTTCCATCGGAAGGTTTCAGAGCCGGCAATTTCATTTGCCGCGCGCAGGGGTTCGATGGCCGAGGTCAGGCAGGCCATTGGAAAGCCGGGAAAAATCAGAAAGCCGAGTGTCATGGTGTTATCGCGCTGCATGAGGTGAATAATAGCTTGCGAAGAGAGATTCGCACAGCGGCGAAGGGATGCCTGCGCCGTACAGGAAGGGGAAAACGGCGCAGGCGTATCTGCCGGGGACGAGTCCCTAGTTCTGCAGATATGCTTCCAGCGAGTCGTCCAGGGCGTCCTTCCACGGGGTGTGGTGCACGGGTGCCATGGTGCCGGTGATCACTGATTTGTAGGAGTTGTTGCGGAAGGCCATGATGTCCTGGGCCTTGTGGCCTTTCCACTCATAGAAGGCCTGGCAGGCGCCCGCCACGTCGAAGGTCGGGTAGTCGGTCTCCTCGATCAGTTCCAGCACGTAGTCGCCCTGGTACTTGATCGCGTATTTGACGTCGTCTGAGGCTTCCTCACGCTCTTCGCGCTCCTTGACGTCGGCCAGAAGGGTTTCCTTGTCCGCCGGAATCTGGATCTTGCCCATGATCGCGTCGCGGACCCACCAGGCCTGGGCGTCGAACATGTTGAAGGTGAACCACTGATCCTGCATGCCCAGATAGAACATCTTGGGGTTATGGGCAAAGACCACGCCTTTGTAGAGGTCGGCGGTGGCCAGGCGATTGGCGGTTTTCAGGCGCAGGTCGTCCGGCAGGAAGTTGAAGAAGTGCTTGTAGCCGGTGCAGAGGATGATCGCATCGACTTCCTTCTCGGTGCCGTCAACGAAGGTGGCAGTGTTGCCGGACACCGATTCCAGCGCCGGAACCTCGTCCCAGTTGTCCGGCCATTTGAAGCCCATCGGTGCTGAGCGGTAGGAGGTGGTGATCGACTTGGCGCCGTATTTCCAGCACTGGGAGCCGATGTCTTCGGCAGAATAGGAAGAGCCCAAAAGCAGGATGTCCTTGCCTGCAAATTCGCGGGCATCACGGAAGTCGTGGGCGTGCAGGACGCGGCCGTTGAAGGTGTCGAAACCAGGGTAGAACGGCACATTCGGGGTTGAGAAGTGGCCCGAGGCGCAGATCACGTGATCGAAGTCTTCCTTGTAGGTGCTGTCCTTGGCGTGGTCATGCACGGTGACGGTGAAATTGCCCTTGTCCTCGTTGTATTCGACCCAGCGGATCGGGGAGTTGAAGCGGATCCACTTGCGCACATCCGCCTTTTTCACCCGGCCTTCGATGTAGTCGAACAGCACGGCGCGCGGCGGGTAGGAGGCGATCTGTTTGCCGAAATGCTCTTCGAATGAATAGTCGGCAAACTCCAGGCCTTCCTTGGGCCCGTTGGACCACAGGTAGCGGTACATAGAGCAGTGCACCGGCTCGCCGTTTTCGTCCAGGCCGGTACGCCAAGTGTAGTTCCACAGGCCGCCCCAGTCGTCCTGCTTTTCAAAACAGACGATTTCCGGGATCTCCTCGCCCTTGTTGGCCGCGGACTGGAAGGCGCGCAGCTGGGCCAGGCCTGAAGGGCCGGCGCCAATGATGGCAATACGTTTCTTGGTCATCTGGTTCTCCCGTTGGTTCGGACCAATATCTTAATTTGGCTCATTTGGTCTGGTCCAATTAGGTCCAAACTTGCACCAATAAGTCAACATTTTTTCACATGCGGAATGTTTTTGGGCGCAATTGGACTGGAAACGCGTTGTTTTCTTGGTAGGATTTCAAATATGAAGACGACCAGTTTTGTGCACCAGTTGACCGCCCGCGCGGCGTTGCCGCGGCTGTCCGTGGGGATGGCAGAATCAGTGAATATCGGGTTCCTTGGCCCGCTTTCGGGTCCTGTGGAGAGCTGGGGGCTGCCCGGATTGAACGGCTGCCGGATCTGGGAGGACGGGCTGAACAAGGCCGGCGGGGTGCTGATCGGCGGCCGCCGCTATCCGATCCGGATCCACTCATACGATTGCGGCTACGACCCTGAACGCGCGCTGGAAGGTGCGGTTGAACTGGTTCAGCAGCACAACGTGAAGCTGATGCTGATGCTGGGCGGTGATACCTTTGCGCCGGTGCGCGACTTCCTGATGCGCAACAAGGTGCTGACGTCCACGCTGCTGCCCAGCGACCTGTCGCCGGACACGCCCTATTTGATTGCGCCAAGCGAGGCGCACCCGATTCAGAATGTGACCGGGGTGTCCTGGCTGGCGGAAAACCGGCCGGAGCTGAAAACGGTGGCCCTGTGCAGCCAGTTCGATCTTCTGGGGCTGCCTTCGCAAGCTGTATACCGGGCGGCGTTCAAGGCGGCGGACAAGGAGATCCTGCACGAGGTGCAGTATGATCCCGGTTCCAGTGATCCGGCGCCGGTGGTGGATCCGATGCTGGAAAGCGGCGCCGATATCCTGTGCTGGTGCTCGTCTTATGCGCCGATGGTGCACGCAATGACCGAATATGCCCATTCCAAAGGCTTCAAAGGGCAGATCATCAGTTGCACCATGGACGGTTATGACCGGCTGGTGGAGCGGACCTCGCCGGACTTCATGGAGGGGGTGGTGTTCCAGTTTCCGGATTTTGATGATCCGATGCTTCGGGAAAAGGCGTTTTTCTTCAACCGGCCGCATGTGTTCTATGAGGAGTACAACCGGCGTTTCCCGGGCAGCTGGTCTGCGGTGAGCTGGGAATATGTGGCGATCCTGGATATCTGGCACAGCGCGGTGGAGAAGGCGGGATCGGTCGCGCCGCCCTCGGTGCTGGCAGCAATGAAACAGCTGGGCCATGTCACCCACGCCTTTGGCCACGCGGAATGGTGGGGTGAAGAAATATTCGGTATTTCCAATGCCTTGGTGGGCGATTGGCCGGTGGTGACGATCCAGGACGGCAAGGCGCGGATTGCGGATTTCAAGTCGATCCCCGCCTGGCTGGCGCAGCATTCAGGTCTGCTGAAATCAGAGATGGAAGCGCTGGGGCAGCTATGGCACCAGCGGCTGGAAAGCGATGCGCCGGGCAGCGAGGTCAGCTCGCGTGCGGTGGAGGGCTGAGCGGGATCAGACCTCCTGCAGCAGCAGCTTCTGCTCGTCGATAAGGTGCAGCTTGATGAATTCCACCGCCGATTCCACATCGCGCGAGGCGATGGCGTTGAACAGCGTGTTGTAGCGCTTTTGGTAGTCCTGAATCCGCTGCGGCGTCAGGTGGCGGCGGCGCAGCGCAGTGCGGTAGGACAGGCGGCAGGCCTCGATCGTCAGCTCGTAGCAGGAGTGCAGCAGCGGGTTGCCGGTGCCTTCGGCGATTTTGCGGTAGAGATCCTCCTCCGCATCGATGAATTCACCTGGGTCAGTGCGCACGGCTTCGACACGGGACAGGATCTGATCCAGCTCCTCGATCTGGCGCGGGGTCATGTTGATCACTGCCAGCCGCACCAGTTCCGGCTCCAGAATGCCGCGCACCACAAGATGGTCGAGCGGTGAAACCTCGTTGGCCAGCGAGCTATAGGAGGTGGCTTCCGGCTTGGGGTCGGAGCGGTATTTCACAAAGCTGCCGGAGCCGGCCCGGCGGTGGATCACGTTCTGGGTGGCCAGAACATCCAGCGCCTCCCGCACGGTGTTGCGGGCGACGCCCAGTTCGGACGCCAGTGTGCGTTCCGAGGGCAGCCGGGTGTCCACCGGGTAGGTGCCGGATTTGATCCGGGCAAACAGCGTGTCGATCACCACCTGCACCGTGGCGCCGACGGAATGGGTGGTCAGAATTTGCGAAGTGGTTTCTTCCGCTGAGCTCATGGTCTGTCTTTTCCGGGCCGTGTGAGCGGGAAACCCTGCTCCTGAGTGCTGTGCGCTCGCTGCTTATGCCAGTGTGGGTGGCGGTGTTGCAGGTGTTTTCACAGCGGTGATTGGGTCTCAGATTAGCGGTTCCGCTGCTAGTCAGCAAGGACAGCTCTGCGAATTGGTTCTGTGTTGTGGTGTTTTCACAGGTTTAGACGGGCGGCGCTATCTATCTGTTTTTCTGCCATTTTTAGGTCGCAGAGCGAAGTCACTGTCTGGAGGGCCGCAAAATTGGTGCCTTTTTGGTCTGGAGGCCGCAAGCGCGAACCGGGCCTGTCTTCTGGCGGCGGTGGCCCTGTGTCCCTGCCGGCTTGATTTTCAGGTCACGCCGGATGCCGCCCTTCGGTAGGCGGGCGCAGCGCCGCGGCAACAAATTTCTTTCCTGTGGCGGTAAGGGGTTGGGAAAAATGAGTAATGGCAGTAAAATAATTTTCGCAGCATTCCTTGCGTTTGGGAAAGTTTTTACATATCGGCTGCTGCGCGCTTGTCAGAGGCCATCCATAAGGAAGATAACACAGTGGCTAAACTCAAAGATGATAGTGACGCAGTGGCAAATAACCTTTCCCAAGACCCGCACCGGGTCCGTGATGGTGCAGAAAAAGTTCTGGAAGTGGCGATTGGCCGCGAGGTGCGGTCGTTCCGGCGGCAGCAAGGGATCACAGTGGCGGATCTGGCCAATCTGACCGGGCTGTCAATCGGGATGCTGTCGAAGATCGAGAACGGCAACACCTCGCCTTCGCTTACCACTTTGCAGCTTCTGGCCAATGCGCTGAGCGTGCCGATCACGTCGTTTTTCCGGCGGTTTGAGGAAAGCCGCGAGGCGGTGCATACCAAGTCCGGTGAAGGCGCGGAGACCGAGCGCGCGGGCACACGGGCCGGGCATCAGTACCAGCTGCTGGGGCATCTGGGTGCCAATGCATCCGGTGTGATGGTGGAGCCTTACATGATCACTCTGACCGAGGAGTCGGATGTGTTTCCGACCTTCCAGCATGACGGTGTGGAGATGCTTTATATGCTGGAAGGCGAGGTGGACTACCGGCATGGCGACAAGGTGTTCCCGCTGAAGCCGGGCGATACGCTGTTCTTTGATGCGGATGCGCCGCACGGGCCGGAGCAGTTGGTCAAGCTGCCGGCCCGTTACCTGTCGATCATTTCCTACCCGCAATCGAGCTGACGCGCACCGGCGGCACTCCCGCTGGTTCCGCGGCATCAGAAGATGCCCCTCACCGTTGGGTCTGGCGCCGCGTAATGCGCGGCGCCTATGCGTTCTGCAGTGGCCTTGCTGGACGCCGCCCGCAGCGCGTGCTGCCCGGCCCAACGCCGTGCGGGGCGCAGGTGCAGCCTGCAGCTGGATGCGGGGGCGGGAGCGCGTCGGCCGAAAAAAAGAAACTGCCGGAGCCAGAGGCAACGGCAGTCAGTGAAGCGGGCCTAAGTGACAGGGGTAGGGACGGCCCGCAAGTCCGCTCGGGATCAGTCGTCGTCGGGCCAGATGCCGTCCGAGGTCGGGGTGCCGTCATCAAACTGCGAGAGCCATTCCACCATCAGCGGGCGGTTGTCGATGAAGCCCTTGTAGGTTGCCAGCTCGTCCGGCAGGTCGCGGATCACCCTGTGCAGGCGGCGCGCCCATTTCGGCACTGTTACCAGATCGTTGAAGCTGATCAGGTAGCAGCGGATCGGGAACACCAGCGCGTTGGAGCGCGGCAGGCGGAAGAAGGTCTGCAGCTCGACCCGCAAGTGCTGTTTCTCGCCGATGTTCTCCATCGTCAGCCCCTGCTTCATCACGCCCCATTTGTGGTAGTTCTCGGGGCTGGTGTCGAGCAACGGGTTGACGGTCATGGTCCAGTTCAGGCGGCGGGCGGGCTGGCCCTGCTGGATGTTCAGCAGGAACTTCAGCGCCCGCACGAAGATGCCCATCTCATGCGCCTTCGGCACCGGCGCGTGCCATTCAAAGAAGTTCATGCCGATATCGAAATCCAGCGACCAGTCGGCCTGGGTGGTGACCATGCCGGCATCCATCCACAGGTTGTCGTCGCGCTGGTCGAGGACCGCAAAGTCACCCTGGGTCTGGCGGGTAATGTATTCCATTGGGCCGTAGGGCAATGTGCTTTCATCGAGGAAGGTGAAGGTGTCGTCGATGCCCAGCGGCTTGTTGATCCAGCGCCAGCGGTTGCCGTCCTTGTGCAGCTCAAACAGGTCCGGGTATTCGGCTGCCTTGGCTTCCATGATCAGCTCGACCAGATCCCAGCCCGCAAGAGTCATATGCGGCAGCGACTGGCAGCGCAGCGGGTCGTTTGCCAGCACCCGGGCGCGGTCCTTCATTTCGGAGACATAATGCTCGTCCACGTCGAAGGTGCGTTCAAACACCGAGCCGGGCCGATAGGATTTATGCGGCTCCATGTTCACGGAGTACATGTAGCTGTCTTCGTGGAACGGGAAGGGGAAGCGCTTGATCGCCCAGTCCGAGTTCTTAAAGGTGAAGTCGCCGTGGAAGGTTTCGTCGTTGAATTGGATAGTCATCTTTCTCTCCCTCAGCGGTCCAGAACCAGTGTCTTGCCTTCAAAGCGCGACACGCAGGGCATGATGTGTTTGCCGCCGGCTTTTTGCTCGTCGGTCAGCCAGTGGTCGTAGTGCAGAAACTTGCCGTCGTAGCCGATGACATTGGTTTCGCACTGCCCGCAGGCGCCGCCGCGGCAGAGGTAAGGCGCATCGATGCCGGCCGCTTCCAGCGCCTCCAGCAAGGACTGATGTTCGCCGACCTGAACGATCTTGTTCGACACCGCGCATTTCACCTCAAAAGGTTTGCCCGATGCAGGCGCCAGGAATTCCTCGGAATGCACCGCCTCACGCGGCCAGCCCATGTCCTCTGCGGTGGAATGCACCCAGTTGATCATGCCCTTGGGGCCGCAGACGTAGACATGGGTGCCGAGCGGCTGGTTGGCGAGCAGGGTCTTGAGGTCGATCGCCTCTTTCTGGTCGTCATGGTAGATGTGCACCTTGCCCGGGTAGCGCTCGGACAGTTCGTTGGCATAGGTGCCGAGCGAGGCTGTGCGGACCGAATAGTGCAGTTCGAAATTGCCGCCCATCATCGACAGCTGATGCATCTGCGCCATGAAGGGGGTGATGCCGATGCCGCCGGCCAGCATCAGGTGCTTCTTGGCCCGCAGGTCCAGCGAGAACAGGTTGACGGGGTTGGAGATCACCATCTCCATGCCCTCTTTCACCTGGGAATGCATGAATTTGGAGCCGCCGCGGCCCTGGTCGTCGCGGCGCACAGAAATTGTATAGGCGCCGCGGTCGGCCGGGTTGGACATCAGCGAGTAGGCGTTCAGGCGGGTGATATCGCCGTCCTGCATCTCGACCACGGTATGCGCGCCGCCCGAGAAGGTGGGCAGGTCGCCGCCGCCGGTGCGGACGAATTTGAAACGGGTGACCAGGTCGTTGATCGGTTTGACCTCGGCCACGGTGACATTCAGTTTTGCGGTGCCAGCACTCATTTGAACAGCTCCACTTTCTCGGGGATGTTGCCCGGATCCTCGGCATCCACCCGCACACCCTGAAAGGCGGCGAGGCGGCGCGAATAGTGATCGCGCACGAACAGGCTGAGGCCGCAGTGACTGCATTCGAACGGGTCGGTGGTGACGTCCTCGGTGATGCCCTTGCAGTGCACGCATTGCATGCGCCGCGCGGTGGAGCCGCGGTGTTCAGTCTGGATGGCGGTGTGCGGAATGCCAGCGGCTGTGGCCTCGGCCATGGCCTGGCCCATCAGGCTTTCGGTGCCTGAGAGGTAGACCTGCGTGCCCATGTGGCAGTCCTGCAAGGCGCGGCGGATGCGGCTCTGTGCGGCTTCGTAAGACGGGCCTGCGTAATATTTGCCGGCCCCCAGTGCCTCCAGCTGGCTGCTGTATTTGGTGCCGGTCTTCTTGGGGATGTAGATGATATGGGCCTTGGCCCAGAAGTCCGCGTCTGCGGAATTGGCCAGATCCAGGATCGCCTCGGCGCCTTCGGCGTCGGCGATCATCAGGTGGCCGCTGCCGGAGCGGGCCTCAAGCTCGCCGTAAACCGGGCGGCTGGTGATGGAAGGGGGGAATTCGGTCTTAGACATGTGGGTCGCTTTTCCTGCAGTCCGGGTGAACGAAAGCGGGCGCCCCCGAACGGGGACGCCCGGGATCCGGATCAGCCCTTTGCGGTGCGGATCGATTTGTCCTTGTCGTAGAAGGGCATCTCTTCGGCGGTGGCGGCAATCTCTGTGCCGTCGCCGTTGCGGACGGTCAGCTTGGTGCCCGGCTTGGCGCAGGCGACCGGCATCCGGGCGATGCCCACGTTGTGGTTGTTCACCTCGGAGTACATGCCGTAGGTGACCACGCCGACCTTCTCGCCGTTCTGCAAGAGATCCGCGCCTTCGTCCGCGGGAGTCTTGCCCTCCAGCATGACGCCGTAGATCTTGAAGCGTTCCTTGCCTTCGGCGGCATAGTGGTTTTCGGCACCGATAAAGCCGGTCTTGCCCGGGGAAACGGTGAACTCGAGGCCCAGTTCCCACAGCGTATCGCCGCAGGGCTCATCGTCGAACGGGTAGGTCTCAGAGTTGTCGCCTGGGTAGAACAGAAGGTAGCTTTCGGTGCGCAGCAGGTCGAGGGTGGAGAATTGCACCGGAACGATGCCTAGCCCCGCGCCCTTGTCCAGGATGCTGTCCCAGAGGTGCACCGCGTCTTTGGCCTGGCAGAAGATCTCATAGCCGCGCTCGCCGGTATAGCCGGTGCGCGAGATCATCACCGGGCAGCCGAAGAGCTTGGTCTGGATGATGCCGAAATAAGCCAGATCGCGGATGCCGGGCACATATTCGGCCAGAAAGTCCACGGCGACAGGGCCTTGCAGAGACATGTCGTGCAGGTTGTCGTCGAACACAACCGAGCAATTCTTGCCGGCGGCAACGCTGCTGAGCTGTTCCATTCCGGTGCCGGTGCCGTGGACCACCATCCAGCTGTTCACCGACAGGCGGTAGATGATGCAGTCATCCACGAACTTGCCCTGTTCATTCAGGATCGAGGCATAGGTGGAGCGGCCCGGCATGATCTTTTCGACGTTGCGGGTGGTGACCCGGTCGATGACCTGGGCAGCGTGCTCGCCCACGACGTGGACTTTCTTGAGGCCGGACACGTCCATGAGGCCCGCCTTGGTGCGGACCGCCTCATAGTCGGCCTTGGCGCGCTCGGGGGTGTGGTCATAGAACCAGGCGGTTCCCATGCCATTCCAATCTTCCAGCTCGCCGCCGATTTCCTTGTGGCGCTGGGCCAGTGCTGAAGTCCGCCAGATGATGGCCATTTTTTGCGTCTCCCTATTGGTGCGGACCAAAACTCTTGATTTGGTTCCTTTGGTCCGGTCCAGTTAGCCAAGGGAGGAGGGTTCATGTCAACGATTATTCCTAACAGGAAAAAGATTTCTCTTAAAAGGCGGTTTTTGAACGTGTTTGCGGCATGAATTGGCCTGAAACGGTCTTTTTGGTCTTCGGCTTGGGGTTGCGGCGGGCCTTTGGCGGCCCGCTGAGAGTGAGAATCGCTGTGCGGCTGTGCCGGAGATTCGCGTGATTCCGTCGCAAATTGACGATGCGCCCTTGGATTGGATGGCCCTTCCTTCCGCGGTCTCCTGCCTGAAACTGTTGCGCTGCGGCAGATGTTTAGCCCTTGAAAGTCCAAGGCTTAGGGGTCGCATCGGGAGTGGTAAGTGCCGTTTCTTGGTTGCAATGATTTCCCCAAAGGTAACAATTTTTCACATGATTATTGACAGCTCGCCCCCCTGAGACCCAATAATATAGGAAAATAATTTTCCCAAGAGGCAAAAAGCCCGGGATACTGCCAACAGGAGGGCAAAACATTGGATGGAAATCTGAACGCGTTAACGACGGTGTTCACCGAGTTCTATTACTGGGTGACCGTTGTCTTCATGTTCCTCATTCACGTGGGGTTCTGCATGTATGAGGTCGGCGCCAGCCGTCACCGCAACCACATGCATACACTGATGAAGAACATCATGATCATTCCGCTGGTCACGGTGACCTTCTTTTTCTTCGGCTGGTGGATCTACTGGTCCTTCCCGAACTTCCCGTTCTTCGGCGGGCTGAATCATGATGCGGGGGCTGCGAACCTGCCGTGGTCGGAAAACATGGGCACCAACCTGTCGGACCGGATCACCGGTGTGTTCTGGGCAGCGTTCCTGCTGTTCTCCTGGACCGCGGCCTCGATCGTGTCCGGTGCGGTCATTGAGCGGATCCGCTCTTCCGCTCTGTGGGTGCATGCCGTCATGATCGGTTCGGTGTTCTGGATCATCGACGCGGCCTGGGGCTGGCACGCCGAGGGCTGGATGGTGAAGTACCTGGGCTACCATGATGCCTATGCCTCCGGCGTGATCCACGCGATTGCCGGCGGTTATGCGCTGGGTGTCATTATGGTGCTTGGCCCGCGTCTGGGCAAGTTTGCCGCCGATGGCACTCCGCGGGACATCCCGCCGCATAACCCCTGGATGCTGACCATCGGGATCTTCCTGATCTATTCGGGTTTCTGGGGTTTTTACGCAGCCTGCAACATCCCGGCGATCTCGCCTGAGGGCATTGGCGGCCTGCTGACTGGCGAGACCTGGACAGCCACCAATATCTACCTGGCGCCGACCTCGCTGTCCGCAATCACCTTCAACTTCCTGATGTCGCTGTCCGGCGGCCTG
The DNA here is from genome assembly GCF_000813905.1 of Leisingera sp. ANG-M6. Taxonomy (NCBI): domain Bacteria; kingdom Pseudomonadati; phylum Pseudomonadota; class Alphaproteobacteria; order Rhodobacterales; family Roseobacteraceae; genus Leisingera; species Leisingera sp. ANG-M6. The sequence continues at coordinate 161,386 of NZ_JWLG01000011.1, forward strand.
ATGGCAGCCTATGTGGTGTCCAAGGGCGATGCATTCTGGACCTTCTCTGGCGGTCTGGCGGGCATCATCACCGCCTCTGCGGGCAACGACCTGTACCACCCGATCCAGGCGATGCTGGTCGGCGCGGTTGGTGTCGTCATTGTTTACAAGCTGCACTACTGGGTCGAGCGTACTTTCAAAATCGACGATGCGGTCGGTGCGGTTGCGGTGCACGGTTATTCCGGCATCGTGGGCCTGATCATCGCAGGCTTCCTGCTGTGGGGCGCGCCGAGCTCGCCGTATGAAGGCTATGCCACCGTCAACCCGGTTGGTCAGACCATCGGCGCGGTGATCATGTTCTTCGTGCTCGGTTTCCTGCCTGCCTTTGTGATCTCCAAGATGCAGGCCGCGGCCGGCGTGCTGCGGATCCCGCTGGAGGTCGAACTGCAAGGTCTCGATTACGCTGAACACCATGCCTACGAAGATGCCAAAGCCGAAATCATCGCTGCTGACAAGGCTGCGCTGAATGGCGGCACTGTCCCAGCTGAATAAGGAGAACTGGAATGTCTACGATCGGTTATGACAGCTGGGCGGTGGACCTGGCAGAGGTTGGAGCGGTCTATCCGTTCCAGGGATCAGAAGGCCTGATGGTTGTTCTGGGGGTAATCTTCTGGATCGGCTGGCACAGGATCCAGTTTGTCCGCGAAGGCGCCCATCTCGATAAGGCTAAAGAGATGGGAGACAAGGAGAAAATAAGCGCTCTGCTCGAAAAATACTGATGTGGAGACCTGCAAAGGCGCGCCAGGACGGCGCGCCTTTCTTCCTTCTAAGGAAAATAAGTTTCATAAGAGTTGAATGAGTGAACGCAAACTGCTAGCGTTGATTCGAGATGAAAAGCAGGAGGCGCACCCATGTGCGGGATTGTCGGTCTTTTTCTGAAAGACAAATCACTAGAGCCAAAACTGGGCGATATGCTCACCGATATGCTCATCACCATGACGGACCGCGGTCCCGACAGTGCGGGCATTGCAATCTACGGATCCGAGGCGGGCGGGCGTACCAAGCTGACCGTTCAGTCGGACGCACCTGACGAGGCCTTTGACGGGCTGGACGGGGCGCTGGCCGAGGCGCTGAGCACCGATGTGTCGATCCGGGTCATCGATACCCACGCGGTGCTGGATGTGCCCGCGGGCAAGAGCGAGGAGGCCCGCGCTGCGCTGGCTGAGCTGCGCCCCGGCATGCGTGTCATGAGCGCGGGCGACACCATCGAGATCTACAAGGAAGTGGGTCTGCCCGAGAAGGTTGCCGAGCGTTTCAACGTGCGCGGCATGAGCGGTACCCACGGTATCGGCCACACTCGTATGGCCACCGAATCCGCCGTGACCACTGAGGGCGCACACCCGTTCTCCACCGGCTCGGACCAGTGCCTGGTGCACAACGGCTCACTGTCGAACCACAACTCCCTGCGCCGCAAGCTGCAGCGCGACGGTGTGCGGATCGAAAGCCAGAACGACACCGAAGTGGGTGCGGCTTACCTGACCTGGAAGATGCAGCACGGCGCCACCCTTGGCGAAGCGCTGGAGGGCACGCTGGAGGACCTGGACGGTTTCTTCAACTTTGTCGTCGGCACCAAGGACGGTTTTGGCGTGGTCCGCGACCCGATCGCCTGCAAGCCGGCCGTGATGGCAGAGACCGACCAGTATGTGGCCTTCGGTTCCGAATACCGCGCGCTGGTGAACCTGCCGGGCATCGAAGACGCCCGCGTCTGGGAGCCTGAACCCGCAACCGTTTACTTCTGGAACCACTAAGATGCAGACATATGATCTTGAAGCAAATGGCCTGCGCGGTCTGAACTCGGCCCTGCAGGAACTGAACGGCAGCTCCAACAAGACTGCCTGGGAAATCGTCAACCCCAAGGGCAGCCATGCGATTGCCGTTGGTCTGAACTCGCCTGTCGAGGTGACCGTCAAGGGCTCCACCGGGTACTACTGCGCCGGCATGAACCAGCAGGCGACGGTCCGGGTCGAGGGTTCGGTCGGGCCCGGTGTGGCGGAAAACATGATGTCCGGCACCGTGATCGTCGAGGGTGACGCCAGCCAGTATGCCGGGGCCACCGGCCACGGCGGCCTCCTGGTGATCAAGGGTAATGCCTCGTCACGCTGCGGTATCTCAATGAAGGGCATCGACATCGTTGTGCACGGCAACATCGGTCATATGTGCGCCTTCATGGGGCAGGCCGGCAACTTGGTGGTGCTGGGCGATGCCGGCGATGCGCTGGGCGACAGCTGCTACGAGGCGCGTTTCTTTGTGCGCGGCTCGGTCAAGAGCCTGGGTGCGGACTGCATCGAAAAGGAAATGCGCCCCGAGCACATCGAGATCCTGAAGGATCTGCTGGCCCGTGCAGGCGCCGACGCCAAGCCGGAAGAGTTCAAGCGCTACGGCTCCGCCCGCAAGCTCTACAACTTCGACGTCGACAACGCGCAAGCGTACTAAGGACAGGGATCAAAAGACATGGATAGCAATAACATCCCCCGTACGGTCCCGATCCAGTCGGCGACCTTCTCCAACCCCATCAACGCGGAAATACGCCGCGCCTCGGCCACCGGGATCTATGACATCCGCGGCGGCGGCGCCAAGCGGAAGGTGCCGCATTTCGACGACCTGCTGTTCCTTGGCGCCTCGATCTCGCGCTACCCGCTGGAGGGCTACCGCGAGAAATGCGAGACCAAGGTGACGCTGGGCACCCGCTTCGCCAAGAAGCCGATTGAGCTGGATATCCCGATCACCATCGCCGGCATGAGCTTTGGCGCGCTGTCGGGTCCGGCGAAGGAGGCCCTGGGCCGCGGCGCATCGGCTGCGGGCACCTCGACCACCACAGGCGACGGCGGCATGACCCCGGAAGAGCGCGGTCATTCGACCAAGCTGGTCTACCAGTATCTGCCGTCCCGCTACGGCATGAACCCGGACGACCTGCGCAAGGCCGACGCGATTGAAGTTGTGGTCGGCCAAGGCGCCAAGCCGGGCGGCGGCGGTATGCTGCTGGGGCAGAAGATCTCTGACCGGGTTGCGGAAATGCGCACTCTGCCGAAAGGCATCGACCAGCGTTCCGCCTGCCGCCACCCGGACTGGACCGGCCCGGACGATCTGGAGATCAAGATCCTGGAGCTGCGCGAGATCACCGACTGGCAGGTGCCGATCTACATCAAGGTCGGTGGCACACGCCCCTATTACGACACTGCGCTGGCGGTGAAGGCCGGTGCTGACGTTGTGGTGCTGGACGGCATGCAGGGCGGCACCGCTGCCACCCAGGACGTGTTCATCGAACATGTCGGCCTGCCGACGCTCGCCTGTATCCGCCCTGCCGTGCAGGCGCTGCAGGACCTGGGCGTGCACCGCGAGGTTCAGCTGGTGGTCTCCGGCGGCATTCGCACCGGCGCTGATGTGGCCAAGGCGATGGCGTTGGGCGCCGACGCGGTCGCCATCGGCACCGCCGCACTGATCGCGCTGGGTGACAACGATCCGAAATGGGAAAGCGAGTACCAGAAGCTGGGCACCACCACTGGCGCCTATGACGACTGGCACGAGGGCAAGGACCCGGCCGGCATCACCACCCAGGACGCGGAACTGATGAAGCGCCTGGACCCGGTTGATGCGGGCCGCCGCCTGCGCAACTACCTCAAGGTGATGACGCTGGAGGCCCAGACCATTGCCCGCGCCTGCGGCCACAACCACCTGCATAACCTCGAGCCCGAGGATCTGTGCGCCCTGACCATGGAGGCCGCCGCGATGGCGCGGGTGCCGCTGGCCGGCACCGACTGGTACCCGGGCAAAGCAGGGTTCTGACGATTGGCGGGGCGCGGCCGGCAACGGTTCGCGCCCCATTTCCGAAATACGTTCAACAGGGAAAGGAAGTAGGACCATGACCACAGATCTGGCTGCTTTCGCAAAAGAAAAAGGCGTCAAATACTTCATGATCTCCTTCACCGACTTGTTCGGTGGCCAGCGCGCCAAACTGGTGCCGGCGCAGGCGATTGCGGATATGCAGGAAGACGGGGCCGGCTTTGCCGGTTTTGCCACCTGGCTTGACCTCACTCCGGCGCACCCGGACATGCTGGCGGTGCCGGATCCGTCCTCGGTGATCCAGCTGCCGTGGAAGCCGGAGGTCGCCTGGGTGGCGGCTGACTGCGTCATGGAGGGCGAAGACGTGGCCCAGGCGCCGCGCAACGTGCTGCGCCGCCTGATCAAGGAAGCTGCGGACGAAGGGCTGCATGTGAAGACCGGCATCGAGGCCGAGTTCTTCCTGCTTACTCCGGACGGCGAGCAGATTTCCGATCCTCACGATACTGCAGAAAAACCCTGTTACGACCAGCAGGCGATGATGCGCCGCTATGACGTGATCCGCGAGATCTGCGACTACATGCTGGAACTTGGCTGGGGGGCGTATCAGAACGACCACGAGGATGCCAATGGCCAATGGGAGATGAACTGGGACTTCGACGACGCTCTGGCGACCGCTGACAAGCACAGCTTCTTCAAGTTCATGGCAAAATCTGTGGCAGAGAAACACGGCTTCCGTGCCACCTTCATGCCGAAACCCGTCGAAGGTCTCACCGGCAACGGCTGCCACGCCCATATCTCGGTCTGGGATGCGCCGGGCAAAGATTCCCGGGTCAACGTCTTTGCGGGTGAAAAGGGCACAGGCCAGATTGCCGAATTGGGCCTGTCGGAGCAGGGCGGCTGGTTCCTGGGCGGTATTATGAAACACGCCTCCGCCCTGGCGGCGATCACCAACCCGACGGTGAACTCCTACAAGCGCATCAACGCGCCGCGCACGATGTCCGGGGCCACCTGGGCGCCGAACACCGTGACCTGGACCGGCAACAACCGCACCCACATGGTGCGCGTCCCCGGCCCCGGCCGGTTTGAGCTGCGCCTGCCGGACGGGGCGGTGAACCCCTACCTGCTGCAGGCGGTGATCATTGCGGCGGGCCTTTCCGGCGTCCGCTCCAAGGCCGATCCCGGCCCGCGCCACGACATCGACATGTATGCCGAGGGCCACAAGATCACCGATGCGCCGAAACTGCCGCTGAACATGCTGGATGCTCTGCGCTTCTACGACAAGGACGACGGTTTGAAGGCGATGATGGGTGAGGAGTTCTCTGCTGCCTACCTGAAGATGAAGCAGCAGGAGTGGAACTCCTTCGTCAATCACTTCTCCCGCTGGGAGAAGGACAACACGCTGGACATCTAGGCACTGATTCCCCTGTCCGGCTTTCGGGCCGGACTTTGCACGGCCCGGGTTCTGCCCGGGCCCTTTTTGTTTGCGGCAGCGCCTGCCGCATATGCGCCGTTTTCACCCCGGGTGAAAAACCGCCTGTTTCCTATCGGCGGCGGAAATGCGGAAAATGCCCGCTTTTGCACTGAAAACCTGGCAGGAGGGTGTTGACGGTCAGGAAAATAAATTGAGTAATAGGAATATATCTTGCCTCGCACTCAACAAGTGCCGCGGGGAGTGAACCGGAACGGATGGCAGCAGGGAGATGGCCATGAGCTACAAGAGTGA